>DATNBK010000154.1:0-9245 GCA_035571995.1 Rhodanobacter sp.
CGAAGAAGGCAGCCGCGACCCGCGCGAAGAACAAGCGGAAGGCGTCCTGACCGCACCACCGTCTTCTGGAGAACGCACGCCATGGCACGTCCCATCTGGAGTGGAACCCTCTCGTTCGGCCTGCTCAACGTGCCGGTCTCGCTGATGTCGGGCGAACGCAGCGTCGACCTGCATTTCCGCATGCTGGACAGCCGCAGCAATACCCCGGTGCGCTACGAGCGGGTCAATGCCGAAACCGGCGAGGAGGTGCCGTGGAAGGAAATCGTCAAGGCCTTCGAGTACGCCAAAGGCAGCTACGTCGTGCTGGAACCGGAGGATATCAAGTCGGCCGCCGCCGAGGGGCGCGAGGTGGTCGACGTGAAAACCTTCGTCGCCGCCGACTCGATCGGCCCCGAATATTTCGAGAAACCCTATATCCTGGTGCCGGGCAAGAAGGCGGAAAAGGGCTACGTGCTGCTGCGTGAAACGCTCAAGCGGACGGGCCGCATCGGTATCGCCCGGGTGGTGATCCGCACGCGTGAATACCTGTCCGCGGTGATGCCGCGTGGCAACGCCCTGCTGTTGATGCTGATGCGCTATCCGCAGGAGCTGGTCGACGCGGAGGACTACAAGATCCCCGAAGGCCAGGCGGCGCAGTACCGGATTTCAGACAAGGAAATCCAGATGGCCGAACAATTGATCGAATCGATGAGCGACGATTGGAATCCGGCCGACTATCGCGATGAGTTCCGCGACCGCCTGCGCAAGGTGATCGAGCAGCGGATGAAATCCAAGGGCGTCGTGTCGGCCCAGCCGGATGACGATGACGAGGTGCCGGAAAACGCCACCACCAACGTCGTCGACTTCATGTCACTGCTGCAGAAAAGCCTGGCGAGCAACAAGCGTACGCCGGCGGGCGGAAGCGGGGGCAAGGCAGCCGGCAAGTCAGGAGGAACCAAGGCCGCCGCCAAGGCGAAGCCAAAGACCAAGTCGACGCGCAAGGCGTCGGCGGGCAAGCCAGCGTCCAAGGATGTGAAGAAAAAGAAGGCCGGCTGATCCCGGCCTTCTGTCGCGCCTGAACACGGCGCGGGAGACAGGACTGCGCCTACGCTGCGTCCATCGCCTGTTTCAGGTTGCGCATCTGGTCGTGGCCGCTGCGGACCGACGCGTACGCCTCGCTCACCACGGTCATCGTGTGTGCGGAAAGTTCCCGGTCCTTCAACGCGTCCTCGAACTTGTGCTTGATGTGGTCCTCGCCGCGCTCCACCTCGTCGACCACCGCCTTGTTGTCGTCCTTGGTGAGGCTGGTACGCAGGTTGACGAACATGCGGTGGGCGGAGGCCAGCACGGTGCCTTCATCCTCTGCTTCGCCGCCGAGTGAGCGCACGCATTCCTGCAACGTCGTGGCTACCGTGCGGCGTTCGTTGGCGCGGCTGCGGAACAGGCCCGTCAATGATTCGCTTTTGGCGTCCTTGGCCGCTTCCGCGTAGCCGTCTGCACTGTCCAGTGTCGTGGCGATGAGGCCGTTGAGGACACTGATGTCATGGTCGTTGCTCATGTTTGCTCCTGGTTGGGAAGGCTCCCCTGTGATGGCAGTAGACCGTGGTGCGCGTGACGGCCGCGCCTCGGTCGCGTCCACGCCGGGATCGGCCCGCCATCACGCCGTGGTCACCGGATGATGACCAGAATGCCCTCCCGTCACGCGCGTCAGGGCAGCGGAACCGCGGGCCTCTGGAAGGCCCCCGTCACTGATTTGACGTTGCAAGTGACCGCAACCGCTTTCTTCGCCAGGAGGCAAGCATGCAGATCGATCACGCGCAGGAGCAATGCCACCACCAGGGCTGCAACTGCACCGTAGCCAACGACCACCGGTATTGCAGCGACCACTGCCGTGCCGCCGAGGAGGGTGAGCCGTCCCGTGGAGCGGACGCGCCCTGCAACTGCGGCCACGAGGAGTGCCAGTCGCCCGCGACAGCCGCATGAGGTGGCCGCGGCTGTCGGGCAGTGGCAGCGGCCGCGGCGGATTGGCGCGGTGTCAGCCCGCCTTGGTCCGCTCCAGACGTGCAAAGGAAAACAGCGGCAGCAGCCGGTGGCGCCGCCGCTCCAGGAGCGCGCGGATCAGTCGCGCGCCAAGCATGCTGTAGGTGATGCCGTTGCCGCCGTAGGCCATGGCGAAATGCACGTGGCGTCCATGCTGGGGATGCGGGCCGAAGAACGGCAGGCCGTCTCCGGTCTCGGCGAACGTGCCGCCCCACGCGAAGGTCGGCCCCAGCTCCAGGTCGGGCAGCACGCGCGCTGCCTGGCGCAGCAGTTGTCGCGTCTTGAGTCCCACGCGCAGGTCGCGGCGCCGGGGAATGTCGAGGGCATCATCCGCGCCGCCGACAAGCATGCGGTGGTCATCGGTGCCGCGCAGGTACAGATACGGCCGCGCCGTCTCCCACAACAAGGTATTGTCGAGGCCGCGCAGCGTGCCGGCCGGCATCGGGTCGGTGATGAAGGCATACGTGCTGCGGTTGCGGGCGACCCTTTGCGCCAGCCAGGCTTGCGCCTCATAGCCGGTGGCCAGCACCACGTTGCGGGCGCGCAGGCAGGCGCCATCGTCCGTGTGCAGCCTGACGCCGCGCGGCCGCGGTTCGAGGCGCGCGATGTGCGTGCGGTCGTACACGGGGACGCCCATGCGCTCGAGCCGCGCCAGCACGCGGCAGGTCATACGGTACGGGTCGATCCGCGCGGCCGGGCTGCTCAGGATCGCGCCCGGCGCCTCGAGGCCCCAGGCGTCGCGCAACTCGCCGGGGCCGATCCAGGACGCCGCAAGGCCATGCCTGGCACGCAGCGCCAATTCCTGTTGCAACGACTCCAGGTCGCGCCTGCGGCTGGCCCAGTACAGGCTGCGCATGCTGGCGAAGCCGACGTCGCCCACCTCGGTCGCCAGTTCCCGCAACATGCCGATGGCGTCGGCACAGGCGCGGTACACCAAGGCTGCGTCGGCCTCGCCCAGGCGTTCCGCCAGCTCGGTCATGTGCGTGTCGGTTTCATATTGCAGCAGGGCGGTGCTGGCGGCGGTGCTGCCCCAGCCGATGTCACGGGCCTCGACCACGCACACCTCGTGGCCGTGGGCGGCCAGCTCGTTGGCGACGAGCGCGCCGCTGATGCCGCCGCCGACGACGGCGACCTCGCAGCCCGCATCGCGCTCGAGCCGGGGAAACGCGTGCATCAAGCCGTTCTTGACTGCCCAGTACGGATAGCCGCTTTTCAATTTCACGGTGGCCTCCGGCTTTGCCGCTCCCCTTGCGCAAGGAATCCACCGGGGTCCACGGTGCTCGGCGAGGGGAAGGGCGGGCGCGTCAGGACTTTTGCGGGGCGGGATAAGGCGACGCGTCGAGCAACCGGGCCAAGTGGATCGCATTGCAGGCCAGCGTCTGGATCGCCTGGGACAGGGGCTTGGGCGTTTTTTTCAAGTCCTTGTAGTTGGTCTCGCCCATGGCCTCACCCACCCAATAGGCGGAGCTGCCCGCCGGGATCGTGAAGCCCACGTCGGCCAGGCCCTGGTACAGCTCGGCACTCACGTGATGCGCGCCATCCTCGTTGCCGACGACGACGACGACGGCCACGCGCCCGAACGTCGGGTAGCGGCCCTCCTCGTCGATCTCGTCCAGGAACGCGTCCATCCGCTCCTGCACCCGTTGCGCCAGGCTGCTCGGGTGGCCCATCCATATCGGCGTGGCCATCACGAGGATCCGGGCGTCGAGGATGCGGCGGCGTATTCCGGGCCAGTCGTCGCCATCGCCTTCGTCCGCACTCACGCCCGGCTTGATGTCGAAGTCCACCATGCGCGCGCTGGAGGTGGCCACGTCATATTGCTTGATGGCCTCCAGCAACTGATCCAGCAGTTTCTGCGTGGATGACGCCTTGCCGGACGGCTTCAACGTGCAATTGATGCCGAACGCGGACAGGGCGGGACGTTTGGACTTTGCCATGGTACGGGCCGCGGCGGTGGCAGCGAACAGCCTAGGCCGCGCTTCGTCATGCGGCAGTGAAACCGACGGTGGCAGGCTACGCGCATGAGGGAGACTGGCTACTTCCCGGAAGTGATTGGCGCAGGGCGGGCGTGGGTCTACGTCCTGCCGTGCCGTGAGCGGGACATCCTCAAGGTCGGGTTCTCGCGCGATCCGCTGCAACGCCTGCATGCCTTGCATCGGCGTTTTTTCGAATTCTTCGACCTGGAGCGGGCGCTGCTGGTCGAGGCCGATACGGTGCGTGAAGCGCGCTTCATCGAACGCGCCTTGATCCGCCACGTGGCCGCGATGCGCGCGCCCGCGCCGTTGGCGGTGCGCGAGGTGGCTGCCGGAGGCACGGAATGGTTTGCCGGCGTGGCGCCGGAAGTCGTGAGCATGGCGCGCATGCTGGCGGCCGAACGCGGCCATGTGTTGCATGCGCCGCTGGCCGCGTGGCTGCGGCGGCGCCTGGCGACAGCCCACGACGTGCTCTACGGTTGGTCGGCGCGCTTGCTGGACGCAGTCGCTTATGAACATTTCAACTTGCCAGCATCCGGTGTCCCGGACCGCCGCGCGGCCGAGGCGCTCCGAGAAACCTTGGATCTGCTGGCCGCGCTGGACATGGAACTGCAGGACTTCCTGCCCCAGGCGGTGCTCGACTGGTATCGCTACGGTTGCGTGCCGGGACGGGATTGACGGGGTTTTGCCTGCGGTCCGCGCACGCGGAACGCCAGGCTGATGCGGGCCCCGACCGGCGTGCGCTGCTTCGGGATGGCGTGGTCGTAGTGCAACTGGGTTTCCCAGCTCATCAGCAACAGGCTGCCGGCGACCAGGTCCACCTGGAGCACGTGCCGCGGCGGTCGTTTCGCACGGATGGTCATGCGCCGCGTGGCGCCGAGCGAGAGCAGGGCAATCGGCTGGCCGCGGACCAGGTCGGAGAGCTTGTCGTTGTGTGGTGCGACACTGTCGTGCTGGTCGCGATAGAGGTTGAGGCCGATGCTGTCGAACGGCGCAGCCACCGCCGCCACCACCGCGGCGAGCGCCTCGTGCAGGGCGGCCGGCAGGTCCTCGTCGTCGACCTGGAAGTGTGCGCGCAAACGCGGTACCTCGACCTCGCGCTCGTACATCTGCCGCGTGCCGGCGCGCCAGGGGACGCCAGCCTGCAGCTCGTCGAACCAGCGCCGTGCGATGACCTCGTCCACCAGGTCCGGAAACAGGGCGATGCGCCCGGTGGCGTCGTCCAGCAGCTCCTGGCGGTCAGTGCCGAACAGGCTCAGTTGGGCCATGGTTCATGAATCCAGCTCTTGCGCGGTGCTTTCAAGCTGCTTGCGCCGCGCGCGCCAGACTTCGGCGGTCTGCGGTTTGACGAACAGCGAGACGATTTCTGGGTGCGCCTCCTTCGCCTGCTTCTCGATGCGATTGACGCAGGCCTCGATTTGCGGCGTGGACAGCGCGTCCTCGAACTCCGCGCTCAGCGCAGCCACTACCTGGTTCGGTCCCATCTGTACCGTCAGTACGCCGTTGGCGCAGCGCACGCCGTCATCGCCGTTGGCAATCGCCAGGATGGCCTCGCTCACCGCCGGCTGGGCGGTCTCGCCAATCAGCAGTCCCTTGGTTTCCCGTGCGAGCAGCGTGGCGGACACGGCCAGGACCCCGGCGATGCCGATGGAAGCGACGCCATCCAGCACGGGCATTTCCAGCCACTGCGCGCCGACCAGGCCGGCCAACGCGAGCAGTAGGCCGAGCAGCGCTGCGCTGTCTTCCAGCAGGACGGTGAAGGTGCTGGGATCCTTGCTCAGGCGGAATGCCTGGAAGTAGCCCAGGCGACCCTTTCGTTTGCGGAATTCGCGCAACGCCACAGTCCAGGACACACCTTCGAAGACGAACGACACCAGCAACACCAGGTAGTTGACCAGGGGATGATCAATCGACTCGGGATGGCGCACATGCATCACCCCCTCGTATAGCGAGACCCCGGCGCCCATGGCCAGCACCAGCAAGGCAACGATGAAGCTCCAGAAGTACAGCTCGCGGCCATACCCGAACGGATGGGTGCGGTTGGGCGGCATGCCGGCGCGATGCAGGCCGTACAGGAGCAACAGTTCATTGACCGTGTCGACCAGCGAATGCACGCCTTCGCTGAGCATCGCGGAGCTGCCCGAGAATCCAGCAGCCACGAACTTGGCGATGGCGATCATCAGGTTGCCACCCAGCGCGGCATACACCACTTTGTGCGAACCGGACGCGGCCATGGCTCAGGTTTCCGTATACAGTTTTTGGCAACGCAGGCAGAAGAAGCTGCGGCGATGCGTCTTGCCCAGGTACGCACGCTGCAAGGGGATGCCGTGGCGCGGGCAGCGGCCTCGGTTGTGCACCAGCCAATGCCGGGCCAGCACGTGGGCCTTCTTCCAGACCAGGAACTCGAACGCGTAGACGTGGGCCTGGGCCACCAGTTCGCGCAACTTGTACGCGGACAGCGCGCCAAGCGTGGACAGCGGATGGACGCGGATGCGGAACAGCACCTCATTCTTCATGATGTTGCCGACGCCGGCAAACACGCCCTGGTCGAGCAATGCGTCGCAGGCCAGGGTGTGCGGCATCGCTCGCAGCTTGGCCAGCGCGAGCCGGGGATTCCAGCGGTCGGACATGACGTCGGCGCGCCAGTCGTACAAGGTGTCGAGGTCGCCTTCCAGCAGGCGCACCGAACAGTTGTAGAAATTCAGTTCGCCGGCGTCGAAACCGAGGTGGAGCCGCGGCGCGATGTCCCGTCCCTCGCCAATGCGGTAGCTGCCGAACATCAGCAGGTGGACGCGCACGGTCAATGCGTCGGACAACTCGATCAGGAATTGCTTGCCGAAACTGCGCAAGGCAAGCACGCGACGCCCGGGCAGCCGCTCCAGGTCGATTTTCGCGTTGCCGCTGGCATCCCTGATGAGCTGCCCGGCAAGTGCGGCGGCTTCATCGCGCAAGATGACGATGGACGGGCCTTCGGGCATCGATGTGGTTCCAGGCGTGTCGCGGATGTCCACTTTGCGGCGCGGAACGGCCACGCGAGGTGAAGTACACGGCAGCGGCCGCCAGGGCCGCTGGCGGCATGGCCTACTGCAGCAACAGGGTCGCCAGGGCGAGGAAGACGCCAAAGCCGATGATGTCCTGGACGCGGTCTCGAACGGCCCGGCCCCCACCTTGCCGCTGTTTTTCAGGCTGGTCTTGCCGGTATCCAGGCCGCGCACGGTGATCGCCGCCGCTTGCAGGCCGACGTTGCCGGCGACTGCCGAGATTACCGGCATGAACGAGCCAGCAGGATGATTTTCTCCAGGACCTGGTTGAAGCGGGCAATCACCAGGCCGGCCCCCAGCTCCAGCACCATGGTGCCCAGCAGCCATGGCGCGCGGCGCGTCGGTCGCCACGCGGGCCGCTTCACGCGGCGAGAGCTGCTTCAAAAATGCTCGAACTGCGGCAGGTCGTAGCAGCAAATGAGTTCCCTGGTGAGCTTCGGGCTCGAGCTGCGTCAAGAGTTCCGCGGCCCGGCCCTCGTCCAATGCGCGCAACACCAGTTCGCCTTGCTTCGGCTCGAGCTTGTCCACCACCACGGCGATGTCGCCAACGTCCTCATCGCGCAACACCGTGGCCAGGGCGGCGGAGTCGGGGTGTTCGTCCTCCAGGATCGCCGCGACGCGTTTCGCCAGCGGCTCGGTAGGGTCATCGCTCATTGCCAGTCCTTTTCACATGGCAACAGGGCATGCATGCAAACTGCAGCGTCGGCGCGCCGCCGCGGCGACCGGGAGGCAGCATGCTGACGTCGCGGTGAAAAGCCCGTACATGCATGCCTGGGGCAGCGCGGTTGCGTCCTGGACACTGGCGCCGGTCACCCCGCATGGACGGAACGCACATCGCGGCTTAACACGGCAGGCGCCACGCTGTGGACCCACCGGCCCAGAGGAGCGCGCATGTCCAGCCACGATCGCAAGGATCCCGAGCTTCCCGGCCAGAAACACGGGCCGCCTGTCCCCGAAAGTCCGCAAACCCGCCAACAGCGCAAGGACAAGGCAAGCGACAACCAGGACGAAGCCCTGGAGGAGACGTTCCCGGCCAGCGACCCGGTTTCGCCTTTCATTCCGGCGAAGCCCCCCGAGCCCTGAACGGCAACGTGGGGATGCCGGGCGGCACTGTCCCAGCGCTCCCGACCGCAGAAAGTCCCTTGTGGATTGAGCCGCACTGCACCAGCCGCGCGGCGGTCGGGCGCTTCCTGGCCGTAGGGCGGATCAAGGCCGCAGGCCGGATCCGCCGGGGTGACATGGGCCCGAACTCAGCCGGCACCTGCATAGGACGCAGACTCATTGTGGCGGTCAGTGCGGCAACCGATTGCGTAGCTTCAAGGCGTCAAATGGCGCCTTCACCTTGATGTCGTTGTCGAAGTAGCAATACACGTCACGCGACTTGCGATGCGGCGGCGCATCGGCGCTGACCCGGTCCTTGCCGTCGCCGGGCTGCCCGCCCCCCATCCAGGCGCGGATGCGGGCCGCCCAGTCATCCAGCGCCGCATCCGTGTAGCCGCTGGCGTAGAGCACCTTGTCGCCATGCAGCCGCATGTACACGAAGCCGCCGGTGACATCCTGCAGCCGTGGCCATTTCCTTGCCGCGTCCGAGATCACCAGCGCGGCGCGGTGCTTGCGCAGCAACGCAACGAAGGCCGGGTCCTTGAAGCTGTCGTGCCGGATCTCGATGGCGTGGCGCAGGCGATGGTTCCGGCGCGGCTCCAGGTCGTCGACATATTTTACGTGGGTGTCGTGCTGCCTGGCCATGGCCAGCGCGGCCGCGCCGTCCTTCGGCAGGGAGGCCAGGAACGCATCGAACAGGCCGTGGTCGTATTTGAGGCTGGGCGGGAATTGCCACAGGATCGGACCCAGCTTCTCGCCCAGCGCCAGTACGCCGGAAGCGAAGAAGTTCGCCAACGGCTTCTCCACCTCGCGCAAGCGGCGCACGTGGGTGATGAAGCGCGGCGCCTTTACCGAGAAGACGAAGCCGCGTGGGGTATCGCGATACCAGTGGCGCCAGCTGTCGGGACGCTGCAGCGAATAGAACGAGCCGTTGATCTCGATGCTGTTGAGCTGACGCGAGGCGTAATGCAGCTCCAGGCGCTGCGGCAGGTCTTCGGGGTAAAACTGGCCGCGCCATGGCGGATAGCGCCAGCCGGAGATGCCGATACGTAACTTGGCCATGGGAACCCCGTGCACCGCGGAGTGATGATGCTGGCGCACCGGCCGTCAT
>DATNBK010000155.1:0-2373 GCA_035571995.1 Rhodanobacter sp.
CCGCCTGCGCGACCGCGGCCTCATCGCCAGGCGCAGCATCCAGCAACTCTACGATCCGGAAAAGCAGATGTTCCTGCCGGACCGCTACATCAAGGGCACCTGCCCGAACTGTGGCACGCCCGACCAGTACGGCGACAATTGCGAGCACTGCGGCGCCACCTACGCTCCCACCGACCTGATCGAGCCGCGCTCGGTGATGTCCGGCGCCACGCCCATACTGCGCGATTCCGAGCATTACTTCTTCGAGCTCAGCAAGTCCGAGCAACTGCTGCGCGACTGGTTTGCGGGCAAGTACACGGCCGGCCAGCCGGTGATGCACGCCAGCGTGGCGGCCAAGCTCAAGGAATGGCTGGACGGTGGCCTGAAGGACTGGGACATCTCGCGCGACGCGCCCTACTTCGGCTTCCCGATACCCGACGCGCCGGGCAAGTTCTTCTACGTCTGGCTGGACGCGCCCATCGGCTACCTGGCCAGCTTCAAGGCGCTGTGCGACAAGACCGGGCTGAAGTTCGACGACTTCCTCGGCCCCGCCAGCACAGCCGAGATGCACCACTTCATCGGCAAGGACATCATCAATTTCCACGGCCTGTTCTGGCCGGCCATGCTGCACGGCGCGGACATGCGCGTGCCCACCGCACTGCACGTCAACGGTTACCTCACCGTCAACGGCGCCAAGATGTCGAAGTCGCGCGGCACCTTCATCCAGGCGCGCACCTATCTCGACGCCGGCATCAACCCCGAGTTCCTGCGCTACTACTTCGCCAGCATGCTCAGCGCCGCGCCGGTCGACGTCGATCTCGACCTCAAGGCCTTCGAGGAGCGCATCAACTCGCACCTGGTCGGCAAGTGGGTGAACATCGCCAGCCGCACCGCCGGCTTTGCGCACAAGCATTTCGGCGGCAAGCTCGCCGACCACTTCGACGACGCCGAGGCCACGCTGTGGCAAGGCCTGCTCGAGCACTACGCCGGGATCGAGCAGCTGTATACGGACGGCGATTTTGCCGAGGTCACCCGCCGCTTCGTCCTCATGGCCGACGAGGTCAACGCCTACATTGCCGCCAAGGCGCCGTGGTTGCTGGCCAAGGACCTGGCACGCGAGGGCGAGCTGCGGCAAGTATGCACACTGGCGCTGAGCGCGTTCCGCCTGCTGGCCGGCCTGCTGAAACCGATCCTGCCGGCCAGCGTCGCCGCGGCCGAGCAGTTCCTGGCCGCGCCGGTCGCGGATTTCGACGATGCGCGACGCTCCCTGTTCGGCCACACCGTGGGCGAATTCAAGCCACTCATGGCGCGCGTCGACCCCAAGCGCATCGCAGCCATGGTTGAAGCCTCCAAGGAATCGCTGGGCGCCCCCGGCCAGCCAGCGGCGCAGGCGTCTGCGCCAGCCGCAAAGCAGGGTGCGGCAGAAGCCGGCGCCAAGCCCGCGACAGCGCACACAGCCGGGCCGGCTGTCGAAATCAGCATCGACGAGTTTGCCGCACTCGACCTGCGCATTGGCAAGGTCACTGCCTGCGAGGCCGTGGAAGGCTCGACCAAGCTGCTGCGCTTCGAGCTCGACGCCGGCGAACTCGGTCAGCGGCAGATCTTCTCCGGCATCCGCGCGGCCTACCCCGAGCCGGACAAGCTGGTCGGGCGCAACGTGGTGTTCATCGCCAACCTGGCTGCACGCAAGATGCGTTTTGGCGTGTCCCAGGGCATGATCCTCTCGGCGGGAACCGGCGGCGGGGACCTGTTCCTCCTAGACGCGGATCAAGGCGCGCAGCCTGGAGCCACGGTACGCTGAGCGTGCCATGATGCTCGCCGACCGCATCGACGCCCTGCTGCCGCAGACCCAGTGCGGCCAGTGTGGCTACCACGGCTGCCGCCCCTACGCCGAAGCCATCGCGCGCGGCGAGGCACCGATCAACCAGTGTCCGCCGGGCGGCGCGGAAGGCATCGCCAAACTGGCCGCGCTGCTCGGCGTGTCGCCCCTGCCGCTCAATCCCGAGAACGGCGTCGAGCATCCGCGCATGCTGGCGCGCATCGTCGAACACGACTGCATCGGCTGCACCAAGTGCATCCAGGCCTGCCCGGTCGATGCCATCATCGGCGCGCCCAAACTCATGCACACCGTCGTGGCCGAGGACTGCACCGGCTGCGAGCTGTGCGTGGCGGCCTGCCCGGTGGACTGCATCGAGCTGGTGCCGATGCCCCTGGAGCACGTCAACGACCCCGCCCATGCCGACGCGGCCCGCAACCACTTCCGGCGCCGCGAAGCGCGCCTGCAGCGCCAGCAGGCCGAACGCGCCGCCGAGCTGGCCGCGCGCAAGGCTGCCGTCGAGAGCGGCACCGCGAGCAACCCGGTGCTGGCTGCGCTGGCGCGCGCCCGCGCGCGGC
>DATNBK010000156.1:0-5594 GCA_035571995.1 Rhodanobacter sp.
GATGGAGTCGGACCGCATGGGCCACCTCCTGGGCGCGATTGGCCAGGAGGAACTGGACACCCAGCGCGGCGTGGTGCAGAACGAGAAGCGCCAGGGCGAGAACCGTCCTTACGGCCGCACTGACCAGAACATCCTGTCCCATACCTACCCGGCCAACCACCCTTACCAGCACGACACGATCGGTTCGATGGACGACCTGAACGCGGCATCGCTGGACGACGTGCGCAACTGGTTCAACGCCAACTACGGCGCCGCCAACACCACCCTGGTGCTGGCTGGCGACATTACCGTGGCCCAGGCCAGGGAAAAGGCGGAGCGGTATTTCGGCGACATCCCCGCCGGGCCGCCGGTGCCGCGCCAGCAAGCCTGGATCACGCCCTTGGCCAAACCGACCCAGGGCATCCAGCACGACCACGTGGCCCAGCCGCGCCTGATCCGCACCTGGGTGGTGCCGCAGCTCGGCACCGACGACGCCATCCAGTTGGACCTTGCCGCCAGCGTGCTGGGCGACGGCAAGACCTCCCGCCTCTACCAGCGCCTGGTGTACCAGGACAAGCTGGCGGATGACGTCAGCGCCGACCTGCATGCGTTCGCCCTGGCCAGCCAGTTCCAGATCCAGGCCGACGTGAAGGACGGCGTCGACCCGGCGGACGTCAAGGCCGCGATCGACGACGAGCTGCACAAGTTCCTCGCCGAGGGCCCGACGCAGGACGAACTCGACCGTGCGCGCATGGGCGACCGCGCGCATTTCATCCGCGGCCTGGAAAAGGTCGGTGGCTTCGGCGGCAAGGCCGTCATCCTCGCCGAAGGCCAGGTCTACCGCGACGATCCGGGCGCCTACCGCAAGGACCTCGAGCGCAGCGCCGCGGCCACCATCGCCAGCGTCAAGGACGCGGCGCATACCTGGTTGCGCATGGGCGACTACTCGCTCACCGTGCTGCCGGCCGGTGAGAACTTCAATCCGGAAGCGGAAGACGCCGCCGTGGTCGCACTCGGCAAGACCGGCGGCCGGCCGCCGGCAAAATTGCCGCCGGCTCAGGATTACCGCACCACGCCCAGCACGCTCGACCGCAGCCAGGGCGTGCCCGCCGTCGAGTCGTTCCCGGCCTTGAGCTTCCCGGCCCTGCAGCGCGGCAAGCTGGCCAATGGCATCGAGGTGATCGTGGCCGAGCGCCACACCATCCCGGTCACCCAGGTGCAGTTGCTGTTTGACGCCGGCTATGCCGCCGACCAGGGCCACAAGCTCGGTACCGCGAGCTTCGCCTCGGCGCTGATGAACGAGAGCACGGCCAGCCTGGACTCGGTGGAACTCGACGAGCGCAAGCAGCGGCTCGGCGCAGCCACCCATGTGGGCTGCGGCCTGGATGCGTGCTCGGCCTCGTTGAATGCCTTGAATGAGCAGCTCGTGCCCTCGCTGGCCTTGTTTGCCGACATCGTGCGCAACCCGGCCTTCAAGGCCGAGGACATCGAGCGCGTGCGCGGCCAGTGGCTGGCGGGCATAGCCCAGGAAAAGACCCAGCCCACCGGCATGGCGCTGCGGACCCTCCCACCCTTGCTGTACGGCACCCAGCACGCCTATGGCATCCCGTTCAGCGGCTCGGGCACCGAGGCCGGGATCATGGCGCTCACCGCCGGCGACCTGCGCGGCTTCCAGCACGACTGGTTGCGCCCGGACAACGTGCGCATCCTGGTGGCCGGCGACACCACCCTGGCGCAGATCATCCCGCAGCTCAACGCCGTGTTCGGCGACTGGCAAGCGCCCGCCAGCCCGATCCCGGGCAAGAACATCGCCGCCGTCGACGCGCAATCAAAACCGCGCGTGTTCCTGATCAACCGCGACGACGCGCCGCAGTCGCTGATCCTGGCCGGCCTGTTGGCGCCGTCCACGCGAGCGGAAAACAACCTGGCCATCCAGGCGGCCAACGGAGCCTTTGGCGGCACGTTCACCTCGCGCCTGAACATGAACCTGCGCGAGGACAAGCGCTGGGCCTACGGCGCGCAAAGCCTGCTGATCGATGCGCAAGGCCAGCGCCCCATGCTGTTCTTCGCCCCGGTGCAGACCGACAAGACTGCCGAGTCGGCATTGGAGGTGCTGAAGGAGGCGCGTGCCGTGGTCGGCGATCGGCCACTGACCGCTGCGGAGATCGCCAAGGTCAACGACCAGCGCATCCGCGCCTTGCCCGGCAGCTACGAAACCACCAGCGCGGTGTTGCGCGCGGTCAGCGGCATCGTGCAATACGACCGTCCGGACGACTACGTGCAGACCTTGCAGGCGCGCCTGCAGGCGGTGACCCCGGCAGCCGCGGAGACGGCGATCAAGGAGATCATCAAACCCGGGGCGCTGACCTGGGTGATCGTCGGTGACCTGCGCCAGATCGAGGGACCGGTGCGCGCGCTGCAGCTCGGCGAGGTGCACATCCTCGACAGCGAGGGCAAGCCGCTACCCTGAACGCCGGGGGCGTGGGCGTTCACTTGCCCACGCTCCCAGGCGGTGGAAGCCGGCCGCAGGCGTTACGATGGACGCGTGCGCTGCGGCGCGGCATGACTTTTCCAGCATCATCCAGGAGTCCCTATGCGCAAAGCCTTGTTGCTCATCCCTACGCTGCTGCTTGCCGGCTGCAACTGGGGCATCAAGCTCGACAGCGGCGCCAAGAACATCCGCACCGCGTGGAACGATGATGTCTCCGCTTGCCGTGAGCTGGGCAAGGTCACGGTCTCGGTCATGGACCGGGTCGGCCCGGTCGATCGCAACGAGATCAAGGTGGCGAGCGAACTCGAGGTGCTGGCGCGCAATTCGGCCGCGCAAATGCAGGGCGCCGACACCATCAAGCCGTTGGCCGATCCCAAGGACGGCGCACAGCCCTGGGGCGTCTACGCCTGCGGTTCGCGCACGCTGAAGGCCGCGCCGGCACGACCGGCAGGCGCGGCCACGTCGGGCCACGCGCAGACCTTCCCGGTGCAGGGCGGCTGAGTGCCAAGGCCGGAATGGCTAGACTGCAGCGCATGACCTGATGGTTCCTGGCGCAATTCGCATTGCCCGTCATTTGTTGCCACGGCGCCGCGGCGCCGCGACGCCGCAGGGGACCGCACCGATGCCGGCGTTCGCCGTCGCGGCGACCGCGGTGACCACGCTTCCGGACCCGGCCGCGTTCCGCACCGCCCTGCTCGAACTGATTGCCACTGCCACCCGGCGTATCGTCATCGTCGCCCTGTACCTGCAGGACGACGATGCCGGTCGCGAGATCATGGATGCGTTGTATGCCGCCAAGGCGCGGCGGCCGGACTTGCAGGTCGCGCTGTTCCTGGATTGGCACCGGGCCCGACGCGGCTTGATCGGCAAGCAGCCTAGCGAGGGCAACTCGGCCATGTACCGCCGCTACCGCGAGCACCATGGATCAGGCATCGAGGTGTACGGTGTGCCGGTGCAGAACCGCGAGCTGTTTGGCGTGTTGCACGTCAAGGGTTTCGTCTTCGACGACACCGTGCTCTACAGCGGCGCCAGCCTCAACGACGTATACCTCGCGCGCCACGGGGCCTACCGCCTGGACCGCTACCACCTCTTGCGGCATGCCGCCCTGGCCGATGCCTTGGCCGGCTTCGCCAGGCAGTACCTGCTGCCGGCCGGTGCCACCTGCCGCCTGGACCTGCCAGGTGCGCCCAGTCCACGCCAACTCGCCCGCACCATCCGCGACCTGCGCGCGGCCCTGGACGAGGCCGCGTACACCGTTCCGCACGAGGTACCGGGCGAGGGCGAGATCGCGGTGGCGCCGCTGCTCGGCTTCGGCCGCACGCACAACGCGCTGGACGCTGCCGTGCTGCAACTGCTGCGCGAGGCGCGCCGCGAGGTGATCCTGCTGACGCCGTATTTCAACCTGCCGCGGCCCCTGCGTGCGGCCGTGGGCGGCCTGCTGCGCCGGGGTTGCAGCATCGACATCATGGTCGGCGACAAGACCGCGAACGATTTCTACATCCCGCCAGGGCAGCCGTTCAAGACCATCGGCCTGCTGCCCTACCTGTACGAGAACAACCTGCGCCGCTTCATGCGTGGGCACCGCCGGCAGATTGCCAGCGGCCAGTTGCGCATCCACCTCTGGCGCCATGGCGCGAACAGCTATCACGCCAAGGGCTTGTTCATCGACGACGAGGTTGCGGTGCTGACCGGCAGCAACCTCAACCCGCGCGCCTGGCGCCTGGACCTGGAGAACGCCCTGGTACTGCGCGATCCGCAGCGGCTGCTGCATGCCCGTCACCAGGCGGAGTGGGACGCGTTGCGCCAACACGCGACGCTGCTCGAGGACGATGCCGCGCTCGAGCGGCCGACGCAGTATCCGCCGGCGGTACGCAAGAACCTGAGGCGGCTCAAGCGCACCCGACTCGACCGCCTGGTCAACCGCTTGCTCTAGGTCCCGCGTGGTCCGGCCGCAGATACAGCAGACTGGCGCTGCCCGCGTTGGCGCAGGGCTTCGCGCGCGGCTGGCCACTCCGCGGCGAGCATGCTGAAACACACCGTGTCGCGGATGCTGCCGTCGGCCCGGCGCTTGTGTGCGCGCAACACCCCTTCGCGCGTGGCGCCCAGGCGTGCGATGGCCCGCTGCGAGCGCGTGTTGAGGATGTCGGTATGCCAGGCAACCGCCACGCAGCCGAGCGTGGCGAAGGCATGTTCCAGCAGCAGCAGCTTGCACGCCGTGTTGAGGCCGGTGTGCTGCCAACGCCGGGCATACCAGGTGTAACCGATAGCGAGCCGTGGCAAGCCGGCGTCGAGGTCGTAATAGCGCGTGGTGCCGACGATCCCGCCGTGCCCCAGCTCGCGTACGGCAAACGGCAGCATCAGCCCGGCCTGCTGCGCACGCAAGGCCTGCTCGACATAAGCCGCCATGCCGCCGGGCGGCGGTACGCTGGCGTAGCGCAGCTGCCACAGCTCGCCATCGGCCGCGGCCGCTTCCAGCGCAGGCACGTGCGCAGCATCCAAGGGTTCCAGCGCCACCTGGTCGGAACGCAGCGTACGTGGCGTACTCAAGCGCATCCGCCCGGGCGCGAGGCTAGGCATCGAGGTCGGGGATCAATTTGCTTTCCAGCCTGGCGATGTGGTCCTTCAGCAGCAACTTGCGCTTTTTCAGCCGCGTCAGTTGCAGCTCGTTGCGCCCGGTGGTCGCGCCGAGTCGCTCGATGCTGGCATCCAGCTCACGATGTTCCGCCCGCAAATCAACCAGCAAACGGACAATCTCGGCTTGATCCTGAACCTGCATGAGGTCTGGCCGGCGGATGGCAATGCCCCAGTCTAGCGCGGTTTGCACCGCGCATCGGCGGGCGGACGCGGCACGGTTACAATGGCAAGCTGCCACATCCGTGGCGATTCAACCCGAGGATATGCCGTGTCCCTGTTCGCGTCGGTGGAATTGGCCCCTGATGATCCCATCCTGGGCCTGGTGGAAACCTTTTTGGCTGACCCGCGACCCGACAAGGTCAACCTCAGCATTGGCGTCTACCATGACGAACAAGGCCGCATTCCCCTGCTGGCGACCGTGCATGAAGTGGAGCTGCGCCTGGCCCAGGCGGCGGCATCGCGCGGCTACCTGCCGATCGACGGCCTGCCG
>DATNBK010000157.1:0-5519 GCA_035571995.1 Rhodanobacter sp.
GGGTTCTTGACCTCGATGTACGGGAAGGTATGCGCGCCGCATTGCTTGCCGATCAGCAGGGAGTCGCACTGCGTGTAGTTGCGCGCGTTGTCGGCGTTCTTCTCCACCTTGACCAGGCCGCGGTAGCTGTTGTTGCTGCGCCCGGCGCTGATGCCGCGGGAGATGATCTTGGACTTGGTGTCCTTGCCGATGTGGGTCATCTTGGTGCCGGTGTCGGCCTGCTGAAAATGATGGGTCAGCGCCACCGAGTAGAACTCGCCCACGGTGCGGTCGCCGCGCAGCACCACGCTGGGATACTTCCAGGTGATCGCCGAGCCGGTTTCCACCTGGGTCCAGCAGATCTTGGAGTCGTCGCCGCGGCACTCGCCACGCTTGGTGACCAGGTTGTAGACGCCGCCCTTGCCGTTCTCGTCGCCGGGATACCAGTTCTGCACCGTCGAATACTTGATCTGCGCGCCCTCCAGTGCCACCAGCTCGACCACCGCCGCGTGCAGCTGGTTTTCGTCGCGCTTGGGTGCGGTGCAGCCCTCCAGGTAGGAAACGTGGCTGCCCTCCTCGGCAATGATCAGGGTGCGCTCGAACTGCCCGGTGTTCTGTGCATTGATGCGGAAATAGGTGGACAACTCCATCGGGCAGCGCACGCCCCTGGGAATGAACACGAAGCTGCCATCGGAAAACACCGCCGAGTTCAACGCGGCGAAGAAGTTGTCGCCGATCGGCACCACGCTGCCCAGGTACTTCTGCACGATCTCCGGATGGTTGCGGATCGCCTCGCTCATCGAGCAGAAGATCACGCCGGCATCCGCCAACTGCTTGCGGAACGTGGTGCCGACCGACACCGAGTCGAACACCGCGTCCACCGCCACGCCGGCCAGCGCGGCGCGCTCGTGCAGCGGCACGCCCAGCTTCTCGTAGGTCTCCAGCACCGCCGGGTCGACCTCGGCCAGGGATTTGGGCCGCGCCTTGGGCGCGCTGTAATAGCTGATGGCCTGGTAGTCGACGGGATCGAGCTTGAGCTTGGCCCAGTTCGGCGCCTTCATGGTCAGCCAATGGCGATAGGCCTGCAGGCGGCGCTCGGTCATCCACTCGGGCTCTTCCTTGATCGCCGAGAGCTTGCGGATCACCCCTTCGTCCAGCCCCGGCGGCAGGCTGACCGTCTCCAGCTTGGTGACGAAACCAGCCGAATAGGTGCGCCCCAGGGCCTCGGCGACTTCCGCATTCTGCTGCAAGGTGGTCACGCTGCCTTCATTGCTCATCTTGGTATCCATGGTTTTCCCGCACTGGTGCCAGTGCCGTGGCCAGCCGGACCGTCATCTCAACGCACGCCCGCGGCGGGCCGCCGGTGGACCACGCGCCGGCTCATGTCGGCCAGGCTGACCGCACGCAAGGCATCGTCCAGGATGACGCTGATCTGCTGCCAACTCCCGCGCACCGCGCAGGTGGCCTCGCGGTCGCATTGCCCGATGCCGATGCCGCATTCGGTGACCGCTATCGGTCCTTCCAGGGCGACCACGATCTCAGCCAACGAGATGTCCCGCGCGCTGCGCGCCAGGCGATAGCCACCATTGACGCCCCGGAACGACTCCACCAACATCGCGTGGCCGAGCGACTTCAGAAGTTTGCTGACGGTTGGCAACTCGAGGTGGGTTTCCTCGGCAATCTGCACGGTGCTGAGCACTTCGTCCTCATGGCTCGCCAGGCAAGTCATGACCGCGGCGGCATAATCAGTCAGGCGGTTGACGCGTAACATGAGTCCACACGGATGAAGCGACACAATCGGGACCAAAATGGTACTAATTGACCACCTTGCCGTCAATGTCGGCAGGCGCCGGAAGGAAGCGGCTGGCGTGCTTCCAGCCACCCTGCGCCAAGCCCGCCGCCAGCCGCTACGCCGTCCGTGAGCCTCCCAGGCGACCGCGTTGCACGACGCCAGGCGTGGGCGCGCAGCGTCCTCGGCGACGCCGGGCTCAGCCTGGTCCCGGCCTCGTCCGACGCCAGCGCACGCAGTTATTGGCGCACCTGCGGCCACGGGCCAAGCTGGATCGTGATGGACGCGCCGCCGATGCTGGAGGACGCCCGGCCATGGCTTGCCGTCAACGCCCGCCTCGCCGCGGCTGGACTGCATGTGCCAAGCGTGCGTGCCCACGACCTGGACCAGGGTTTCCTGCTCATCGAGGATCTCGGCAACACCACCTATCTCGAGGTGCTCGACGCCGCCAGCGTGGACGGCTGGTATGGCGCGGCGCTGGCAGCCCTGCTGCGCATGCAGATGGCCGTGGATGTGCACGGTTTGCCGCCCTATGACCACGCTGCCCTGATGCGTGAACTCGAACTCATGCCGGAATGGTTCCTCGGGCGGCACCTGGGCCTCAGCCCCACCGTAGCGGAACGCGGGGTGCTGGAAACTGCGTTCGCCACCCTGGTGCAGGGGGCGCTGGAACAGCCACGCTGCTTCGTGCATCGCGACTACCATAGCCGCAACCTGCTGGTACCGCCCCAGGATGGCGGCGCCGAAGCCGCCAGGCCTTGGTATAACCCGGGCATCATCGATTTCCAGGATGCCCTGCATGGCCCGGTCACCTACGACCTGGTGTCGCTGCTGCGCGATTGCTACATCGCCTGGGACCGCCAGCGCGTCGAAGCCTGGGTGGAGGATTATCGCCAGCGCCTGCTCGGCAGTCCCCTGGCTGCGGCAATCCCGGACCCGGCCCGCTTCCTGCGCTGGTTCGACCTGATGGGCCTGCAGCGCCACCTCAAGGTCCTGGGCATCTTCAGCCGCCTGCACTACCGCGATGGCAAGCCCACCTACCTCGGCGACCTGCCGCGTGTATACACCTACGTCGTCGAGGTGGCCGGACGCCATCCCGAGCTGCACGCGCTCACGAATCTGCTGCGCAGCCTGGTCGGCACGCGCGACCTCCGCGTGCCCGCCACCCCATGAAGCACGCCTTGATCTTTGCGGCCGGACGCGGCGAGCGCATGCGCCCGCTGACCGACCACACACCCAAGCCGCTGCTGCCGGTGGGTGGCAAGCCACTGATTGCCTGGACCCTGGAGAGGCTTGCGGCGGCCGGTTACGGACAGGTGGTCATCAACACGTCCCACCTCGCCGGGCAATTCCCGGCCATGCTCGGCGACGGGTCGCGCTGGGGACTGTGCATCCACTACGCCGACGAAGGGCCGGTGGCGCTGGAGACCGGCGGCGGCATGTTGAACGCGCTGCCGCTGCTGGGCAGCGGCAGCTTCCTCGCCATCAATGGTGACATCTGGTGCGATGCGGATCTCGCCAGCTTGCCGCCCCAACCCGCCGGGCTGGCGCACCTGCTGCTCGTGGACAACCCGCCCGAGCATGCCCAGGGCGACTTCGTGCTGGAGGCGGACGGCGGCGTGCGCGACGAGGGAGCGCCACGCTTGACGTTCAGCGGCATTGGCGTCTATCGGCCCAGCCTGCTGGACGGCTGGCGCGAGGTGATCGATACGCCCATCGACCCGGCCATGCCGCCGCGCTTCAAACTCGCGCCACTGCTGTTTGCGGCAATACGGCGCGGCCAGGCGAGCGGCGCGCACCATCACGGCGCTTGGAACGACATCGGTACGCCGGCACGCCTGGAAGCCTTGCGCGCGAGTATTCGCCAGGGGCCGTAACCGCGGAGAAAGCGTGGGCGGTAGAAGCCGACCAGGCTCCTACGGACGTCGCGCCAGCTCCGGGTCGTGCTTGGTCACCGGCATCAGGTCCTGCTTGGTTACACCAAGCCACAGGAGGATCGGGCTGGCGATGAAGATCGAGGACAGCGTGCCAACCACGATGCCGATCAGCATGGTGATGGCAAAGCCGTGCACCACCGGTCCCCCGATGAAATACAGCGCGCCCATGGCGATGCCGGTGAACAAGGAGGTGATGATGGTGCGCGACAAGGTGTTGTTGATCGAGCGGTTGAGGATTTCCTCCGGCTCGGCCTTGCGCGCCAGCCGGAACAGCTCGCGCACGCGGTCGAACACCACCACCTTGTCGTTGATCGAGTAGCCGATGACCGCCAGCACCGAGGCCAGCACGGTCATGTCGAATTCGCGTTGCACCAGGGCGATGACGCCGAGCGTCACCAGCACGTCATGCACCTCGGTGGCCACGGCCGAGATGGCGAAGCGCCGCTCGAAGCGGATCCACAGGTAGGCCATGATGCCCAGGATGACGAAGATCGCGGCTATCGTACCGTCGCTGCGCAGCTCCGAGCCCACCTCCGAGCCGACGAAGTTCCGGCTCTTCAACCTCGCGTCCGGCCGCGCTGCCTGCAGGTGACTCATCACGTCGGCGGAGATGCGGTCCAGGTTGACCTGGCCGCCGGACTCCTGCAATGCCGCGATATCGTCTTTCGGCTGCATGCGGATAGAGATTTCGCGCGTGCCACCCAGGGACTGCACCACGGCGTGTTCCATGCCGCCCTTGGCCAGCGCCGCGCGCACGTCGGCCACCTGCACGGGCTGTTCGTAGTCGATCACCAGGGACACGCCGCCGGTGAAATCCAGGCCGTAGTTGAGGCCGCGCGTGGCAATCAGCACGATCGAGGCGACCACCAGAAAGATGGCCACGGCGATGCTGTAGTTGCGCATGCCGAGGAAGTTGATGTTCGCGTTGTGGTTGAAGATTTCCATTGGAAGTTCTCTGATGGACGTCCGTTTCCCGGTAATAAGCGGCCATCCATGGCCGCGTTGTTCAGACCGACAGGGTCTTCAGTTTGCGGTGGCCGTGAATGGCCGCGGTGAAGGCGTGGGTCAGGGTCACCGAGGTGAACAGGGAGGTCAGGATGCCGATCAGCAAGGTGACGCCAAAGCCCTTGATGGCGCCCGTGCCCATGGTGGTCAGCGCCAGCGCCGCGATCAGGTGGGTGACGTTCGCGTCCAGGATCGTGGACCAGGCCTTCTCGTAACCGGCACGGATCGCCGCATGCGGGCTGGAGCCGTTGCGCAATTCCTCGCGCACGCGCTCGCAGATCAGCACGTTGGCGTCGATCGCCATGCCCAGGGTCAGGACGATACCGGCGATGCCTGGCATCGTCAGGGTGACGCCAATCAGCGACATCACCGCCACCAGGATCACCAGGTTGAAGAACAGCGCGATGTCAGCCACCAGGCCAAAGAGCTTGTAATAGACCGCGGCCGCGCCAAGCACCAGGGCCAGGCCCAGCAATACCGCTCTCAGCCCCTTCTCGATGTTGTCCTGGCCGAGGCTGGGGCCGATGACGCGCTCCTCGACGATGTCCATTGGCGCGGCCAGGGAACCACCCTTGAGCAACAGCGCGAGTTCCGAGGCTTCCTTGGGACTGGCCAGGCCCGTGGTCTGGAATTGCTTGCTGAAAGGACTGGCGATCGAGGCGTCATTGATCACCGACTCGGTGATCTTGGCCGTCCGCACTTCCTTGCCGTCGACGATCTTGGTCTCGACCACGCGCTCAACGTAGACCACGGCCATCGGCTTGCCGACGTTGGCATTGGTGAAGTCGGCCATGCGCTTGGCGCCGGCG
>DATNBK010000158.1:0-5624 GCA_035571995.1 Rhodanobacter sp.
GACACGAAGGCATTCGTTGAGGCAGTGACCCAGGCGATACCGCTTGCCGCAAAAGACTGGCTGGTAACCTTTGGCATCCGCCCGGATCGGCCAGACACCGGCTTCGGCTACATCCGGCGTGCCGAGGCGATCGACGATCACGGCTATCGGGTCGGCCAGTTTGTCGAAAAACCAGACCTGGCCACGGCCCAGTCGTATCTTGCCGACGGCGGCTACGACTGGAACTCGGGCATGTTCCTGTTCAAGGCCTCAACTTATCTGGATGAGCTCAACACGTACGCACCGCAGATGCTGACCGCGGTGCGCACGGCGTTTGCGAAGGCCAATGCCGACCTGGACTTCGTGCGCATCGACCGCGAGGCTTTCGCGCAGGTCCCCGACAAGTCCATCGACTATGCGGTGATGGAAAAGACCCGGCGCGTCGCCGTGATCCCGGTCGGCTGCGGATGGAGCGACATCGGTTCATGGTCGGCGCTGTGGTTCGCTGGCGAAAAGGACGCCGAGGGCAATCTGCGTGAAGGCGACACCTTGACGGTCGACACACGCAACTCGCTGCTGCGCTCGCACGATCGCCATCTGCTCGCGACCGTCGGCGTTGACGACCTGGTCGTGGTGACCACGCCCGACGCCACCTTGGTCGCGCACCGGGACGCCGCGCAGGATGTGAAGAAGATCGTCGAGCAACTGAAGGCCGCCGGGCGCAGCGAATACGAGCTGCACCGCCTGGTGCACCGGCCCTGGGGCACTTACGATTCGCTGGAGCAGGGCCCGCGCTTCCAGGTCAAGCGCATCGTGGTCAAGCCCGGCGCCGTGCTCAGCCTGCAGAAGCACCACCATCGCGCCGAGCACTGGATCGTGGTTTCCGGCACCGCCGAGGTTACCTGCGACGACAAGGTTTTCCTGCTCCCGGAAAACCAGAGCACCTACATCCCACTGGGCAGCAGGCACCGCCTGCGCAACCCCGGCAAGCTGCCGCTGGAGCTCATCGAGGTGCAGTCCGGCAGTTATCTCGGCGAAGACGACATCGTCCGCTTCGACGACGCCTACGGCCGCGCCTGAGTCCGATCGCCGGGGCGCTCCAAGAGCATCGTCCGACTCCGGTCCGGGTTCAGTCTGAGGAAGACGGCAAATCCTTGGGCGCGGCCGCGGCCGCGCCAGTTCGGACTCAGCCGCGCGGCTCGCTGTCCGGCATGTCGGGCGCGTGCGGTTCGATCTGCGATGGCGGCATGTACGTGCCCTCGCTCTTGTCGCCCAGCAGGCGCTTCACGACGACGTAGAACAGGGGCACCAACATGATCCCCAGCACGGTCGCGCCCAGCATGCCGCCGACCACGCCGGTGCCGATCGCGCGGCGGCTGTTGGCGCCCGCCCCGGTGGAAAGCGCGAGCGGCATCACGCCGAGGATGAACGCAATCGATGTCATCAGGATCGGGCGCAGGCGGATGCGGCAGGCTTCCAGCGTCGCCTTGATCAATCCCTCGCCTTCCTTTTGCAGATCGACGGCGAATTGCACGATCAGGATCGCGTTATTCACCGACAAGCCAATGACCGCGATCAGGCCGATCTTGAAATACACGTCATCGTCCAGGCCGCGGACGCTGGTGAGCAGCACCGAGCCAAGCACGCCGAGCGGTATCACCAGCATGACCGCGACCGGGATCGTCCAGCTTTCGTACAGCGCGCACAGGCACAGGAACACCACGAGGATCGAGAGGCCGAACAACAGCGGCGCCTGGGCACCGGACACGATTTCCTGCAGCGACTGGCCCGACCATTCGTAGCCGAAACTCGTCGGCAGGTTCTTGGCAACCAGGTCCTGCATTGCGCTGATGGCGTCGCCCGAGCTGTAGCCGCGCGCCGGCGTACCGGTGATGGCGATCGAACCAACGCCGTTGTACCGGGCCAGGGCCGGCGGAGCCAGCGCCCAATGGGTACTGACCACGCTGGACAACGGCACCATCGCGCCGGTCGAGGACCTGGAATAGAAATCGCCGATGTTGGCGGGGTTCAGCCGGAATTGTGCATCGGCCTGCATCTGCACGCGCAGCACGCGACCGGCGGAGTAGAAGTCGTTGACGAACACTGGCGCGAGCATCAACTTGATCGCGTTGTACACGTCGGTGACGGAAAGTCCCATCGACTGGGCCTCGACGCGGTTCACCTGCATGTCCACCGTCGGTGCATCCTCGATGCCGTTGACGTGCACGTTCGCCAGGCGCGGCTCGGCGCGTGCCGCGGCGATCAACTTGTCCTTGGCCTCGACCAGCGCCTGATGGCCAAGCCCGCCGCGGTCCTCCAGCTCGAAATCGAAGCCCGAGAATTGCCCCAGCCCGCGGATCACCGGGCGATTCAGCGCAATGACCTGCGCGTCGCGGATGTGCGAGAACTGCCGGTTGAATTCGTCGATGAGCTGGCTGGCGCTCTCGGCGCGTTCGCTCCAGTCCTTCAGGTGGATGAAGATCATGGCGACGTTTTCGCCGTTGCCGACGAAACTGAAACCGCCCATGTCGAAAACGTTCTGCACCGCCGGGTTCTTGGCCACGATGCCTTCGACCTGCTTCATCACCACCAGCGTGCGGTCAGCCGTGGAACCCGGCGGAAGCTGGATCGTGGTGAACACTTCGCCCTGGTCTTCCTCCGGCACGAAACTCGATGGCAGGTGCGCCAGCAGCAGGATGGCCACCACGACCGCGACGCCATAGCCGATCATCCAGCGGTGTGTATGGCGCACCGCCTTGCCGAGCCGGCCGAGATATTTGCCTGCCAGGCTTTCGTAGCCATTGTTGAAGGCGCGCAGCAGGCGGTTGGCGTGCTCATGTTCCGGTCGCAGGATGCTGGCGCACAGCGCGGGCGTGAAGGTCAAGGCCATCAGGGCCGAGAGCAGCATCGAGACCGCGATCGTCACCGAGAATTGCCGATAGATCGCGCCGACGCTGCCTGGCATCAGCGCAGCGGGCACGAACACCGAAGCCAGCACGGTGGTGACGGCGACGATGGCGCCGGTGATCTGGGTCATGCCCTTGCGCGTGGCTTCCTTGGCGGGCAGGCCTTCCTCGCGCATGATGCGCTCGACGTTCTCGACCACGACGATCGCATCATCGACCACGATGCCGATTGCCAGCACCAGCCCGAACAAGGTCAGCACGTTGATCGAGAACCCGAACGCGTACAGGCCGAGGAAGGCGCCGGTCAGCGCAACCGGCACCACCAGCATTGGAATCAGGGTGGCGCGCAGGTTCTGCAGGAACAGCAGCATCACGAAAAACACCAGCACCACCGCCTCGCCCAGCGTCTTCACCACCTCGTCGATTGACACCTGGACGAAGGTGTAGCTTTCGAACGGGATGCTCCAGGTGACCCCGGGCGGCAGGTTCTTCGCCAGTTCCTGCATCCTCGCCTGGACCGCTTTGGCGACCGCCAGCGCGTTCGCGCCGGGCACCAGCGAGATGCTGAACGAGGCCACTGGCTGGCCGTTCAGGCGCGAGAAGCTGTTGTAATTGTCCGAGCCGAGTTCGACCCGGGCGACATCGCCCAGGGTCACCGTGGTGCCATCCGGATTGGTGCGCAGGATGATGCTGCGGAACTGCGCCGGGGTCGAGAAACTCGATTCGGCGGAAACCGTGGCGGTGATGCCCTGGCCGGGGACGGTGGGCTGTGCGCCCACCGAACCTGCCGCGAACATCACGTTCTGCGCCTGCACGGCCTGCAGGACGTCGGTGGCCGTGAGGCCGTAACCATGCAGCTTCAGCGGATCCAGCCAGATACGCATGGCGTACGGGGCGCCAAACTGGTTGGTGCTGCCGACGCCGTTGACGCGCGAGATTGGATCGATCAACTGCGCCGCGATCACATTGTTGAGCGCAGCGGGGTCGAGGCGCCCGGTCGTGTCCTGCAGCGAAATACCCATCAACGAACCTGAGTTCGACTTGCGTACCGTCACGCCGAGCGCGTTCACCTCCGCCGGCAGCTTCGGCTCGGCCGCCGAAACCGCGTTCTGGGTCTGCACCGCGGCAGTGTCGAGGTTGGTGCCGGCAGTGAAGTACAGCGTGACGTTGGCCGAACCGGTCGAGTTGGACGACGAGGTGAAATACAGCAGGTTGTCGATGCCGGACAGATTCTGCTCGATGACCTGGGTGACCGTGCTCTGCACGACCTGCGCGTTCGCGCCAGGGTAGGTCGCGCGCACCTGCACGCTGGGCGGCGCGATTTCCGGGTAGGCCTCGATCGGGAGGTTGAAGATCGCCAAGGTGCCGCCCAAGGTGATCAGGATCGCCAGGACCCATGCGAAAACCGGGCGGTCGATGAAAAACTGCGGCATCGGTGGCGGCTCAGCCTGCGCTCGCGCCAGCCGACGTGGCGCTGGCGGCACTGGTGGTGGCGGCGTACGGCACCGGTCGCACTTTCTCGCCGGGCCGGGCCTGCTGGATGCCGGAGACCACGACCTTGGCGCCCGGGGAGATGCCACCGAGCACGATCCAGTCCGCACCGTGCTGCTCGCCGAGGTCGACGGTGTGCCGGACGATCTTGTCGTCCGCGCCAACCTCGTACACGTAAGCGCCCCGGTTGTCGCGCTGGATCGCACCCTGCGGGAACAGGAACGCGTCGTGCAGCGTGGCGAGCGTCAGGCGGACGGTCACGAACATGCCAGGCAGCAGGACGTGGTCCGGATTCGGGACCAGCGCGCGCAGGTCCACTGCACCGGTGGCCGGGTCCACCGCCAGGTCGGTAAAGTCGAGCGAGCCCGTGTGTGCGTACACGCTGCCATCGGGCAAGACGATCTCCACTTGCGCCTGGTCCGGCGCGGTCAATTTCAGGTCGCCCGACTTTTCCGCCTTGCGCAGCCGCTCCACTTCCGCCATCGGCTCGCTGAAGTTCGCGTAGATTGGACCGATCACCTGCACGGTCGTCAGCGGGTTGGGGTCGGTGGGCGAGACCAGGGCGCCCTGGGTCACATTGGCGCGCCCCGCCCGACCGCTGATCGGCGCGGTGACCGTGGCGTAGCCGAGGCTGATCTTGGCGTTCTCGACGTTGGCCCGTGCCGACTCGACGGCGGCTGTCGCCTGGGCCGCGGCCGCGACCGCGTTGTCGACGTCTTGCCTGGCCAGGAGGCCCCTTGTGCCGAGCTGCTTGCTGCGCGTGGCCATGAGCCCGGCGTTGTGCGCTGTCGCCTCGGCCTGCCCCAGTTGCCCTTCGGCGGCGCGCAGGGTGGCTTCGAGCGGAGCCGGATCGATCCGGAACAGGACATCGCCCGCCTTGACGTCGCTGCCCTCCTTGTACACGCGCGTCAGCACGATGCCCGTCACGCGCGCGCGCACCTGGGCCGTGAGCGTGGCGGCGAGGCGGCCAGGATAATTGCGGGTGACCGGGATGTCGGTGGCGCGTGCCGTCACCACCCCGACCTCGGGGGTGGATGGCGCCGGTGGGGCCGAATGGCTGCATGCGCCGATGCCGAGCACCAGTAGCGCCGTGCCCGTACCGCGGAGCAACCGGGTCATCATCGGATTTCGCTAACCAGGTAGATCAGTGACATATGATTATGGCGTGATCCGCCGCGGACGTCACTTGAATCGCAGCATCCAAGCCACTCTCTTTTGGCACATGCGCGACGACCCGCTGATATGCCT
>DATNBK010000159.1:0-15385 GCA_035571995.1 Rhodanobacter sp.
CCCCGGACGGCTTATGACTGCTTGCGCTTTTCCTGCTTGGCGGCACGCTTTTCCTTCAGCGACTTGGCCGGTTTCTTCATCTCGGTTTTCTTTGCATCCATCCCTTTGCTCATGAGGCTCTCCTCTTCGGGTTTGGCGCCATTGCGCCGATCGTGGCTGCCCGGTGCCGCGGTGCTGCACGGGTTCGGCTGCGGGCCTTGGTCGGGGCGCCGCGCCGCAGACAATATGGCGTGCGCGCGGGGGAAAGGGAAGAGCCTGGCCGGCCGTGCAGCGGCATGCTGGCATTCGGCCCGGCTGCCCCCACTTCCTGTAGACCGCCCTTGACGAGGACAACGCGTGATTGCCCATTCGATCCTTGACCTCGCACCCGTCACCGTCGGTGGCGACGTGGCGCAAACCTTCCGCAACACGCTGGACCTGGCGCGCCATGCCGAGGCGCTTGGCTACCGGCGCTATTGGCTGGCCGAGCACCACAACATGCCGGGTATCGCCAGCGCTGCCACGGCCGTGCTGATCGGCCACGTGGCCGGTGGCACCTCGAGCATCCGCGTCGGGTCTGGCGGCATCATGTTGCCCAACCATTCGCCACTGCAGGTGGCCGAGGCGTTCGGCACGCTGGCTTCGCTGTATCCGGGACGCATCGACCTGGGCCTGGGCCGTGCGCCAGGCACCGACCAGGCAACGGCCAAGGCCCTGCGTCGATACTTTGCGAGCGCCGAGGCCTTCCCGCGCGACGTGGCCGAGCTGCTGGGCTACTTTGCCCCGGCCGTGCCCGGGCAGGCGGTGCGCGCGGTGCCCGGCGCCGGCGTCGAGGTGCCGATCTGGCTGCTGGGCTCGAGCCTGTTCAGCGCCACCCTGGCGGCCCGTCTCGGCTTGCCGTTTGCGTTCGCCTCGCATTTTGCGCCCGATGCCATGGACGACGCGCTGGCCATCTACCGGAGGGAGTTCAATCCATCGGCGGCGTGGCCCAAGCCGTACGTGATGCTGGCCTTGAACGTGGTGGCCGCTGCGGACGATGCGCTGGCGCGCTACCTCTTCACCACCCAGCAGCAGGCCTTCGTCACCCTGCGCCGCGGGCAGCCCGGGCTGGTGCCCCCGCCGATCGACGACATCGAGGCGTTCTGGACGCCGATCGAGAAGCGCGGCGTCGAGCATGCGCTGGCCTGCGCGGCCGTGGGCTCGCCTGCGACCGTGCAGCGGGCGATCGCCGATTTCGTGGCGCGGCACCAGCCGGATGAGCTCATGCTGACCGCGAATATCTACGACCACGCCGCGCGGCGGGAGTCGTTCGCCCTGGCGGCCGCGGCCTGCCAGCAAGTCCCCGCGCCTGCCGGGTAGGCGCCCGACCCTCTTCAAGAGAGCGGGCCTACACGCCGGAACACGAGCATCGTCCGTGAGCGGGCTCTTGCGAAAATCAGGGGCGGGCGGTTAGGCGGGGGCGTCCTCAAGGAGTTGGCGGAGCACGTAGGGCAGGATGCCGCCGTGGCGGTAGTAGGCCGCTTCGGCCGGCGTGTCGATGCGGACGTCAGCCTCGAACTCCGTGGTCTTGCCTTGCGGGCTGGTGGCGCGCACGCGCAGCCGGTTTGGTGGCGTCTCCACGCCGGCCAGGCCACCGATGTCGAACGTCTCTTCACCGCTGAGGCCAAGCGTGTCGGCGTCCTGGCCGTCCAGGAATTGCAGTGGCAGCACGTTCATGTCGATGAGGTTGGAGCGGTGGATGCGCTCGTAGGATTTGGCGATGACCACGCGCGCGCCGAGCAGCGCGGTCCCCTTGGCCGCCCAGTCGCGCGACGAGCCGGAGCCGTATTCCTTGCCAGCCAGTATCACCAGGGGCGTGCCGGCCTTGATGTAGTTGATCGAGGCGTCGTAGATCGTGGTGACCGGTGCGTCGGCCTGCGTGAAATCACGGGTGAAGCCGCCCTCGGTGCCTGGCGCGAGCTGGTTGCGCAGGCGGATGTTGGCGAACGTGCCGCGGATCATCACCTCGTGGTTGCCCCGGCGCGAGCCGTACGAGTTGAATTGCTTGCGCTCGATCCCGTGTGCGGAAAGGTACTTGCCGGCCGGGGAATCGGCCTTGATCGCACCGGCCGGGCTGATGTGGTCGGTGGTGACCGAGTCGCCAAGCTTGGCCAGCACGCGGGCGCCCTTGATGTCGGTGAGCGGTGTCGGTTCGGGACCCACACCGTCGAAATACGGCGGCTGGCGCACGTAGGTCGAGTCGGCATCCCACTGGAATACATCGCCTTCGGGGACATGCAGGTTGCGCCAGTTGTCGTCACCCTTGAAGACGTCGGCATAACCCTTGGCGAACATGTCCGCATGCACGCACGCATCGATGACGTCCTGGATCTCGCGGGTCGAGGGCCAGAGGTCCTTGAGATACACCGGCTTGCCATCACTGCCGGTACCCAGTGGAGCCTCGAGGAGGTTGGTGTGCATCGTTCCGACCAGGGCATAGGCCACCACCAGCATCGGTGACATCAGGAAATTCATCTGGGTTTGCGGATGGATGCGTCCTTCGAAGTTGCGGTTGCCCGAAAGCACCGAGGACACGTTGAGCTTGTGCTCGTCCACGGCCGCGGCCACCTCAGGGATCAGCAACCCGGAGTTGCCGATGCAGGTGGTGCAACCGTAACCGACCAGGTTGAAGCCGAGCTGGTCGAGGTACGGCGTCAGGCCGGCGCGGTCGTAATAATCGGTAACCACGCGTGAGCCGGGCGCCAGCGAAGTCTTCACCCACGGCTTCCGTGTGAGGCCTTTCTCCACCGCCCGTTTGGCGAGCAGACCCGCGCCGATCATCACCAATGGATTGGAGGTATTGGTGCACGAGGTGATGGCGGCGATCACCACGTGGCCATTGTCCAGGGAGGTCTTGCCGATGCCGGCAATGGTGATTTCCACCGGCGCGTGCGGCCATCTGTGCGCACGGCCGCAGTCGCAAGGCGTTGCCGGAGGGTGGCCGTTGACATCGCCCGAGAACGCCACCGAATCGCTGGCCGGGAAGGACTCGGCAATGGCCTCGTCGAGCCCGCTCAGTATCGCCTTCTCATACGGATCACCCTCGAGCAGCGCGCCGACGGCATCGGGCGCGATGCGCAGTGGAATACGGTCCTGCGGGCGCTTGGGCCCGGCAATGGAAGGTTCGAGGGTGCCCAGGTCCAGCTCCACGATCTGCGAGAATTCGGGCTCATGGTCCGGTTCGTACCACATGTCCTGTGCCTTGGCGTAGGCCTCGACCAAGCGGATCTGGTGCTCGGAACGGCCGGTCAGTCGCATGTAGGAGAGCGTCTCGGCGTCGATCGGGAAGATCGCGCAAGTGGCGCCGTATTCCGGACTCATGTTGCCCAGGGTGGCCCGGTTGGCCAGCGGTATGTTCGCGATCCCCGGTCCGAAGAATTCAACGAATTTGCCGACCACGCCAGTGCGGCGCAGCAACTCGGCAACGGTGAGCACGAGGTCGGTAGCTGTGGTGCCGGGCGGGAACTCGCCAGTCAGCTTGAGGCCGACCACCTGCGGGATCAGCATGCTCATCGGCTGGCCCAGCATCGCCGCCTCGGCCTCGATGCCGCCGACGCCCCAGCCGAGCACGCCCAGGCCGTTGACCATGGGTGTGTGCGAGTCGGTGCCGATCAAGGTATCGGGATAGGCCTGCATGCCGTCCGGGCCTTCACGCGTGAACACCACCCGCGCCAGATACTCGAGGTTGACCTGGTGGCAGATGCCGGTATCCGGCGGTACCACCTTGAAGTTGGTGAAGGCGTGCTGCGCCCAGCGCAGCATCTGGTAGCGCTCGGCGTTGCGCTCGAATTCGAGTGCCGAGTTGGTGGCGAAGGAGTCGGCCGTGCCGAAGGAGTCGGCGATGACCGAATGGTCGATCACGAGTTCGCCCGGGATCAGCGGGTTGATGCGCTTGGGGTCGCCGCCGAGCGCGATGATCGCGTCGCGCATGGCGACCAGGTCGACCACGCAGGGCACGCCGGTGAAATCCTGCATCAGCACGCGCGCCGGGGTGAACTGGATTTCGCTCGATGTCGTGGCCTGCGGCTGCCAGTTGGCCAGGGCTTCGATCTGCCCGCGGGTGACCAGGCGCTCATCCTCGTTGCGCAGGAGGTTTTCAAGCAGCACCTTGAGGCTGTAGGGCAGGCGGTGCGCGGTCTTGAGCCGGTCCAGCCGGTGGATGTGGTAGGTGGTGTCGTCGACTTTGAGCGTGTCGTGGGTACCGAAGCTGTTGCTGGCCATGGAGTTCCTCCGCAAGCGTAACGGTTGCCGCACCCAGGCTCGGTGACGGCAGGGTGCCGATCACCATAACGCAGCGGCAGGGTACTGGCAGTTCGTCCATTCTCGCGCGCTGGCCGGCCCGGGCGGTTGTCGCGGATCAACCCATTGGCAGAGGCCGCCTGGGGCCTGCCTGCTAGCGCCCGCGCCGTGCACGCGGTTTCCGCGGCTTGGGTTCGGGCAGGGCCAGCGCCGTGTGCACGATGAGCGCGCGGATCGCCCCCGAATCATCGAGCAGCTCGTCGGCGACCGGGTAATCCTTGGCGCCGGGGAAGGGCGCCCGCTGCGGCAGCTGCGGTACCAACCGCGCCGTGGCCTCGGACGGCTTCACGAAGAGGCTGTTGTCACAGACGAAGGCCACGACCTTGCGGTCGAGATACAGCGCATATTCGCCGAACATGCGCTTGCAGCCAAGCCGGTCGCCCAGGTCAAGCTGCTCCGCGACGTAGTCGACGAACTCGCGATCGGTGGCCATGTGGCATGCGCTCCAGTTGCCGCTATCGGCGGCGTCATCTTTCCAAGCTTTTGCCCGATTTGCCAGGCCGCGCTCTGGTCGGGAAGGGCGTGGCTTCGCTACAGTGGCGACTCCTCGCTGTGGAGTAGGCACGATGCACAAGCTTTTACGATCGGTAGTGGCGGCGACCCTGGGCTTCGCGGTTTCCGCGCTGGGTGCGGCGATGGCACAACCGGCGGATACGGCGCACGCCGCGGTCGCCGGCATCGCGGGCAGCAGCCAGTTCAAGACCGCGGTGGCGACGCTGGATGCGCAATACGACCGCTTCGTGGCCGAGCTGGTGCAGCTCACCGAGATCCCGGCGCCGCCGTTCAAGGAGGCCGAGCGGGCCAAGACCTATGCGGGCATGTTCAAGGCTCTGGGCTTGAAAGACGTAAACATCGATGCCGAGGGCAACGTGCTCGGTCTGCGCCCGGGCAGCGATCCCAAGGCACCCCTGGTGGTGATGGCCGCGCACCTGGACACGGTGTTTCCGGAAGGCACGGCGGTCAACGTGCGCCGCGAGGGCACCAAGCTGCATGCACCCGGCGTCGGCGACGACACGCGCGGCCTGAGCACCCTGCTGGCCTGGATAAGGGCAATGGATGCGGCGCACATCACCACCCGGCATTCGATCCTGTTTGTCGGCGACGTGGGCGAGGAAGGCGCCGGCGACCTGCGCGGCGTGCGCTACCTGTTCACCAAGGGGGCCTACAAGGACCGCATCGGCGCGTTCTTCTCCGTCGACGGCAGCAATCCGGCCCACATCGTCAATGTCGCGGTGGGTTCGCAGCGCTACCACGTGACCTTCCACGGACCGGGCGGGCACAGCTATGGCGCGTTTGGCATCGTCAATCCGATGGCGGCCATGGCCCAGGCGGTGACCGACCTGTATGCGATCAAGGTCACGACCGATCCCAAGGTCACGTATTCGGCCAGCGTCACCGGTGGCGGCACATCGGTGAACGCCATCCCGCGCGACGTGTGGATGGATTTCGACATGCGCTCGGCTGATCCCGCATCGTTGGCGGCACTGGACAAGCAGTTCCTGGCCATCCTGCAGAAGGCTGCCGACCAGGAGAACCAGGCGCGCTCCACGAAGGACGGCAAGATCACCGTCGAGCCCAAGTCAATAGGCGTGCGCCCGGCGGGTTCGACCAAGCCGGACGAAATGTTGGTACGCACCACCGTTGCTGCGGTCAAGGCGCTGCGCTTCGCGCCCATCCTCGGTGCCTCCTCGACCGACTCCAACTTGCCGATCAGCATGGGCATCCCGGCGGTCACGATCGGCTCGGGCGGCGTCAGCGGCCGGGCGCATTCGCTCGACGAATGGACCGACGTCGCCAAGCCCGAGGGCCTGCGCGGCATGCAGGTCGGGCTGCTGGCGCTGCTGGCCGCGGCCGACATGCAACTGCACTGAGGTCGGCGGTTGACGCCGCGCGGCGGGCAGCCGCGTGGCGGCCGAGACGAGGATTGGGCATGGATACCAAAGCGGATGTGCTGGTCGTTGGTGGTGGCTCCGCCGGCCTGGCCACGGCAATCAGGGCCGCGCAGCATGGCGCGGCGGTCACGCTGTTCGAGCCACGCGAGCTGGGTGGCACCTGTGTCAACCGTGGCTGCGTGCCGAAGAAGGCCATGTGGCTGGCAGCGAGCCTGGCCGAGGCGCAGCAAATGGCTGTCGCCGTCGGTTTCGACACCAAGCCTGGCGAGTTGGACTGGTCGAAGTTCATCGCCCACCGCGAGGCCTACGTGGCGCGCGCGCGCGAGTCCTACGCCGAACGCCTCGAAGCGCTGGGCGTGCGCCTGCTGCGCGTGCCGGCACACTTCGTGGACGCGCAGACCTTGCGCGCGGACGGCACGGATTACCGCGCGCCGCACGTGGTGCTTGCGACCGGTTCGCGTGCCCGCGCCGCGCGCATGCCGGGCGGCGGGCTGGCCATCGATTCGGACGGCTTTTTCGCGCTGCAGGGCAGGCCGGAACGGGTCGGCATCATTGGTGGCGGCTACATTGCGGTGGAGGTTGCCGGGGTGCTGCGGGCGCTGGGCTCGCACGTGGAACTCATCTCGCGCAGCCAGCTGCTCGCCCACTTCGATGCCGACCTCGGCCACGCGCTGTCGGCGCTGATGCAGGGCGACGGCATCATCCACAAGCAGGGTTGCGCCGTGCGCGGCATCGTGCGGCGTGACGACGGCCTGTGGCTGGATTGCGCGGACGGCGAACTCTATGGGCCCTACGACCGGGTCATCAGTGCGATTGGCCGGGTACCTGACGTGGCCTCGCTGGGCGTGGAGCATGCCGGCATCGCCTTGGGCGAGGACGGCGAGGTGGTCACCGACAAGTTCGAGAACAGCTCGGTGCCCGGCGTGTATGCCTTGGGCGACGTGAACGGCAAGCGTGCCCTGACCCCGGTGGCGATTGCCGCCGGCCGGAGGTTGGCCGACCGGCTGTTTGGCGGCGAACCTGACGCGCACCTGGATTACAGCTACGTGCCCAGCGTGGTGTTTTCGCATCCGCCCATCGGCAGCGTGGGCTGCTCGGAGGCCGAGGCGCGCGAGCGCCATGGCGACGAGGTGCGCGTGCACCAGGCGCGCTTCACGCCGATGCTCTGGTCCCTGGCCGGGCGCGAGGGGCAGACACGGATGAAGCTGGTCTGCGTCGGCGCGGAACAGCGCATCGTCGGCCTGCACGGCATTGGTCCGGGCATGGACGAAATGCTGCAGGGTTTTGCCGTGGCCGTGCGCATGGGCGCGCGCTATGCGGATTTCCTCGGCACCGTGGCCATCCATCCGACCTCGGCCGAGGAATTCGTCACCATGCGTTGAGCGCAGCCATGGCCGCGGCTTCCGTCCTGGTCCTGCACCTGGCGGTCATCGCGTTCAACGTCGCCGGTTGCGTGTTGATTCCGCTTGGCGCCTGGCGCGGTTGGCGCTGGGTGCATGCCTGCGCGTGGCGGCTGGCGCACCTGCTCAGCCTGGCGGTGGTGGCGTTGCAGGCCGTGCTCGGGCGCGCCTGCGTGCTGACCATCTGGCAGGCCGAGCTCAGCGGTCAGGCACCGGCGCAACCATTGCTTGCCGGCTGGATCGACCGCCTGGTCTATTGGCCGCTGCCGTTGTGGATGTTTGCCGCTGGCTACGTCCTGGTGTTCGCCTACGTCGTCGCGTTGTGGTTCCTGGTGCCGGTGCGCCCGTGCCGACCGGGTCACGGATCGGGACACTAGACGCCGTTTGCCGTTCAGACGCGGCCGACCACCGGGATCAGTGCGCCGGTGATGACCGAGGCCTGGGGCGAGAGCAGGAACATGATGACCCCGGCCAGCTCTCCCGGCGCCACCCAGCGGCTGAAATCGGCCTTGGGCATGTCGGCGCGGTTGGCCGGGGTGTCGAGGGTGCTGGGCAGCACGGCGTTGACCGTGATGTCGCGAGGCTTGAGTTCCTCGGCGAGGGCCTCGGTGAAGCGCATCACCCCGCTCTTGGAGGCCGTGTATGCACCCATGCCGGCGCCGGCCTTCAGTGCCGCGTTGGCGCCGATGTTGACGATGCGCCCGCCGCGCGGCAGGTGGGCAAGCGCCGCCTGGCTGGCTGCCACTGCCGTGCGGAGGTTGATCCGGTAGAGCAGGTCCCAGGTGTCCACGCTGCCATCGGCCAGTGTCTCGTAGCGGAATGTGCCGGCAATGTTGACCAGGGCGTCGAGCCCGCCGAGCGCCTGGGCAGCCGCGCCCAGTGCTTGCCTGGCGGCTGCCGCATCGGCGAGATCCACGCCGCCGATGCAGATCGCCGTGCCGATGCCGCCGGGCGGTGGTGCGGCGCGGTCGATTGCCGCCACGCGGGCGCCAGCGTCGAGCGCGGCACACACGGTCGCGTCACCGAGGGCGCCGAAACTGCCGGTGACCGCGATGCGCAAATTCTCCAGTTGCATGCTGATTCCTGGTAGTCCGCGAGACTGCCTAGCATAGGCCGCGCGTGGCATGCCGGGCCAGTCCGAACAGTCCCGGGCGCTTCCCGCGCCTCGCCGCGCCATACTGGACGGGATCGGCAGTCCATCGCGCCGGCGGCATTGCGGGAGTGAAGCAAATGAATGTGTTCAAGGCGTCCGGGCTTGCAGTCCTCCTGAGCGGGGTCCTTGGCATCGTTGGCGTGCCGGCACTGGCCCAGCAGGCCTCGACGCCGGCCGAGACCGCGGTGACCGCGGCGCTCAAGCCGCAGCCCGGCGACTTCACCATCGACCAGTTCCATTTCCACGACGGCAGCAGCTTGCCGCAACTGAAACTGCACTACCTGACGCTCGGCACCCCGCGGCGCGGCGCGGACGGCCACGTCGACAACGCGGTGCTGATCCTGCATGGCACCGGCGGCACCGGCAGCCAGTTCATGCAGCCGCATTTCGCCGGCGAGCTGTTTGGCCCGGGGCAGCCGCTGGATGCGAGCCGCTACTTCATCATCCTGCCCGACAACATCGGGCATGGCGGCTCTTCCAAGCCGAGCGACGGCTTGAAGATGGCATTCCCGCACTATGACTATGCCGACATGGTGGCGGCGCAGCACGAGCTGCTGACCCGCGGCCTCAAGGTCGACCACCTGCGCCTGGTCATGGGCACCTCGATGGGCTGCATGCACAGCTTCATGTGGGGCGAGGAGTATCCCGATTTCGTCGACGCGATCATGCCGCTGGCGTGCGAGCCGGTGGCGATAGCCGGGCGCAACCGCATCTGGCGCAAGATGCTGATGGACGGTATCCGCGACGACCCGGCGTGGAAGGATGGCAACTACACGAAGGAGCCCACCCTGGGGCTGCGCACGGCCGAGGACATGCTGATCATCGCCGGCAGCGCGCCGCAGTTGCTGCAGCGCGACTACCCGACCCGCCAGGCGGCCGACGACTATCTCGCCGGCAGACTGCGACAGGCGGTGCCGCACCTGGACGCGAACGACCTGCTGTACCAGGTCGATTCCTCGCGCAACTACGATCCTTCGCCGAAACTAGGCGCGATCAAGGCGCCGCTGCTGTGGATCAACTCGGCGGACGACTTCATCAATCAGCCGTATCTCGGCATCGCCGAGCGCGAGATCAAGCGCATCCCGCGCGGGCGTTACCTGGTGATTCCTGCCAGCCTGTCCACCCATGGCCACGGTACCCATACCTGGGCGGCGCTCTGGAAGAGCCATCTGGTGGAGCTGCTCACCGAATCCGCGCGTTGAATGCGGGCAGCGGTACCGACCGCACCGCCGGGGGCGACCCCACCATCCAGCCGCTCGATGCTGCAGGGTGGCAGCTTGCCGCGCGCGTGCTCGCAGCCGGCATGCTCGACAACCCGTTGCACGTGCGCGTGTTTGGCACCGACGAGCGGCGCCGGGAGCAGCGCCTGCGGCGCTTCATGGCCTGCGCTGCGGATCATGTCGGGCGCGAAGGGACGCTGCTTGGCGCGTACCGCGGGCATGAGCTGGTCGGCGTGTTGGGCGTGGCCCCGCCCGGCTGCTGCCGTCCGGTGCCGCCACGGTCGTGGCGCTACGCCGCAGCCATCGCCGCCGGCAATCCACCGGCCGCCACCTGGCGCGTTGCCCGCTGGCTTGCGGCCTGGGCGCGGCACGATCCGCCCGGGCCGCATTGGCACCTGGGCCCGCTCGCGGTGTTGCCGGCCTGGCGTCGGCGCGGCGTGGGTGGCGCGTTGCTGCGCCGGGCCTGTGCAGACCTGGACGGCGCAATGACCTGGCTGGAAACCGACCTGGAGCGCAACGTGGGTTTTTACCGGGCGTTTGGTTTCGTCCTTGCCCACGACGAAGAGGTGCTCGGCGTCCGCACCTGGTTCATGCGGCGGTTGCCTGGCGCTGGCCCAGGGCGATGAGCCGCCCGCCGCAGGCTGCCATGTTGCGCTGCAGTCTCCGTTGCGCAGGGGCACGCGGCATAATGGGCCACCCCGTGCAGACCGAACCCTGATGAGTGACGCTGTATCGATTGAACGCTTGCGCCGGATCGGCTGGCGCGGCGATGCGCTTCCTGCCTCCGGACTGCGCGTGGCCCGGGTCGTGGCCCAGCACCGGGCAGGGTATGAACTGCACGATGGCGAGCACGTGTTTGGCGCGCAGCCCGATGGCCGCTTCCTGAAACGCGGGCTCGATCCGGCGCTACGGCCGGTGGTAGGCGACTTTGTCGAGGTGGAGGCGGGCACCCCGCCGCATATCCGCAGCGTGGCGCCGCGGCGCACGGTGCTGTCCAGGGCGGCGGCCGGCGAGCGTTACCAGCAGCAGATCATCGCCAGCAACGTCGACTACGTCTTCGTGCTCACCGGCCTGGACGAGGATTTCAATCCGGCGCGGATCGAGCGCTACCTGTCCCTGGTCCAGGGTTCGGGAGCGCAGCCGGTGGTGCTGCTGAGCAAGGTCGACAGTGCCGAGGACACGGCCGCGCGCGTGGCGGGTTTGCGCCAGCGCCTGCCTGCCGCCACGCCGATCCATGCGCTCAACGGCAAGGACCCGGCCAGCGTGGCCGTGCTGGCGCCGTACCTGGCCCTGGGCGACACCGCGGTCCTGGTAGGCTCCTCTGGCGCGGGGAAATCCACGCTGACGAACACCTTGCTCGGCGAGGAGCGCATGAGCACCGGTGCCGTGCGCAGCAGCGACGATCGCGGTCGCCACACCACCACGCGGCGCGCCTTGCTGCAGTTGCCCAGTGGAGGCTGCCTGATCGACACGCCGGGCATGCGCGAGCTCAAACTGACCGGCGGCGAGGATTTCGACCTGTTTGCCGATATCGCGGCGCTGGCCGAGCGCTGCCGCTTTGCCGATTGCGGCCACGGCAGTGAGCCGGGCTGCGCGATCCAGGCCGCGCTGGACACCGGCGACCTGAGTGCCGAGCGCTGGCGGAACTACCTCAAGCTGCACGACGAGCGCGAGGAGCAGGCGGCAGCCCTGGAGGCGCGGCTGAGCCGCCAGCGTGGCGGCCGGCTCCCGGAGCGGCCGCGGCGAACCCGCGACTCGCGCGATCGCGAGTAGCCGCGCAAGACGCGGCTCCGCGTGCCGGACGTCCGGGCGGCTCGATGGCCGGCCCCGGCGGCGAGGATAGTCCGGGCATTGCCGGACGCCGGTGCTAACATCATTGCCGGGCGCAGCCTGACGGGCATGCGCACCGTTCCTTCCCACCCAAGTCTGTGTCCATGGCACTTTCCGAAGAAATGCGTCTGGCGGCGCTTGAATATCATCGGCTGCCGCACCCGGGTAAAATCAAGGTCACGCCCACCACCTCGCTCCTGACCCAGCGCGACCTGTCGCTGGCCTACTCGCCCGGGGTGGCGGCCGCCTGCGACGCCATCGTCGCCGATCCACATGCCGCGGCCGAACTCACCGCGCGCGCCAACCTGGTGGCGGTCATCACCAATGGCACGGCGGTGCTGGGCCTCGGCAACATCGGCCCGCTGGCCGCCAAGCCGGTGATGGAAGGCAAGGGCATCCTGTTCCAGAAGTTTGCCGGCATCGACGTCTTCGACATCGAGATCGACGAGCGCGATCCAGACAAGCTGGTCGACATCATCGCCAGCCTGGAGCCGAGCTTCGGCGGCATCAACCTGGAAGACATCAAGGCCCCGGAATGCTTCATCGTCGAGCGCAAGCTGCGCGAGCGCATGAAGATCCCGGTGTTCCACGATGACCAGCACGGCACCTCGATCATCGTCGGCGCGGCGGTGCTCAACGCGCTGCTGGTGGCCGACAAACGCATCGGGGACGTCCGCGTGGCCACCACCGGCGTCGGTGCCGCCGGCGTGGCTTGCCTGGACATGCTGGTGGCGCTGGGCGTGAAGCCCGAGCACATCCTGGCGCTGGACGTCAACGGCGTGCTGCACAGTGGCCGCACGGACCTCGACCCGGGCAAGCAGCGCTACGCGCGCGACACACCCAAGCGCACGCTGGCCGAGATCGTGGACGGCGCGGACATCTTCCTCGGCCTTTCCGCCGGCGGCATCCTCAAGCCCGAGATGCTGGCCAGCATGGCGCGCGACCCGATCATCTTTGCGTTGGCGAACCCGAATCCGGAGATCACCCCGGAAGATGCCAAGGCGGTACGCCCGGACTGCATCATGGCCACCGGGCGCTCCGATTATCCGAACCAGGTCAACAACGCGCTTTGCTTCCCGTACCTGTTCCGCGGCGCGCTGGACGTGGGCGCCACCGTCATCAACGAGGCCATGAAGGTCGCCTGCGTCAAGGCCATTGCCGCACTGGCGCGGCGCGAGTCCTCGGACGTGAGCGCGCGGGCCTATGGCGGCAGGCCGCCAAGCTTCGGCCGCGATTACCTGATCCCGCAACCCTTCGACCCGCGCTTGCTGCTGCAACTGCCGCCGGCCGTGGCCAAGGCGGCCATGGATTCGGGCGTGGCCCAGCGGCCCATCGAGGACTTTGCCGCCTACAGCGACAAGTTGAACAGTTTCGTATTCCGCACCGGCCTCCTGATGCGGCCGGTGTTCGAGCGTGCCCGCGCGCACCCGCGCCGGGTCGTGTATGCCGAGGGAGAAGAGGACACCACGCTGCGCGCCGTGCAGGTGGTGGTGGACCAGGGCCTCGCCAGGCCGATCCTCATTGGCCGGCCCAAGGTCATCGAGAAGCGCATCCGCCGCGCCGGATTGCGCATCAAGCTCGGGGTGGACGTGGAGTTGGTGGACATCCACGACGACCCGCGCTTCGACGACTATTGGCAGCACTACCACCGCCTCATGGAACGTCGCGGGGTGACCCCGGCGATGGCCAAGGCGGTGGTGCGCTCGCGGGCCACGGTGATTGCCGCGCTGATGGTCGAGCGTGGCGAGGCCGATGCGCTGCTGTGCGGCCTGGTTGGCCTGTACCAGAGCAAGCTGAGCTACATCCGCGACATCATCGGGCTGGACGCGGGTGTCAGCGCGCCCTCGGCAATGGCAGCCGTGGCCACCGAGAAGGGTACGTTCTTCTACCTCGACACGCACGTGCAGGACGATCCCAGCAGCGAGCAGATTGCCCAGGCCGTGCTGCAGGTGTCCATCCGCCTGAAGCTGTTCGGCATCACGCCCAAGATTGCCTTGCTCTCGGCGGGCAACTTCGGCAACCAGGACACCTGTGGCGCCGTGAAGATGCGCAAGGCGCTGGCCCTGATCCGCGCCCGCGCGCCGCGACTGGAGGTCGAAGGCGAGATGCAGGCGGATACCGCGCTGATGCCCGAGCTGCGCGAGCGCATGTTCCCGAACTCGCAGTTGCAGGGCAAGGCCAACGTGTTCGTGTTCCCGAACCAGGATGCAGCCAACATCGCCTACAACATGACGCGCATGCTGAGCGATGGCGTGGCCATCGGTCCGATCCTGATGGGCATCGCCAAACCGGCGCACATCCTGACGCCGCAATCGACCGTGCGGCGCATGGTCAACATGACAGCCGTTGCCTGCGTCGAGGCGCAGATCCGCGCCGACATCCGCTCCTAGCATCGCGTGCGGCGCGGGCGCCGGGGAAGCTTGAGCGCGGTTCCCGCCGTTGCCGTTGCCGTGGCTGGGCGTTCGCAGGCGCGCCGTCTTGCGGCGCGTGCACATTGGCGGGCTTGCAGGCTGGCGGCTAAACTGCCCCTATTGGTTCCGCCGCGCCTGAGCTGGCGGCTCACCTCGATCCGGCGCTACCTGGCGTCATGGAGAGCTAGATGGATATCGTTCAAGACATCGTCGACCAGGATGCCGACCCGGCCGAGACCCGCGAGTGGCTGGAATCGCTGCGTGCGGTGCTCGACCACGACGGCACCGAGCGCGCGCATTTCCTGCTCGAGCGCATGGTCGACCAGACCCGTCGTTCGGGCGGCCATCTGCCGTTTGCGCCGACCACGCAATACGTCAACACCATCCCCGCCGGCCAAGAGGCCAAGAGCCCCGGCGACGCGGCGATGGAATGGCGCATCCGCTCCCTGATCCGCTGGAACGCCATGGCGATGGTGGTGCGGTGCAATCGCAAGCCCGGCAGCCTGGGCGGGCACATTGCCAGCTTCGCCTCCTCGGCGACGCTTTACGACGTCGGCTTCAACCATTTCTGGCGTGCGCCGTCGGCCGAGCATCCCGGCGACCTGATCGGCTACCAGGGCCATTCCAGCCCCGGCCTGTATGCGCGCTCCTACCTCGAGGGCCGCATCAGCGAGGCGCAGCTGGAAGGCTACCGCATGGAGACCCGCGGCCTGCCGAGCCTGCCCTCGTACCCGCATCCGTGGCTGATGCCCGATTACTGGCAGATGCCGACCGTGTCCATGGGCCTGGGGCCGATCCAGGCGATCTACCAGGCCCAGTTCATGAAGTACCTGGAAGCGCGCGGCATGGTGCCGAAATCCGACCGCAAGGTGTGGTGCTTCCTGGGCGACGGCGAGGTCGACGAGCCCGAGTCGCTCGGCGCGATCTCGGTGGCCGGGCGCGAACACCTGGACAACCTGATCTTCGTCATCAACTGCAACCTGCAGCGCCTGGACGGGCCGGTGCGCGGCAACGGCAAGATCATCCAGGAACTGGAAGGGGTGTTCCGCGGCGCCGGCTGGAATGTGATCAAGCTGATCTGGGGCTCGTACTGGGATCCGCTCCTGGCCCGCGACAAGGACGGCGTGCTGCGCAAGCTGATGATGGAAACCGTGGACGGCGA
>DATNBK010000160.1:0-3698 GCA_035571995.1 Rhodanobacter sp.
ACGACTGTTGCGCTGACGACAGTTCCGTAAGCGAGGGCAATCAAGGAGAGAATGGAAAGCAGTGGTTTCAAGGTGGAGTGCGAGGTACTCATCGAGGGTTCCTCCGAGGGTTCTGCATATCCCGCGCAGCCAGTTGCTGCGTCTGGCAAAAAAAGCAATTCCCGCGCCATTGGATAAGTTGTTGTTTAAATTATGGTTTGCGTAGAAACAGGCTGGACACGTAATGTATTTCGACACCATGGCTCGCTGTGGCTTTGGTCGCACAATGAGCCAACTTGTTGATTGCGTTGGCGTTGGCCACCGAACCTGGCGTTGTTGAAAGGTGGAAGCCTTTTCGACAGATAAACAAACCAGATTCGGGGTCAGGTTCACTTTCAGAGGGGTGCTATTGATAGAGGTGAGCCTGGATGGCGACGAAGGCGTGGCGTATCGCCGGCCCCGGACCCGGCAGCCGCTTGGCATCGTTGGTGCCGCCATGGCGGATGCGCAGGAAGTCCGCGATCTTGCGAAGCCAGTTCGGTTGCGAGACCGGTGCAATGTGTCGGAGAAGCTTACACATCAACCCCGCTCTGGACGAGGTTCTGATTCACGTCACCTAGACAAATCAATAACATCGCGCCATGGCATGAAAGGTGCTTGGCTGAACAGGACATGCGTTGCAGAACGATGTTCCAAACGTCGAGCATGTGCAGCAGGCGTCACAACTAATAACCACCTTACAGGGGCAGTGACATGAACAATCGCATGCAGAAGAGATGGCGAACCGCGCGCTTCAAGTCGTTGTTGACCGCGGTGGCGCTTTTGGCGGGTATGGGCGTGGCGGCTACGGCAAGTGCAACCGCCATCCTCTCCGCCTCGGTCGGCGGTGCTCCCACCGGTGCCGACTACTATGAGACCTTCGACTCGCTCGCCCTGGGTACCGCAGGCGGCCTGACCCCCAGCGGGATTACGGTCTCATTCTCACCCAGCGCCCAGGCAGTACAGGGTTCGGCAAGCGGCACGTACGCGGCACCTTACCTGTCCGGCAACAACGGTTTCAACTTTGGTGGCCAGCCGGACGGTGCAGATACCACGACCTACCTCAGCAGTGGCTCCACTGGCGCTTTTTCCGGCGCCGGTGCGACGTTGGCATTCCCGGGGTTGGAGAGGTACATGGGCCTGTTGTGGGGTTCCGTGGACAAGTACAACACGCTGACGTTTTTCAATGGTGCCGCGGAAATTGCCACGTTCACAGGCGCTGACGTCAGCACGCTGGCGAACGGAGACCAGGGCGCGTCGGGCACGTTCTATGTGAACATCAATTTCAGCACGCCGTTCGACCGCGTTGTCGCAACCAGCTCGTCGTACGCCTTCGAGTTCGACAATGTCGCGTTCAGTGCCAATCCAATCGGGGTACCCGAGCCCGGCGTCGCCGGCATGTTTGCGCTGGGGCTACTCCTCCTCGGGTCGGGCTACTGGCTCAGGAAGCGTGAGCGTCGGCTGGGCTAAAGACTCGGCAACTTGACAAAAAGCGTCCCGGTAGAACGGGACGTTTTTTTTGCCTTGTGGTCCATGCCGATGCTCCGGCAGCAATACAAGGACGAAGCCGGAAGTACGCCCAGCGAGGCCGGGCGCGATGCTACGGACCGGCACCAAGGCACAGGTCCGCAGGCCATCCGGGCGACGCCGCAGCCGTTTGCATTTCTGCAAACCGGGCCCTAGCCTCGTGTGCTGATTCGCGGTGACCACCATGTCCATCGTTCTCACTCCCTTTGCCTGCACCCGGCTGTTCCCGCGCGACCGTCGCCGCAGCGCCATCCAGGATTGCAGCGCGGAGGAATTCGAACAGCGCCTCAATACTGAAACCCCGCAAGCCGTGCTGGAGGGGTACGCGCCATTTTGCCGCCTGCACGCGCACCGCAACTGGACGTCCACGCGCTGCACTGCGGTCCCCATCACCGATGCGAACCGCCACTTGCTGCGCTCGGCCTACGAGGCCCGTACCCGCGAGGAACTGCCGGTGCTGGTGCGCTGGTTCGAGGGCGTCGACCCGCCCGTGGCGAACTACCTACTGCCGATCCTCTACAGCCGCGCGCAGCTTGCCAAGGAAGGTTCGCCTATCGACGCCGACTGGGGCGTGGTTGGTTGTCTGTATACCGCACAGCCCGAAGAAATCCCGATGGTGCCAATCACCATGCTGCGCAATGCGCTTGGCGTCGCCGAGGGCGGCTCCGGCGTACCGCTGGATCGCAAAGCATACCGGCGCGCGGTGGCGTTCTGGGAGGCGCACGCCAACTGGCGCTAGGCGCGACCTTACTTGCCGACCTGGGCGGCAAGTTGCGGCGGATAGCGATCGCCCTCCACCGGCAGCGCCGCAAATGCCGCACCCAGTTCCGCGACCTCGTCATCGCCCAGTTCGATCTCCGCCGCGGCGAGGTTTTCCTTGAGGCGCGACAGGCGCGTGGTACCGGGAATGGGCACGATCCACGGCTTCTGCGCCAGCAGCCACGCCAGGGCGACCTGGGCCGGCGTCGCGCCATGATCGGCGGCAAAGCGGCCGAGCACATCGACCAATACCTGGTTTGCCTTGCGCGCTGCCGGCGAGAAGCGCGGCAGGCCATTGCGGAAATCATCCTCGGCAAACCTGGTGTCCGCGTCGATCTTGCCGGTGAGGAAGCCCCGGCCCAGCGGACTGAACGGGACGAAGCCGATCCCCAGTTCCTCGCAGGTGGCCAGGGTTCCGTGTTCGGGTTCGCGCCACCACAACGAATATTCGCTTTCCAGCGCCGTGACCGGCTGCACCGCGTGCGCGCGCCGGATCGATGCCTCCCCGGCCTCGGACAGCCCGAAGTGCCCGACCTTGCCTTCGGCGATCAGGTCCCTGACGGTTCCCGCCACGTCTTCCATCGGCACGTCCGGATCCACGCGATGCTGGTAGAAGAGGTCGATGTGGTCCGTGCGCAGGCGTCGCAGCGAGGCTTCCGCGACGGCGCGGACATGCTCGGGGCGGCTGTCCACGCCTGACGCAAGATCGCCCGTCTTGAAGCCGAATTTCGTGGCGATCACTACGTGGTCGCGCACCGGCACGAGCGCCTGCCCAACCAGTTCCTCATTGGTGTAGGGGCCGTAGACCTCGGCGGTATCGAACAGCGTGACTCCGCATTCGACCGCGTCGCGGATCAAGGCAATCGCAGCCTGCTTGTCCAGGCCCTTGCCGTAATCCGAGTTCAGTCCCATGCAGCCGAAGCCAAGGGCCGAGACCGCAAGGCCGCTGCGGCCGAGGGTGCGTTTGCGCATGGCGCGCTCCTGGTTGACGTGGCGAGATGACAGGGGGTGAACGCGGGAACCGGGGCAGCTTTAACATGACTTGTCGGCCCGCGCGTAGTGTCGGCTTACGCGCGCGCGATTGCCGCAGGTGGCGGTCGAACACCATTGCCGCCTGGGATTGGTCGCGACAAACAACATCCGGCAGCCTGGATGCCCGCACGCACGCAGCTTTGCCGCGTCAGGTCCAGTCAAGAGCTCCAGGGCGTCCAGCGCCAGCCTGCGCAGCAACCGGTCACGCACGGCGCTGGCGGACGTGGTCGTCTTGCGCGGTCCAGACCGCGCCCATTCAAGACGGACGTTTTCCCGCGCGCCGGCCAAGCTGCGGTTGAGCTTGCGCAGCGCGGCATCCGGTGGCGCGACGCGCGCCAGGCGGGCCCGCAGCAGGCTATCCA
>DATNBK010000161.1:0-8614 GCA_035571995.1 Rhodanobacter sp.
TTTCCTGCATGCGCGCGTTGCCCGGCGCCTGGGCCATGACCCAGCGTGCCGAGAATGCGCCGTACAGGATGGCGAGCACCGCGCATCCCAAAATGATCCACCAACCGAAGTCTTGCAGCATCGGAGCTCCCCTCTAGTCAACGTTCAATGTGACCGCAGGCGCAGGCGCCTGCGGTGGGCAATGGATGCAGAAGTATGCACCGTTGCGTAATGCAACGCGACCGGACGGCTATTGGCCGCACCGGTCTGGACGTGGCCTCAGGCCTGAAAATCGGGGAGTTTTTTCTGCACCGCCCGATTCTTCAACTGCACATATACCGGCAAGCCGTCCCTGCCATAGGGCAGGGGCGCTTCGCCGCGGATCAGTGGCGCGAGGTAGCGCCGTGCTGCCGCGGTGATGCCGAACCCGTCCTTGCTCAGGAAGCCCGCGGGCATTTTCTTTTCCCGGTTGGCGATCTTGTTCAAGGGCGCGGCTTCGATCTTCCACCGATACGGGTGGTCGGAGGTGCGCACGATCACCGGCATGACCGCGTTCATGCCCGCCAGGGCGTATTCCACGGCGGCCTTGCCGACGGCATAGGCCTGGTCGGCATCCACCTTGGAGGCGATGTGCCGGGCCGAGCGTTGCAGGTAGTCGGGTACCGCCCAGTGGTACTTGTAGCCGAGCTTGTCGCGCACCAGGGTGGCGAGCACCGGGGCCACGCCACCGAGCTGGCTGTGGCCGAAGGCGTCGCGCGTGCCGGCTTCGGCGAGGAATTCCCCAGCCGCGTTGCGCACGCCTTCGGAGGCCACCACGGTGCACCAGCCCACGCGCTCGACCGTGGCCTTCACCCGGTCGAGGAAGGCCTGTTCGTCGAAGGCGCGTTCCGGGAACAGGATCACGTGCGGGGCGTCGTCAGGGCCGGTGCCGGCGAGGCCGGCAGCCGCGGCAATCCAGCCGGCATGGCGGCCCATCACCTCCAGGATGAACACCTTGGTGGACGTCTCCGCCATGGAGGCGACGTCGAGGCTGGCTTCGCGGGTGGAGATGGCGGTGTATTTCGCCACCGAACCGAAGCCGGGGCAGCAATCGGTCACCGCCAGGTCGTTGTCCACGGTCTTTGGCACGCCGATGCAGCGGATGTCGTAGCCCATGGTTCGGCCCAGCTGCGAAATCTTCAGTGCCGTATCGGCCGAATCGTTGCCGCCGTTGTACAGGAACCAGCGGATGTCATGCGCGCGCAGAACGTCGATCAGCCGCGTGTATTCGGCGCGGTTGTCCTCCAGCGACTTCAACTTGTAGCGGCAGGAGCCAAACGCGCCACCTGGCGTGTGCGCCAATGCAGTGATGGAGGCAGTGGATTCCTTCGAGGTGTCGATCAAGTCCTCGCGCAGCGCGCCGAGGATGCCGTTGCGCGCGGCATAGACCGGCACGCCGTGGGCACGCGCCGTGGCGATCACGCCGGCCGCGCTGGCGTTGATCACGGCGGTGACGCCGCCGGATTGGGCGTACAGCAGCCTGCCGGCTGTAGCGGATGACGGTTGACGCGGGCGCATGGGGACCTCCGGATGCGGTGCAGGTTTTTGGCGGGGTGGGGACTGGCGGCGTTTGACGGCGCCGATGGCAAACGTTAATTTGGCAGCCATCATGTGTATCTGGCGACGCGCGTCAAGGCGGCCGCCAGCAGACAGCCTGGAGCATTATGCGACTTGTCCTCCTTGGTGCGCCCGGTTCGGGCAAGGGTACCCAGGCTGCGCGGCTGAAGGCCGAATTGGGTGTACCGCATATTTCCACCGGGGACATGCTGCGCGCCGCCGTGGCTGCCGGTACCCCGCTGGGACTGCAGGCCAAGGCGGTCATGGCGGCCGGCCAACTGGTTTCCGACGACATCCTGTTGGGCATGCTCGAGGAGCGCCTGGCGCGTCCCGACGCCGCGCTTGGTTTCATCCTGGACGGCTATCCGCGCAACCTGGCGCAGGCGTCGGCGCTGGATGAACTGCTCGGGCGGATCGGCCAGCCGCTCGATGCCGTGGTCAAGCTCGAGGTGCCCAGCGCGGCGATCATCGAGCGATGCCGGATCCGTTTCCTGGCCGAGCATCGTGCCGACGACGAGCCGGCCACGGTCACCAGGCGCCTGGCGGTGTATGCCGAACAGACGGCGCCGGTGGCGGAGTTCTATCAGCGGACCGGCAAGCTGCAAGTGGTCGATGGCGTCGGCGAGCTGGACCAGGTCACGGCGCGTTTGCGCGCGGCGCTGGGCGAGAAGGCCGCCGCCAGCGGCTGAGCTGGCACCTGGTTTTGGCGGCCGACGGATCGATCTTCATGCGCCTGCACATCCTTGGCATCTGCGGCACGTTCATGGGCGGCGTGGCTGCGCTTGCGCGCGAACTCGATCATGACGTCGAAGGCTCGGACGACCACGTCTATCCGCCCATGAGCACGCAGTTGGAGACGCTCGGCATCACGCTGATGCACGGCTACCAGGCCGAGCACTTGCGCGCCAGCCCGGGGCATGCGGCGCCTGACCTGATCGTGGTGGGGAACGCGCTCAGCCGGGGCAACCCCGCCGTCGAATACATGCTCGATGCGCATTTGCGCTATGTGTCCGGCCCACAGTGGCTGGGCGAGACCGTGCTTGCCGGGCGCCCCGTGCTGGCGGTCGCCGGCACGCACGGCAAGACCACCACAGCCAGCCTGCTGGCCTTCCTGCTGGAGCGGGCAGGCCTGGCGCCGGGATTCCTGATTGGCGGCGTGCCCGACGATTTCGGCATTTCCGCGCGCCTGGGGGGGGAAGGGGGTCAGAGTCACTTTTCCGGCCATCTACCCAATGCACATGGGCATGCCCTACGGAAAAGTGACTCTGACCCCCTTTGCCCTTACCCGTTCGTGGTCGAGGCTGACGAGTACGACACGGCCTTCTTCGACAAACGCTCGAAGTTCGTGCATTACCGCCCGGACATCGCGATCCTGAACAACCTCGAGTACGACCACGCGGACATCTTTCCCGACGTGGCTGCGATCCAGCGCCAGTTCCACCACCTGGTGCGGACCGTGCCAGGTCACGGCCGGCTGGTGGTCAACGCCGAAGACGCCCGCCTGGCCGAGGTGCTGGCCATGGGCTGCTGGACACCGGTGGAGACGTTCGGGATCGATTGCGGCGATTGGCAGGCGCACCTGCTGGCACCGGATGGTTCGGCGTTTGCGGTGGACAGGGGCGGCCAGCACCTGGGCGAAGTGCGCTGGTCGCTGCTCGGTCGCCACAACGTGGCGAATGCGCTGGCGGCGCTGGCGGCGGCCGCGGCGGCTGGCGGCGACCTGCAAGTCATGCTGGGCGCGCTGAAGGATTTCCGCGGGGCCAAACGACGCATGGAGTTGCTGGGCGTGCCCCGCGGCGTACACGTCTACGACGACTTTGCGCATCACCCGACCGCGATCGCCACCACGCTGGCCGGATTGCGCGCCAAGGTGGGCCGACAGCGCATCCTGGTGGCACTCGAGCCGCGGTCCAATTCCATGCGCCAGGGTGCGCACGTCAAGGCGCTGGGGCCGGCGCTCCACGACGCCGACGAGGTGATCTTCCTGCAGCGCCCGGACCTGCCGTGGGATGCCCACGTGATCGCCGCTGCGTTGGACGGGCGCGAGACGACGGTCGCGGATGTCGACAGCTTGCTGGCGACATTGAGTGCACGGGTACGCGAGGGAGACCACGTGGTGTTCATGTCAAACGGCGGGTTCGAGGGTGCGCCGCGGCGCTTCATCGCCTTGCTGGGGCGGTAGCGCGCCCGTTCCAGCGGTCGTCTCCGGGCGGATTTAGCATTCTGCGACTCGGACGTGATTGGCTAGACTGCACGCATGGCTGCGCAATCCCAGCTCATCGAGATACCGCTGTTTCCGCTCGCGGCAGTGTTGTTTCCACGCGGGCGGCTGTCCCTGCGCATCTTCGAGCCGCGCTATCTGGACCTGGTGCGCGAGTGCACGCGGGAGGACAAGGGCTTTGGCGTATGCCTGATTGGCCAGGAGCGCGTGCGTGGTTCAGCGACCATGCCGGCGGCCATCGGTACGGTGGCCCGCATCATCGATTTCCATGGCGACGCCGACGGCGTGCTGACCATCCTGGTTGCCGGCACCGAGCGCTTCACCGCCCAGCGCTCGCGCGCGCGGCACGATGGGCTCCTGCGCAGCAGCGTCGCGTTGTGGGGCGACGAACCGGCCCAGGAAGTGCCGGTGGAATTTGCGCTGCTGCAGAGCATTGCCGAGCGCCTGGTCGACATGATCGCGCCGCATTGGCGCAATGCCCCACGCGAGGACTACGACGACGCCAGCTGGCTGGGCTTCCGGCTTGCCGAACTCCTGCCGCTGGGGGCCGGTGAGCAGCAACATCTGCTGGAATTGGCTGATCCGCTGCAGCGTCTCGCTGAATTACGCGACATCCTGCCCCGTTTCCAGAAGCCCTGAGCGGAACCGGCCCGCCGATACCGCCAGACGGCGCAGGGTAGACTGGACCTTCCCGTGGCGTGGAGGTTCGGCGATGGCGAGCTTGGCAGGCAAGACCCTGTTCATTTCCGGCGCCTCGCGTGGCATCGGCCTGGCGATCGCACTGCGCGCCGCCCGCGACGGGGCGAACATCGTGGTTGCCGCCAAGAGCGCCACGCCGAACCCGAAGCTGCCTGGCACGATTCACACCGCCGCCGCGGACATTGAGGCCGCCGGCGGACGCGCGTTGGCCGTACAGATGGACATCCGCGAGGAGGCCCAGGTCCAGGCTGCGGTGGCGCAGGCCGTCGGGCATTTCGGCGGCATCGACATCGTGGTCAACAATGCCAGTGCCATCTGGCTGGCTGGGACCGCTGACACGCCAATGAAGCGTTTCGACCTGATGCAGCAGGTCAACACCCGGGGCACCTTCCTGCTGACGCAGACGTGCCTGCCGCACCTGCGCCAAGCAGACAATCCCCACGTGCTGATGCTGGCGCCGCCGCCAAACCTCGATCCCAAGTGGTTTGCGCGGCATACCGCCTACACCATCGCCAAGTACGGCATGAGCCTGTGCGTGCTCGGCATGAGCGCCGAGTTCGCCCCGCTCGGCATCGCAGTGAACGCCTTGTGGCCGCGCACGGTGATTGCCACCGCGGCGATTGGCATGATCGAGGGCGTGCGGCCCGAGCAGTGCCGTCGACCCGAGATCGTAGCCGATGCGGCACATTGGATGCTGACGCGGCCGGCCAGGCAGTACACCGGGCATTTTGCGGTGGACGAAGACGTGCTGCGCCAGGCTGGAATCACCGACCTGGCGCCGTATGCCGTCCAGCCGGGGGCTGCCTTGCTGCCGGACCTGTTCCTGGGTTGAAGTGCCCGTTGACCGCCGCCGCCGCGGCGCGGCTTCAGCGCTTTGCTTCGCGCAGCGCGTCGCGTGCCGCCTGCAAGGTATCGGCAATGTCTTCGTCGCTGTGCGCGCTCGACATGAACCCGGCTTCAAATACCGAAGGGGCGAGGAACACCCCGCGTTCGCACATGGCGTGATGGAAGCGCGAAAACAAGGCGCTGTCGGTTGCCGTGGCGTCGGCAAGGCCATGCACGTCACCGGCGCGGAAGAACAAGCCGAACATGCCGCCGACCCGCGTGCTGGTGAAATCCACGCCGGCTTCGTCCGCCACCGTCTGCAGGCCATCAGTCAGTGCTTGCGTGCGCTGCGTCAGGCCTTGGTGGAAACCTGGCGCCTGGATCAGGTCCAGCATGGCCTGGCCAGCGGCCATCGCTACCGGGTTGCCACTCAGCGTGCCGGCCTGGTACACCGGCCCGGATGGCGCGATTTGCTCCATCAGTTCGCGGCGTCCGCCAAATGCTCCCACGGGCATGCCGCCGCCGATGATCTTGCCGAACGTACTGAGGTCCGGGGCCACGCCATACAGCGCCTGGGCCCCACCCAGGGCCACGCGGAATCCGGTCATCACCTCGTCGAAGATCAACAGTGCACCGTGGCGGGTGCACAGTTCGCGCAGCAGTTGCAGATAGCCGTCCAATGGCAGGACACAATTCATGTTGCCCGCGACTGGCTCGATGATGACAGCGGCAATATCCGCGCCTTGCGCAGCAAACAAGGCCTTGGCCGCGTCGGCATCGTTGTAGGGCAGGGTGATCGTGAGGTCGGCCAGTGCCCTCGGCACGCCAGGCGAGGTCGGAACGCCGAACGTCAAGGCGCCGGAGCCGGCCTTGACCAGGAAACTGTCGGCGTGGCCGTGATAGCAGCCTTCGAATTTCAGGATCTTGCTGCGGCCGGTGGTGGCACGCGCCAGGCGGATGGCCGACATCGTCGCTTCGGTGCCCGAATTCACCATGCGCAGCATGTGCATGGACGGCACCAGCCGGCACACGGTCTCCGCGACCCCCACTTCGGCAGGACAAGGCGCCCCGAACGACAGGCCGTTGCGTACCGCCTGTTCCACCGCGGCACGCACCCGTGGATGGTTGTGGCCTACGATCATCGGTCCCCATGAGCCGACATAGTCGATGTAGCGCTTGCCCTCGACGTCCCAGAGGTAGGCGCCGTCGGCGCGCGCCACGAAGAATGGCTCGCCGCCGACCGCCTTGAAGGCGCGCACCGGCGAGTTCACCCCGCCCGGCAGCAGGGTTTGCGCGCGTTGAAACAGCTCGTGGTTGCTCGGCATGCCGATCTGTCCGGAGTTGCAAATCGCCAGTGTGTCACAGCACGCATGGAAACGGATGCCGCGGGGCGGGCTCGGCATGTCGGCGCTGGCGCGATGTGTATCTGCCCGAGCCGCGCCCGGCCATTGCGCTTTCGCGTTCCGGGCGAAGTTGCGACAATAGCCCGGCTCACTTGACCGAAGAACTGTAATGACCGATTCGTCGTCGACCGGACCCTGGCACAAATGGATGTGCGTGGTATGTGGCTACATTTATGACGAGGCAGTCGGTGTACCGGAAGAGGGCGTGCCCTCCGGTACGCGTTGGGCCGACGTCCCCGACACGTGGACCTGTCCCGACTGCGGGGCCACCAAGGACGATTTCGAGATGATCGAGATCGACTGAAGCGTGTGCGCGGTCCCTGCGCCGCTTCACCGTGCCGCGACCTATTGCACCGCGCCAACCGCGCCGTTGATGGTCAGCTCATCGCCGAGCTTCGCCCCGATGCGCCGGCTGGTGCCGGCGGCAAGCTCCAGTACGTAGCGCGCCGAGGCATGGCTTGGATAGATGGGGCACGGATCGGCCTTGCACGGCGGCACGTCGAGCTGCATGGAAACCAGCTTGTGCGCGTCGTCGAAATACAGGATGTCGAGCGGGATCAGGGTGTTCTTCATCCAGAACGCCTGCGGCGCCGAGCTGGCAAACACAAACAGCATGCCATGGTCTGCAGCCAGAGTCGTACGCTCCATCAAGCCGTGTTGTCGCGCGGCATCGGTGGTGGCCAGCTCGATCGAGAAGGTCTGGCCCCGCAATTGCACGCTCGGCGCCGCAGCGTCTGTCGCCGTGGCGTGAAAGCTGGTGGCCAGCATCAGCAGCAAGGGAACGAGCCATCGATTCATCGGCGTGCCTGCAAGTGAGGTAGGTTGGCGAGTGTACCGCGGCCCATGCGGCTGCTCATCGGCAACAAGCCCCTATGCAAAAGGAGACGCGGGCGCTATTATTTGCGGCCCGTCGCGACGTTCGCGGTCAAGCCAGACATCGGCAGTCGACAGCAGCGTCGAGGACACCCCAATAGGTGCTTCACAGGGTGTTGACGAGGTCGTTTTTCGATGTAGAATAGCCGGCTCACCTGAGGCGAAATGCTTCAGGCCGCCACCGCCAAGGCGGTGGCAAGCAAGCGATCTTTGACAGTGTGCGCAGGTGAATTGTGTGGACGCCTTGCGTTGGAGCGACTGCGGTCGATCCCAAGCAATGCAAAGCGTCCAACCAATGGAAACACAGCAATGAGTTTTCGGTTGGGACATACGCTTCGAAAGGACAGATGACGAAGCCCGCAAGGGTGAAGTTGTCGAAAACTTAAGTGAAGAGTTTGATCCTGGCTCAGATTGAACGCTGGCGGCATGCCTAACACATGCAAGTCGAACGGCAGCATGAGAGAGCTTGCTCTCTTGATGGCGAGTGGCGGACGGGTGAGTAATACATCGGGACCTACCCATGACGTGGGGGATAACCTCGGGAAACCGGGACTAATACCGCATACGTCCTACGGGAGAAAGCGGGGGACCTTCGGGCCTCGCGCGTCTGGACGGGCCGATGTTCGATTAGCTTGTTGGTGAGGTAACGGCTCACCAAGGCGACGATCGATAGCTGGTCTGAGAGGATGATCAGCCACATTGGGACTGAGACACGGCCCAAACTCCTACGGGAGGCAGCAGTGGGGAATATTGGACAATGGGCGAAAGCCTGATCCAGCAATGCCGCGTGTGTGAAGAAGGCCTTCGGGTTGTAAAGCACTTTTATCAGGAACGAAATCGGCAAGGTTAATAACCGTGTCGTCTGACGGTACCTGAGGAATAAGCACCGGCTAACTTCGTGCCAGCAGCCGCGGTAATACGAAGGGTGCAAGCGTTAATCGGAATTACTGGGCGTAAAGGGTGCGTAGGCGGTTCGTTAAGTCTGTCGTGAAATCCCCGGGCTCAACCTGGGAATGGC
>DATNBK010000162.1:0-7911 GCA_035571995.1 Rhodanobacter sp.
CCCAAGGCCTTCGATCCGGAAAGCTTCGTCGACGTCGAGGCGGATGTGTGCATCATTCCGCCCAATTCCTTTGCCCTGGCCTGCACCGTGGAGTATTTCCGCATCCCGCGCAGCGTGCTGACGGTATGCCTGGGCAAGAGCACCTATGCGCGCTGCGGCATCATCGTCAACGTGACCCCGCTCGAACCCGAGTGGGAGGGCCATGTCACCCTGGAATTCTCCAATACCACCCCACTGCCGGCGAAGATCTACGCCAACGAAGGCGTGGCCCAGCTGCTGTTTTTCGAGGCTGACGAGGTCTGCGAGGCCAGCTACAAGGACCGCGCCGGCAAGTACCAGGGTCAGACCGGCGTGACCTTGCCGCGCGCCTGACTGCCCGCTGGCTGAATGCGGCACGGCCCGTGGCTGTCGTCACCGCGGCCGCGCGGTTAAACTCCTGTGTTCGAACAATTGCCGCTGCGGAAAATCCATCATGCGCTTTGCCACACTCCTCAAGGGTACGCTGACCACCCTCCTGCTAGGTGCCACCGTGGCCATGGTCGGCTGTTCGCTGCTGGGCGGCACGAAGAAAAACGAAGTCACCACCGCCAGCATGAAAGGCCAGTTCGATACGGTCATCAAGGCCTACAAGGACGGGCAATTCATTGTCGACGGCGGCGTGCTTTCGGCCATCGATACCGGCAGCCACTTTGCTTACCTGAAGGACCAGGGCAAGTTGCCCAAGACGGTACTGCTCGAGCCCAGCGACGATTCCAAGATCCGCAAGCAACACCTGCAATACCTGGCGCGCATGCAGCTCGATTACGGCTTCCGCGCCTACTACGACGACAAGGGCACCCTGGTGGAGATCAATCCCAAGGACACCAAGGCGCGCGCGCTGCAGGATGCCACCCCGCGGCACAAGCCCAGCGACCAGGGCGGCGAAGGCCTCCCCGGTGCCGACGGCAAGCCCCTGATCCAGTAAGCACCCCGTGGCGACGCAGCGACGGCCTTGACCCGGCAGGAGCCCCCTTACCCCCATCCTCTCCCCGGACGAGTCAGGGTAAGGAGCAAGATCGCGGCCGCGGGCTTGACCCCCTCTCATCGAACCCTTTTCCCCAGCAAATCAGGGGAGAGAGGATGAGTCGTGCGGCGGAGTGGCGAAGGCCTGGCGCAGCGCGTCGAGTCGTGCTGCCAGTACCGCTTCGGCATAAGGCTCGGCGCGGCCCGCACCCCATACCGGCCCCGGCCACGCGGCATCGCCGACGCGTCGTGCGATGACGTGCAGGTGCAACTGGCGCACGATGTTGCCGAGCGCACCGAGGTTGAGCTTGTCGCAGGGCGCCACGCTGCGCAGCGTCGCCGTCGCCAGCGCGCATTCGCGCCATAGCGTGGCCTGGGCCGCGGGGTCGAGATCGGTGACCTCCACCAGGCCCGCGCGGCGCGGCACCAGCAGCAGCCAGGCGTAGCGGGCGTCGTTCATCAGGCGCACGGCGCACAGCGGCAGGTCCAGCACGGGCACGCTGTCGGCACCCAGCCGCTCGTCCAGGGCAAATACAGCGCTCATGCGCTGGCGAGGTGGCGATCGAAGAACGCGAGCGTGCGCTGCATGGCCAGCGTGGCACTTGGCTCGTGGTAGGAGGCGCCGACGTCGCGATTGAAGCCGTGGTCGGCGTGTGGGTAGGTGAAGACTTCCATTTGCGGCAACGCGGCGCGGTGCTTGGCCACCATGTCCGGCGTGATGTTCGGGTCCTTTTCGCCGAAGTGGAACATCACGGGCGCCTGCGGTACCTCGTGCAGGAACGGAAGGTTGCGCGCGCCGTAGTAGCTCACCGAGGGCAAGCCGAGGCGCATCGCGGCAAGCAGCGCCACCGTGCCGCCCCAGCAAAACCCCACGGTGCCGATCGTGCCTGCCGAGGAGATGGCTTCGGCCGCACTGGCCACGTCCTCCAGCGCGCGCTCGAGGCCGAGTTCGGCGGCGAGCTTCTTGCCCTTGGCATAGTCGCCGCGCGTGTAGCCCAGCTCGACGCCGCTTTCCAGGTGGTCGTAGAAGGCCGGCGCCACGGCGGTGTAGCCATGCTCGGCAAAGCGGTCGGCGACGCTGCGCATGTGCGCATTGACGCCGAAGATTTCCTGGATCACCACCAGGCCGCCTTTCGGCGTGCCAGCGGGTTTGGCAAGATAGGCGCCGATGCACTGCATCCTTGTGGTGTTGAGGTTGATGTTCTGGCCCATGCGCGCTCCCGATTGTCGATCGCCCCAGCTTACCTGCCTGAAGCGGCGCCGGTGATGCGCGGCTCGCGTGTGGTGCGGCGCTTGCCCGCGTGCAGGCCGACGCCCGGCAGCGCGTGGCAGTCCTGCCCACGGCGTGCAGCACGCGCAGCGCAGTCCGTGCTGCGGGAGGCATGAGCCCTGCGTTATCGCGCGCCAGCCCGCGATGCGCTCAGCGAGGACGTGTTCGCGTGCATGCCCTTGCTGGCCTGGCGCGAATACGCGGAGCTGTTGCGCGGCCAAGCCTGGCCCGGCGTCGACACGCTCAACGCCTGGCTGCCGGTCGATCGCGCGTATCGCTTTGCGGCCCAAACCCCCGACCTGCTCGCCGACGGCCTGCACTACGAGCAGCGCATTGCCGACCACGGCCTCATCGCCACCCGCGCGGGCAACTGGCACGACCTGCTGAACGCACTGGTCTGGCTGCGGCATCCGCATGTGAAACTCGCGCTCAATGCCATGCAGGTGGCCGAGGTGGGGCGGATGGGTCCCAAGCGGCGCTCGCGCGCGCAATACGCGCTGACCCAGTTCGACGAAAGCGGCGTGCTGGTGCTGGTGCGCGATCCCGGCTTGCTGGCCGCCTGGGATGCGCACGACTGGTACGAGTTGTTCTGGACGCGGCGCGCGGCGTGGCGTGAGGGCGCCATCGAAGTCGCGGTGTTTGGCCATGCTCTCCTGGAGCTGGCCCTGACGCCCACGCGGTTGCTGGTGGGCAGGGCCTTGCCGTTCCTGGCGCCGGCCGGGGTCGGGATGCACACGGCGTTCGAGGTATGCGCCGCGGGCATTGCGGATGGCCGCCTGTTGCGCGACCCGCAGGAGCTGCGGCCGCTGCCGCTCTCAGGGATTCCTGGCTGGTGCGAGGAAAATAGCCACGCGGCATTCCACCGCACGGCCGCGTGTTACCAGCCGTTGCGGCCGGGACGATGCTACCCGCCAGCCACGAGAATATTGTAGGAGCCCATGCCGGCGACCGGCCTTGCTCCCACGACACCGACACCGGCCACCGGGCTGGTTCAGCGGGTGGCGGCTTCGGCCAGGAGGGCGGCGGACTCGGCGGCGAGGTCCTCGACGCAGGCCTGCATGTGCTCGCGGCGGGTACGGAAGCCCAGCACGCAGACGCGCCCGACATAGCGCTCCCCCACCTGCGCCCCGCTCAACATGACGCGGCCGCGGCGGGTGACGCGCTCCATCAGCGCCTGGGTTGCGGCGTTTTGCGTCTCGAGCGTGGCCAGTGCCGGGCTCTCCAGGTGGAACGCGAACAGAGACAATTGTGGTTCCGCATCCATCACCACGCCAGGAATCCGCGCTACCTGTTTGGCCGTCCAGACGGCCAGATCGCGCTTTTCCGCCAGTGCGGCGCGGTAGCGGGCGGCCCCGTAGTATTTCAAGGTCAGCCAGATGCGCAGGCCCGGGAAGCCGCGGGACAGGTTCGGTCCGTATTGGGCCGGGTCGTAGAACTCGTCCTGGTTCTGTGGCAGGTAGCCGGCCGTCGAGGAATGCAGCGCGCGCAATGCCTCGCCGTCGCGCACCAGCAGCGCGCCGGTGCCGTAGGGCATGAACAAACCCTTGTGCGGGTCCAGCGTCAGCGAATCGGCGCGCGGCAGGCCGGGCAGCAGCGGGCGCAGCCCAGGCACCATGTGGAAGAACCCGCCGTACGCCCCATCGACGTGGTGCCACATCCGCTCGCCGGAGGCAAGGTCGGCAATGGCATCGAGCGGGTCGACCGCACCGGTGTTGGTGGTGCCGGCGGTGGAGAACACCATGAATGGCTTGAGTCCGGCAGCGCGGTCGGCGGCCACCGCCTGGGCCAAGGCGTCGATACGCATGCGGAATTGGCCGTCGACGGCGACGACGCGCACCCGGTCGTGCGCGATGCCGGCCAGCTTGGCCGCCTTGGTCACGCAATGGTGGGTCTGCGAGGACACGTACAAGGTGCCGGCGCGGATGTCGTTGCCGAGCAGCTTTTCGCGCGCGCAGGCGATGGCGTTGAACATGGCCATCGAGCCGCCCGTGGTGAACAGGCCACGGGTGGTGGCGGGGAACTGCATCCAGTCGCGCAGCCAGTCCAGGGTATTGGCTTCGAGCTGCACCAGGGCGGGCGCGGCTTGCCAGACGCCGGTGAAGCGGTTGCTGGTGTCGGCAATGAAGTCGGCGAGCGCGGCCGGAAACACGCCGCCGCCGGGGATGTAGGCGAGATAGCCGGCGCCGGGCGTGTTGAACGAACGCGGGATCCAGTCCTCGAACAAGGGCTCGAGCAGGTCGGGCAACTCGCTGCCGTGCTCCGGCGCGGATTCGCGCATGGATCGACACAGCGCTTCGATGCCGGTGTAGTCGCCGCGGCTGGGCAGCGTGGGCAGCTTGGCCAGGTGCTCCACGGCGCGTGCCATTACGGCATCGCCCATGGCGCGCATCTCGGCAGGAGACAGTTCCAGGTTCGCGATATCACCCTGGGCGTTTTCATGCAGCATGGCGACCCTCATGGTCTTTGCCCGTGCGGGGTGGGCACGGAGGATGGATGGAGCGCACACCATGCCGCCATGGCGCCGGCCTTGCGTTGACGTCGATCATGCGGATTCGAGACGCCGCCGCGGCGCCGCAGCCGGGCGGGTATCGGCCGCGAGCAGGGCGTCGGCTCCCGGCGGCAGTGTGTGGCCGTGAACCTGCCTGAGGGCAGCGATGGCCAGCTGCCGCGGCAGCTCGATGGCTACGCCAGGCGCGCGCCGGAGCTGCAGCTCCACCATGGGGCGGAGGGATCCGTGGCAGGTCTGGAGACCGTCGATTTCTACCCACCGTATGAACAGCGAACGGTGGCTGAAGCACAGTGGCAGCCACATGGAGAGGCGCAGGCCGCGCGAATCGGCGCCGAGCGTCAGGCACCGCCGATAGCCGACCGACCCCACCCGGGCGCTGATGAAGTGCCAGCGCAGGCCATCGTTGGGCACGCTGCCGCGGTAATAGAGGGCCAGGGTGCCCCAGCCACTCCATCGCGCCAGGCCGAAGCCGAGCGCAACCCACAGCGCCACCGCCAGCAGCAGGACCAGAATGGGCATGGCGGGCACTATTTCTGGTAGCGGACTGCGTGCACGACGAAGTGCGCTGGACCCACCGGCAGCTCGCAGAAGAAATCGTCGCCCACGCGCTTCTTCAACGCGCCACGGGCGAGCGGGGAATCCACGCTGATCCAACCCAGGGCCGCATCGGTCTCGTCCGGCCCCACGATGCGACAAGTCATCGTTTGGCCGGTGTTGAAGTTTTCCACTTCGATGTGTGCGCCAAAGTAGATGGCATCCTGGTCGGTTGGCAACGCGTCCACCACTTTCAGTTGCGGAATGCGCTTGCTCAGGTAGCGCGCCCGGCGGTCGATCTCGCCCAGTTGCTTCTTGCGGTAGGTGTATTCGGCGTTCTCCGAACGGTCACCCTCCGCGGCCGCCGCGGCGAGCGCCTTGACCACGCGTGGACGCAGTGTATGCCACAGGTAGTCCACCTCCGACTTGAGCTTCTCGAAGCCCTCGCGCGTGATCAGCGCAGTCGAGTTGGGTTGTGGTGCGCGCCAGCGCGTCATGCCAGGCGTGCCTCGTGCGGGCGGCGCGGGGCGATGGGGATGTCGTTCATGGATGGTCAACCATTGCTGATCACCGGGATTGTAGCGAACACGACGGGCTTGCCACGCCCCGGCGTGTATGAAACGTTGAGCCTATGTCCGCTGGCGGCTATGGTTGGGCTTTATGCCCAATGGAATTTTGATGTCAGGTTTCCTTGCCCATTCCCTGGTGCGCCACGGCTTGTTTGCGGCTGCGGCGGTGGCCCTGGTGGCTTGCGCCAGCAGTGCCGGTCCGAAGACCGCCAGCGCCGTGGACCAGCTCTACGCCCAGCTCGATGCGGCCAGCACCGCCTATTCGGACGCGCTCGATCAGGCCGGCGAGCAGGGTGCCGACGCCGAAGCCGCCCAGGCCAGCCTCGGCCAGGCCATGGATCAAATGCAACAGGCATCGACCAAGTGCCTGCACACTGCCGGCTGCGATCCGCAGCGGTTTTTCACGGCCTTCGAGCGCCTGTTGCACTTGAGCAGCGCCGGTGCTGCCGATGCCGACGCCAATAGTGTCGAGGCCGAATCGGTGCCATCCGATGCCGCCGTGGCCGACGGCCACGCCGCACCCCAGTTGTCGGCCGAGGCGCAGCGCAGCGTGACCTTGCTGCGTGGCCAGAAGCTCTCCGAGTTGATTGCCATGAACGGGCCGGTGAAGTCGGCGCTGGAGACCTGGCTGACGCAGTGGCGCCCGGCGCTGATGGACGCCTATGTCAACTACGAATACTTGCGTACCCAGATGGAGCCGGCCTACAAGGCAGCAGGCCTGCCCGAGGCCTTGTTGTTCGGCATCATGGCCAAGGAGTCGGGTGGCAAGGTGCATGCGGTGTCCCGCTCCGGCGCGGCCGGCCCGCTGCAGTTCATGTACGCCACCGGCCTGCGCTTCGGCCTCAACAACGACGATGGCTTCGACCTGCGCTTTGATCCGGCCGCGGCGGCGCGTGCGAATGCGGACTACATCGATGAGCAGTTGAAGATCTTCAACAACAATCTGGAGATCACCCTGGCGGCCTACAACGCTGGCGAGGGGCGGATGCGCCGCATGGTGGGCGACGACCCGTCGGTCAGTTTTTACGATCCGAAGGTCTACGACCAGCTCTCGGCGGAGACCCGCGCCTACGTGCCGGCGGTGCTGGCCGCCGCCTGGCTGTTCCTGCACCCCGACAGCTACAACCTGAGCTTCCCGAAGGTCGACGACAAGCTGACCAGGATCACGCTGCAGCGGCCCGCGTCATTGACCGAACTGACTGTCTGCCTGGGTTCGGCCGAGGGCATGCACGAGGGCTGGTTCCGCACCTTGCGCAACCTGAATCCGCGGCTGGACCCGCAGGCCGAACAGCCGACGGGCTCGACCCTGCAGTTGCCGGCAATCCTCAAGGACGCCTATGGCTCGCGCTGCGTGACCGGGCCATGGCCGATCCTGGCGTCCGACCTGCACGGGGCCACCGAGGCCCTGGCGAGCGCGGCAGTCGAGGCCAAGGCCGCCAGGGCGAAGCGCACGCGCAACTACCGGGTGCGCAGGGGCGACACCTTGATCGGCATCGTGCACAAGCTGGCTTGTTCGGACGTGAAGGAAGTGGCGCAGTTGAACGGCATCAAGGATGGCCATTTGCGCGCCGGCCACACCATCAAGGTCCCCACCTGCTAGCCCGGCGCGCTCGCTCCCCTCGGCGTCATTCCCGCGAAAGCGGGAATCCAGTGCTTGTAGGCCGCATGGGAACTGGATTCCCGCTTTCGCGGGAATGACGACGAAGGGGGCTTTCGCGGGAATGACGCCGAAGGGGACGTTCGCGGGAATGACGACGAGGGACTTCCGCGGGAATGACGATGAAGAGGGCTTTCGCGGGAATGACGAGCGGGTGCCGCGGCTGCGGTGGGTGTCCGCGGGTCAGGCTGGCTGGGTATCCGCGGGATCAGGCCGGCATGGCGGTTGTCGGGTCGGCGGCGAAGTGTTGCCGCAAGTCGTCCTGGCAGCGTTTGATCTGCGCCGGCTTGTGGCTGCCGGGCCACGCTGAACTGAGGTCGACGTCGGCCGGCAACACTTCATGGCTGGCCAGTACCTGGGCCATGGCGAC
>DATNBK010000163.1:0-8561 GCA_035571995.1 Rhodanobacter sp.
CTACACCATCGTCATCGTCACCCACAACATGCAGCAGGCCGCGCGCGTGTCCGATTGCACTGCCTTCATGTACCTGGGGGAGCTGGTCGAGTTTGGTGACACGGCGACGCTGTTCACCAAGCCCGCGAAGCGCCAGACCGAGGATTACATTTCCGGGAGATTTGGATGAACACAGGCAGCCACGAGCACATCGTCAGGAGTTTCGACAAGGAGATGTCGCGCCTTACCGGCGAAATCGCCGCCATGGGCCATCTCGCGGTCGCGCAGCTCGAGGCTGCCATGGCTGCGCTTGCCGGCCGTGACAGCGCCGCGGCGCGGCACGTCGTCGACCACGACGATGCCCTGGATACGCAGGAACGCCGGATCAGCGACGACGTGTTGCGCCTGCTGGCCCTGCGCCAGCCCATGGCGCGCGACCTGCGCGAAATCCTCGCCGCGCTGCGCATCGCCTCGGACATCGAGCGCATCGGCGACTATGCCGCCAACGTGGCCAAGCGCTCGCTGACGCTGAACCTGTCCGACCCGGTGCCCCTGGTGGGTGGCCTGGCGCCGATGGCGGGCATGGCCGGACGCATGGTGCGCGAGGCCATGCAGGCCTATGTCGCCCACGATGCCGCGATGGCGCACGCGGTGCGTGAGCGCGACGCGGATCTGGACACGCTCTACACCACGCTGTTCCGCGAGTTGCTGACCTACATGATGGAAGACCCGCGCAGCATCAGCGCCTGCACCCATCTGCTCTTCATCGCCAAGAACATCGAGCGCGTCGGCGACCACGCCACGAACATTGCCGAGAACGTCTGGTTTGTGGTGCATGGCGAGCTGCCCGGCGAATCGCGGCCCAAGCAGGACCATACCTTGGACTGATGGCAAAGCTGTCACGGCCCGCTAATCGATCCCAAAGATTTGGCGGCCAGACTGCCGACCTCCCGGTAGTCACGGACGGATATCGCCGGATTTCGTGGCAGTACGCTCATGAATCGCATGCACAAGGTACTGGTGGCGCTTTTCGCGTCGATCATGCCGTTGGTGGCCCAGGCGGCCGGCGGCCCGTTCGGCATTGACCATCGGCTGCCCTATGACAACAGCGGCATCTGGGCGCGCAGCAACCAACAGGCGTTGATAGGCGCCACCATCGCGACGGTGCTGGGTGGTTCGCTGCTCCTCGGCGACCAGGACCAGCTCGGCGACACGTTCTGGCGTTCGCTGGATGCCACCGCGGGCTCGGCCGTACTGGCACAGGGTGCAAAACTGGTGTTCCAACGCGAACGGCCGCGGCAGGACGCCAGCCCCAACGACTTCTTCAAGGGCACGAAATACGCGAGCTTCCCCAGCGGCGAGGTGGCCACGATTGCCGGTGCGGTAACCCCGTTCGTCGTCGCCTATGGCCGCGACCATCCCGCGGTGTACGCACTGGAGTTGTTGCCGCTGTACGACGCCGTCGCCCGAGTCAAGGTGCAAGCGCATTGGCAGAGCGACGTACTGGCTGGTTGGGCACTGGGGACCGCAGTCGGCATCTGGGCATCGCGCGAACAGTCACCACTGATCCTGAGCTGGCTGCCCGGCGGCTTCGAAATCGGTTTCGTGCATCACTTCAAGCCGTGAGCAACGCGCACCAAATGAAGGGGCTCAGCCAGGCGTGCCTCGACTGGCACCGACCTCCTTGCTCGAGACGTGCCGCGCGCTGGCGACGTAGGTGTAGATGACCGGCACCACGTACAGCGAGAACAGCGCGCCGATCGTCAGCCCACTGGCGATCACCAGGCCGATGTCGAAGCGGCTGATCGAGCCCGGTCCGACGGCGGCGAGCAGCGGCACCACGCCAAACACCATGGCACCGGTCGTCATCAGGATCGGCCGCAGGCGGATGCTGGAGGCCTTCTGCACCGCCGCGCGCCGGTCCAGTCCCTCTTCTTCCTGGATCACGTTGGCGAACTGCACGATCAGGATGCTTTGCTTGGTGATCAGCCCGATCAGGGTGACCAGCCCGACCTCGGTGTAGATGTTGAGCGGTGCCACGCCCAGGAACAGGAACACCAGCGCGCCGAACACCGACATCGGCACCGCCACCAGCACGATCAGCGGGTCGCGGAAGCTCTCGAACTGTGCAGCCAGCAGCAGGAATACCAGCAGGATGGACAACCCGAACGTCACCATCAGGCTGTTGCCGGCCTCGGCAAACTGGCGCGATTGGCCGACGTAGTCGAAGCTGTACGTGCTGGGCAGGATCGTGGCGGTCAGGCGCTGCAACTCCTGCAAGGCCTGGCCGAGCGTCACGCCCTTGGCCATCGTGCCCTGGATGGTGACCGCGTTGAGCTGCTGGAACTCCGGCAGGTATTCGGGCTGCACCGTGTGGCCGATGCTCACCAGGGTGGACAAGGGCACCTGCTCGCCGCTGGCGGCGCGGATGTAGTAGCTGCGCAGGGCATCCGCATCGGCGCGCCGCGCGTCAGGTACCTGCGGGATGATCTCGTAACTGTGGCCGGACAGGTCGAAGCGCCCGATGTAGCCGCCGCTCAGCAGCGGGCTCAGGTTCTTGCCGATGTCGTCCATGCTGATGCCGAGGTTAGCGGCCACGTCGCGGTCGATGTCGAGCGTGATCTGCGGCTGGTCGTAGCGCAGGTTCGTGGTCAGGAAGGCAAACAGGCCGCTCTGCATGGCGGCATCCACCAGGCGATCGGCGGCGGCGTTCATCTGCGCGTAGTCGTTGGTCGAAGTCAACACGAAACCCACCGGCAAGGTGCCGGTATCGCCGGGCAGGGTCGAGCGGGGGTAGGCGACCACGTGCATGCCGGTAATCGCGTTGATCTTCTCCTGTACCAGGGGGATCAGCTCCTGCTGGCTGCGATTGCGCTGGTCCCAATCCTTGAGGATCATGCCGACCAGCACGCCGTTGGCGCCGGCGCCACCCGGACCGGCGGTGCCATTCATCTGGAACACATGCCCGGTTTCCGGGAACGCGTTCAGCATGGTGTTGATCTCGCCGCTGTATTTGTTGAGATACGGCACGGTGGCCGTGGCCGGCCCGGTCCCGCCGACGAAGATCTGGCCCTGGTCCTCCACCGGCGCGAGTGCGCTCTTGCTGCCGGCAAACAGGAACGGGATGCTGATCAGCACGCAGGCTGCCGCCACCAGCACCACCGGGCGCAGGTCCAGCGCCGCGTGCAGGGTGCGGTCATAGGCCACGCGCAGCCGCGTGTAGCCGCGCTCGAGCGTGTGGCTGAGCCCGCTGGGCGGCGTGGGTCGCAAGAGCTTGGAGCTCAGCATCGGGGTAAAGGTCAGTGCCACCACCAGGGACACCACCACGGCCGCCACCAGGGTGAAGGCAAACTCGGTAAACAGGCTGCCGGTCAGCCCGCCCACGAAACCCACCGGCAGGAACACGGCGACCAGAGTCGTGGCCATGACGATCAGCGGCACGGCCAGTTCGCGCGCGCCGCGGATGGCCGCCGTCACCGGCTCGACGCCGAGGTCGATGTAGCGGTGGATGTTCTCCACCACGATGATGGCATCGTCCACCACCAGGCCGATCGCGAGCACCACGGCGAGCAGGGTCATGAGGTTGACCGTGAAGCCCAGCGCCAGCATCACCAGCCCGGCACCCACGATCGACAGCGGGATGGCCAGCGCCGGCAACACCAGCGAGCGCCACGAACCAAGGAACAGGAAGATCACCGCCACCACCACCGCCAGGGTGATCAGGATGGTGATCAGCACGTCGCGGATGGCGGCATCGATGTACACGCTGGCGTCGGCCACCACGCTGGCCTGCATGCCGGGCGGCAAGTTGGCGCGGAGCTTGGCAAACGCGTCGCGCACGCCTGCCGCCATGGCCAGGTCGTTGGCGTCGGGCGTCGGGTTGACGGTGAGGAACACGGCGGGGATGCCGTCGTAGTACACGTTCTCGTTGTAGTTCTGGCCGCCGAACTCGACCTCGGCCACGTCCTTGAGGCGGATCACCGTGTTGCCCACGGTCTTGACCACCAGGTTGCGGAACTGGCCCAGGTCGTCCAGTGAGGTGTTTGCGGTAATGGTGACCTGCTTGCGTGTGTTGCGCGTGCTGCCCACCGCGGAAACGAAGTTGTTGGCCTGCAGTGCCGCCGAGACGTCGGCCGGGCTGATGTCGTGCGCCGCCATGCTGGTCGGGTTCAGCCAGGCGCGCAGGGCAAAGGCGTTGCCGCCGGCGCCCGTGCCGGCCGGGATGATGTTGGCCTCGCCCACCCCGTCCACGCCCTGCACCAGGGGTTGTGCCACGCGCAACACGTAATCATTGAGTTGCTGCTGGGTCAGGTTCTTGCCGGAAAACGCCAGCGCCATGAACGAGTGCGAGCTGCCGATGGTTTCGGTGATCACCGGCTGCTGGCTGGCGGTCGGCAACTGGTTCTTCACCTGGTCGACCTTGGACATGATCTGCGATATCGCGGCGTTGGGGTCGTAGTTGAGGCGCATGAACGCACTGATCGTCGACACGCCGGCGGCGCTGCTGCTGGTCAGGTAGTCGATGCCCGGCGCGCTGGCAATCACCTGCTCCAGCGGCGTGGTGATGAAGGCCTTGACCGTGTCCGGGCTCGCGCCTGGATAGGCCGTGCTCACCTTGACCACGGTGGTGATCACCAGCGGGTACTCGCGCACGGCCATGCCGGTCCAGGCGCGCACGCCAAGCAGCAGGATCACCAGGCTCACGGCCGTGGCCAGCACCGGGCGTTGGATGAAGATGTCGGTGAATTTCATGGCGTGCGGACCTAGGGCTGCACGCTGTTGTTGACCGTGACGCTGGCGCCGTCGCGCAGTTTCTGCTGGCCGGCGGTCACCACGGTGTCGCCGGCCTCGAGGCCGGTGGCGACCAGGGCCAGGCCGTTGCGCTGGTCGGCCACCTGCACGACGCGCTGGTGCGCGATCTGGCCGTGCGCCGCGTCGCCGGTCACCACGTAGATGTTGTCGCCGAACGTGCTGTAGGTGATTGCCGAGTCCGGCACCACGATGCCGTGTTTCGCCTGCCCCACGGTCAAGCGCACGGAGCCGTACATGCCGGGGCGCAGCACCTCGCGCGGATTGGGCAAGCTGGCCTGCAGCGCGATGTTGCGGGTGGCCGGATCCACGCGCGAGCCCAGCGCGGTGACCTTGCCGACGAAGGCCTGATCGGCATACGCGTTCACGCTGAAGCTGACTTCCTGGCCGACCTTCAGGTCACCGACCGTGCTTTGCGGCAAGGAGAAATCCAGCAGCAGCGGGTCGTAGCGCTGCAGATCCACGATAGCCGTGCCGGGCGACACGTATTGGCCAAGGCTCACCACGCGGATGCCAGCCTTGCCTGCGAACGGCGCGGCAATGTCCAACTTGCGCAGGATGGCCTGGTCGCCTTCCACGGCTGCCTTGGCGCCGGCGGCGCCGGCTTCGGCCGTTTGCAGGTCGGATTGGCTGGCCGCATGCGCGGCATACAGCTTGCGCGTGCGCTCCAGGGTTGCCTGCGCCAGCGTGAGCCTGGCCTGGTCGGCATGCAATTGCGCCTGCTGGCTGCTGTCATCGAGGCGCACCAGCAATTGCCCGCGCTTGACCTGCTCGCCGGAGGTGAAGGCGATCGCGGTGACGTTGCCGGCGATCTGGGCGGTGATTTCCGTACCCTCCACGGCTTGCAGGCTGCCAACCACGTTGAGCTCCGGGCTCCACGGCATGTCGCGGGCGACGGCCGTGGAGACGGCTACCGCTGGGGCCGTGCGATGCCGGGCGGCCTCGGCAGTGCGGTAGTTGGCGTAGTACTTGGCGCCAAACAGCCCGCCAAATACCACGACCAGGATCGCCATCACTCCGAGCACTTGCTTGCGCTTGCGCATCATCACCCTCCGCCGGCACGCCCATCGGGGCTTGCATCGGCCATTGTCGATCGATCAGTTTCCGGAACCCGCGCCCGATGCCGCGCCAGCCTTGTCCTGCGCGGCACCCGTGCCACTGGCTGCATCCCACGGACCACCGCCCAGCACCAGGTACAGCGCCGCGGTGTCCGCGTAGCGCTGCGCCTCGGCCTGCACGAAGGCGATGCGCGCGTTCTGGAACTGGGTCTCGCTGGTCAACAGGTCGAGGTAATCCACCGCGCCGGCCTGGTATTGGGTACGCACCAGCTCGAACGCGCGCTGCGCAGATTGCAGCGCGCGTGCTTCGGCATCCAGCGCCACCGCATCGTGCTCCAGCGCGCGCAAGACGTCGGCCACCTCGCGGAACGCGCCAAGCACGGTGCCCTGGTAATTGGCGAACACGGCGCGATAGGCCGCTTCGCTGGCCTGCTTCTGCGCACGCAACGTGCCGCCCTCGAAGACCGGCGCGAGCAGGTTCGCGGCCAGGTCCCAGATGCGGCTGGCCGGATCGAACAGCTTGCCGCCGTGGGTACTCTCGGTGCCGAAATCACCGCTCAGCTCGAGTGATGGATACATGCGCGCGACGGCTGCGCCCACCTGCGCATTGGCGGCGCGCAACTGCGCTTCTGCAGCGCGGATGTCCGGCCGGGCGCGCACCAGGGTGGAGGGCAGGCTGAGCGGCAGCGCCGCGGGCAATTGCAACGCCTTCAACGCCGGCACTTCCAGCCCAGCGGCCGCGGACGGGAACTTGCCCAGGTAGGTGGCCAGCAGGTGGCGCGCCTGGTCTTGCGACTGCTGCAGTTGGGGCAGGCGAGCTTCGCTGGAGGCGAGCTGGCTCTGCTGGGTGAGCAGGTCGAATTCCGAGGCGGCGCCCAGCTCGTAGCGGGTGCGGGTGAGCTCGAGGATCTGGCGCTGGTCGTCGAGCGTTTTCCGCGTCGCGGCCACTTCCTCGGCCAGGGCAGCGAGGTTGAGCGCGGCGTGCATCACCTTGCCGGCGATGGTCAGGCGGGCCGCGTCAAGCTGGTCGCGGGCCAGGTCGACTTGCGCCTGCGCACCACGCGCCACGGCCCGGTTCAGGCCGAACACGTCCGGGTTGTAGCCCACCGACACCTGGCCGGTATATAGGTTGTACAGCCGCGCACCCGGCGTGCCGCTGCTGGTCGTGGCGGAAGTCTGCGTGCGTTGTGCCGCCAGCCCCACGGCCACCTGCGGGTAAAACGCGCCACGGGCCGCCTTCAACTGGAATTGGGCCTGCTCCAGCGTGGCCCGCGCGGCGGCAAGATCCGGGTTGTTGGCCAAGGCCTGGCCCACCAGCCGGTCGAGCGCCGGGGAACCGAAACCCTCCCACCAATGGGACGCCACGGCAGTGCCCGGCTGCAGCACCTGGGCACCCGCGGCCGGTCCCGGCACCGACGACGCAGCCGGAATGGCCGTCGCGTCTTGCGCCGCGCTGTAACCCTGGACTTGCGGTGCCGCCGGCCGCTGGTAGGCAGGACCGACGTTGCAGGCCGCCAGCGCGAGGCCGATGCCGCCCACGAGCAAGCAGCGCACCAGCCCTGCCGGCGGCGTGCGGCCGGCATGCGGTATGGAGTGCGTGATCACATTTGTTGCTGTCAGCGGGACATCCCCATGCCAGTGCCGCGTGTGCGGCGCCTGATGATGCACCTCGGGAACATCACCACTCCCGGATGGTAACAGCCGTCCAGACGGGGGCCACGGGCCATTGGTCATGGATGGGGAATGCGCTGAGGCTAAGATGGGACGGCAAGCTGTGCGGCGACGCAGGAGGTGGACGATGGACAAGCCGGTATGTGTGGTGACGGGAGTCGGCCCGGGGAATGGAGCGGCGATTGCCCGCCGCTTCGCGCACGACGGCCATGCGCTGGCGTTGCTGGCGCGCTCAACGCCATATGCGACAGCACTCGCGGCTGAACTGGATGAGGCCAGGGCTTACGCCTGCGACGTGGGAAATGAAACCTCGGTGGCGGCCACGTTTGCGCGTATCGTCGAGGAGCTCGGCCCGGTGGAAACCCTGGTGTGCAACGCCGGGTCCGGAATCTGGGGCGATGTCGAGCACATCAGCCCGGCGGACTTCGAGGCCACCTGGCGGGTCAACGCGTTGGGTACCCTGCTTGCCGCGCAGCAGGTCATTCCCGGCATGCGGCAACGCGACCGGGGCAACATCATCATCGTTGGTGCCACCGCGTCGCGGCGTGGCGGCGTGCGCAGCGCGGCATTCGCTCCGGCCAAGGCGGCCCAGCGCAGCCTGGCCGAGTCCATGGCGCGCAGCTTGTGGCCCGCCGGCATCCACGTTGCGCTCGTGATCATCGATGGCGTGGTCGACCTGGAGCGCACGCGCAAGGCCATGCCCGACAAGCCGGACAGCTTCTTCGTGCAACCCGACGCCGTGGCGGCCACGGTGCGCTGGCTGGGCGCACAGGACCGCTCCGCGTGGTCCTTCGAAGTCGAGGCACGCCCCTTCGCCGAGCATTGGTGAAATAACGGGGACGGAGGAAGTTAAGTCGCGGCTTAACTTCCTCCGTCCCCTTTTATTTCCAACGTACCGAGGGGATCGATGATGAGCGAGGTCAATGCTGCCGAAGTCCGCATCACGGTGCATCGTGGCCATGACGACCTGTTGAGCGCCGGCCTGGGCCTGGCCGGCCTGGCCGGGGCGCCCTCGGCCTTCGCCGATCCGCTGGCGCCGACGGC
>DATNBK010000164.1:0-2279 GCA_035571995.1 Rhodanobacter sp.
GCGTCGAAGTACGCGGTGGTCGGCTTCTCGGAATCGCTGAGCCACGAGCTTGCACCGTTCGGCATCCGGGTCAAGGTGATCGCGCCGGGCGCGGTGGCGACCGACTTCTCGGGCCGCTCGCTGGTGCGCACCTTCGAAGGCGACGGTGGCCCTTACGCGGAATCGATCCGCAAGGTCATGGGCACCTTCCAGGCGAATCGCACCTCGGCAGGCGCGACGCCGGGGCAATTGGCCCAGGCGCTCTACGACGCGGCGACCGACGGCACTGCCCAGGTGCGCTACGTGGTAGGCGATGATGCGCGCGCCATCATGCAGATGCGCAAGGAGCTCGGGGAAGAAGCGCTGCTGGGGGCCATGCGCCAGCGCTTCGGGTTGGCGTGAAGCAGGGAAAGCCAGCTTATGTCCAACACCATTACCCTGAATGTCAATGGCCAGAATCACGCGATCGATGCGCCGGCGGACAGCATGCTACTGTACGCGTTGCGCAACGATCTGAAGCTGCACGGGCCGAAGTTCGGCTGCGGCTTGTCCGAGTGCGGGGCCTGCACCGTCATCATGGACGGCGTGGCCATCCGGTCGTGCGTGACGCCGCTGGCGGCGGTAGCTGGCCACAAGATCACCACGCTGGAGGGTCTGGGGAGCGTCGAAAAGCCGCACCCGCTGCAACAGGCTTTCATCGACGAGCAGGCGGTGCAGTGCGGCTACTGCATCAACGGCATGATCATGACGGCCAAGGCATTGCTCGACAGCAACCCCCACCCCAGCCGCGACGAGATCAAGCAGGCACTGAACGGTAATCTGTGCCGCTGTGGCACGCACATGCGCATCGTGCTGGCGGTGGAGCGCGCCGCGAAGCAGGGAGGTGCAGCATGAACGCGCCGTTGAACCGCCGCCGCTTCGTACAGGCTTCGGGCGGGTTGTTGATTGCATTCAGCCTCACTGATCCGCTGAGCGCCATGGGGCAAACTGCCACCGGCAATGTGTCCGTGGCCCCGCCGGACGCGGCCAGGCTGTACGCGTGGCTCGCCATTCACCCGGACAACACAGCCACTTTGCTCACGGGCAAGGTCGATACCGGCACGGGCATCGAGATTGCGCTGGCGCAGATCGCGGCCGAGGAGCTCGATTTCCCGGTGGAGCGACTCAGCGTGGTCATGGGCACAACGTCCAAAACCGTCGATCAGGGCCCGTCCTACGGCAGCCGCACCGTGCGCTATGCCGGGCCGCAAATCCGTCACGCGGCGGCGGCCGGGCGCCAGGCGCTGCTGGATCTGGCGGCCACGCATTTCAAGCTGCCCGCGGGCCAGTTGGCCGCGAAAGACGGCAGGGTTTTCGTCGTGGGCACGCCGGCGCAGTCCATCAGCTACGGTGAACTGGTGGCCGGCAAGCGGCTGGACATGACGATTGGCGCGAGCGGCACGGCCTTCAGCCTGAAGGTCGCGCCGGACGCGATGCTCAAGAACCCGTCCGCCTACACGGTGGTGGGCCAGCCCGTTCATCGCAAAGATATTCCCGGCAAGGTGACGGGCCAGTTCACCTATGTGCAGGACGTCAAGCTGGACGGCATGCTGCACGGACGCGTCGTGCGTCCCTATGGCGTGCAGGCCGATCTTGTGAGCGTCGACGAGAGTGGCTTGAGAGACATCCCCGGATTTGTGCAGGTCGTGCGCCGCGCCAATTTCCTGGGCGTGGTGGCCAGGACCGAATGGGGCGCGATCCAGGCGGCGGACAAACTGGGCTCGCGCCTCAACCCCGACGGGCCGCAGGCAGGCCAGGCCAAATGGTCCGACTGGCAAGGTCTACCGGTGCAGGAAAAAATCTGGAACACCGTGCGCAATGAGCCCGGCGGCAACACCTCGGTGGCGGCGCGGGGCTCGGTGGACGTGGCGCTGGCGTCGGCCAAAAAGGTCTTGAAGGCAACGTACGAGACGCCCTTCCAGATGCACGGCTCGATCGGCCCGTCGTGCGCGGTGGCGGATGTGCGCAAGGATGGCGCGACGTTCTGGTCCGGCACGCAAATGCCGCATCAGGCGCGGCGCGACATGGCAAAACTCCTGGGCATGGATCCCGAGCGCGTCGAACTGAACTGGTTCGAAGCCTCCGGCCAGTACGGGCGCAACGGCCTGGAGCATGTGATTGCCGACGCGGCGCTGATGTCGCAGGCGGTGGGGCGGCCGGTGCGCGTGCAGTGGATGCGCTGGGACGAGCACGGTTGGGAGCCGAAAGGGCCGGCCATGGTGCAGGATCTGGAAGGGGCGGTGGACGACAAGGGCAACATC
>DATNBK010000165.1:0-6677 GCA_035571995.1 Rhodanobacter sp.
TCGAACCTCCACTGTGTCACCACAAGCGGATTTTGAGTCCGCCGCGTCTACCATTCCGCCACACCGGCATTGAGGTGCGAATTATGCCGGGTTCATTGCACGCGGTCGAGCCCGAGCACGCGCATGTCGCGCGCGTAACCGTGGCCGTCGGGCAGGGGCTGGAACACGGAGCAGCGCAGCATCGGGCCGGCATAGACGTGCAGGCTGACCGTGACCGCGTCGTCGCTGGGGTTGCGGATGCTGTGGTATTCGTGCGGCGGGATCAGGCTGCCGGCGGAGCCGGCGGCGGCGTGGATGGAGCCGATCGCGCTGAACTCCCAGCGCTCGCCGCTGTGGCCTTGCAGGTCGTATTGCTGGATGTCGAGCGCGCCGTGCCACACGCCTTCGACGCACCACATGCCGTCGTGGTCATGGATCGGCGTGCCTTGGCCCGGCGCCCAGGTCATCGCCACGACGCAGTAGCCGTGCGCCTCGCTGCGATACAGCTCGCGGCGCGCGTAATGTTCGGCACAGGGGACGAACACGCAAGCGGGCAACTGCACCTCGCCTGAGCTCATGAAGTGGCACAGGCTCGCGCGCAGGCTGCTGGTGAGCGCCGCGGTGTCGGGCTGGCTGACGGCGACATCGATGGCGTCGATGAGTTGCCGACTACCGGGAAATGGCAGGTTGAGCACGGGAGTCTCCAGTCGTACAGGCTGCTTGATCGTAGCAGCGCGGGCTTCAGGCGTTGCGCAAGGTCAGCAGGAAATCACCAATCGCGCGACTGTAATTCGGGATATCGACCAAGAAGGCGTCATGCCCCTGTGGCGAATCGAGCGCGACGAAGTCCACTTGGGCCCCGGCCTCTCGCAGCCCGTCCGCAATCTGTTCTTGTTGCTGCAGCGGAAACAGGATGTCGGTGCTGACGCCAATCACCAGGGCGCGCTCGACGCGGATGCGCAGCAGGCCGGCGCGCACGCTGCCGCCGCCGTATTCGGCGGTGTCGAACCAGTCGCTGGCGCGCGACAGGTAGAGGTAGCAGTTCGGGTCGAAATGGTGGACGAAGCGCTGGGCGTGGCCTTCCAGGTACGACTCCACCTGGAATTCGCGTGCGAACGGTTCGTCGTCGCGCTGCTCCGGGTCGAGCCGGATGCGCGCGAATCGGCCGTTCCACTCCATTGCCGAGCGGTAGGTGATCACGCCGAGCTTGCGCGCGATGCTCATGCCGATCTCGGGATAGCTTTCCTCGGTATAGGACCCTTCGTTCCAGCGCGGATCGAGACGGATGGCCTCGCGCTGCAGCGAACGGATGGCAATCGCGAACGGCTGCGCCTGCGGCGCGGTGTCGACGCTGATGTGCGCGCGCACGCTGCCGGGGTGCAGCAGCATGTAGCCCAGCGCGCTCATGCCGCCCATGGAGCAGCCGATCAGGCAGGCCAGGCGTTCGATGCCGAGGCTCTCGATCACCGCGTGGGCGGCGTTGGCCACGTCCTCGAGCGCGAGTTCCGGGAAGGCCAGGCGGTAGGGCTCGCCGGTGGCCGGATCGATGGAAGCCGGGCCGGTCGAGCCCTTGTCGCTGCCCAGCGAATTGACGCACACGAGGAACCAGTGCGTCGTGTCGATCGCCTTGCCGGGGCCGGCCATGTCCTGCCACCAACCGGGGCTGGGGTCGGTTTCGTTCGAGGTGAGGTGGGCGCTGGGCGAGAGGCCGGTCAGCACCAGGATCGCGTTGTCGCGCGCCGCGTTGAGGGTGCCCCAGGTTTCGTAGGCCGCGCTGGCGCCGTGCAGGACGCCGCCGCGTTTCATGGCGAAGGGCGAGGGCAGGGCGCAATACTGGCGCGCGTCCCCGGCCATCAGGGTTTGCGGTCCGGGACCGGCGTGGAGGTGGCCGGCGCCGGCGCACTGGCGGCACGGGCGGCCGCCACTTCAATCTGCTTGGCCACGGCCTGGGCCACGGACGAACCGGGCTCGAGCTGCGGCTGCAGCAGGCGCCAGGTGGCCTCCGCGTCGGCGTAGCGCCCCTGCTGGAAATCGCTGATGCCGAGCAGCCACAGGCCGCGCTGGCTGTCCGGTTGCAATTGCACCGCCCGCAGCAGCAGCTCGCGGCCGCGGCCTTCGATCATATGATCCTCGCGCAGCATGGAATCCGACTCGGCCCAGCCGACCATGGCGCCGGCATTGTTCGGATCCAGCTTCAGCACGTGATCGTAGGCATCGCGGGCCATGGACGGATTGCGCAAGGCCGTGCCGGTCTGGCCCAGCAGCATCCAGCCTGCCTTGTCATCCGGCTCTTGCACGAGATGGGCGCGCAGCGCGGCCACGGCGGCATCGATGGACTGCGGCATGGTCGCCTGTGCCTCGACGCCGCGCAAAGCCGCGGGCGTGCCGACGAGTGCGTAGATGCCGGCCACCGTCAGCGGCAGCACCAGGGCCAGGCCCAGCGCCAGGACGAACATTGCCCGCGACGGGCCCGCCCGCCGGCCCTGCTTCAGCAAGGGCGCGAGCACGAAAACCAGCGCCACAACCGTCATGGCTGCGGCTATCCCGAAAAACACGGCAGTCACCAGTCATCCCCAATGTCGATTGGCGGCGCAACGGTCGCGTTGGCCTGCCGACGTTTGCGCACGGCCACCAGCACCACGCCCGCGCCGGCGAGGAGGATCGCGGGTGGTCCAAACCACAGCAGCCAGGTGCCCGGCTGCAGCGGCGGGTCGTACAGCACGAAGCTCGAATAACGCGCCACCAGGTACTGCTTGATCTGGTCGTCGGTTTTCCCTTCCTGCATCAGTTTGAACACCACCAGGCGCAGGTCGCGCGCCAGCTCGGCATTCGAGTCGGCGAGGTTTTCGTTCTGGCACACCAGGCAGCGCAATTGCCGTGTGAGGTCCTGGAAACGAACTTCCTGCGCGTGGTCCTTGAAGGGCAGCGGCTCGATCGCCTGGGCATGCGCCGCACCCATGCCCATGCCAACGAACAGGGCCAGCACCATCAGGCAAGTGGAGGCCGCGGCCAGGGCTCGATGCACGCCCTGCATCACGGCGTCTCCTTGGCCAGGGCGGCAATGGCCGGTTTCAATTCCTGGGCGATGCTCTGCGGGGTGAACGGACCAATGTGCTTGTAGCGGATGACGCCCTGGGCGTCGATCAGGAAACTTTCCGGTGCCCCGTAGACGCCGAAGTTGATCGCGGTCTGGCCGGGGAAGTCCGCGATCACCAGGTCGTAGGGATTGCCGTGGGTGCGCAACCAGTCCTTGGCATCCTGCGGGTGGTCCTTGTAGTTGTAGCCGACCAGCGGGATGCCGAGGCTGCGCCCCTCGGCCATCAGCACCGGGTGCTCCTCGCCGCAGGCAATGCACCAACTGGCGAACACGTTGAGCAGGTAGGGCTTGCCCAGCAGGCTGGCCTTGCTGACCAGGTGTGCCGGATCGTCCAGCATGGGCAGGTCGAAGGCCGGAGCCGGCTTGTTGATCAGCGGCGAAGGCACTTCGTTGGGGTCATGCTGGGTGTTCCACCAGATGCCGAAACCGAACAAGGCCAGCAGCAGCCCAAAGCCGAAGAGCGGCAGGTATCGGCTCATGCCGTGGTTTCCTGCGGGTGCAAGGCGCCAGGCACGGGCTCGCTGCCGGCGCTGGCCGCAACAGTCGCCCTGCGCTTCAGGCGGAAGCGCTTGTCCAGCGCACACGTGAAGCCACCCAGCATCATGAAGATGCCGCCGCCCCAGATCCAGCGGATGAAGGGCTTGTAGTACAAGCGCACCGACCACGCGCCGCCCACGTTGTCCGCATCCATTGGTTCGCCCAGGGCCACGTACAGGTCACGGGTGATGCCGGCCTTGACCGCAGACTCGGTCTGCACCTGGCCACGCGGGTAAGTGCGCTTCTGCGGATGCATGACCGCAATCTGCTTGCCGTCGCGCGTCACCACGACCGTGGCTTGCTCGGCATGCCAGTTTGGCCCCTTGGTCTGCTGGGCGCCGTCGAAGCGGAAGCTGTAGCCGCCGACCTCGTGCGTATCGCCGGGGGCCATGCGCACGTCGGTGGTCACGCTCAGTGCCTCGGACAACAGCACGCCGACCAGGAACACCGCCACGCCGAAATGCGCCAGCAGCATGCCGGCCATCTCGGCCGGGTAGCGGCGACCGCGCGGATACTCGCGCCAGCGCTTATAGGCATACAAGGCCACACCCAGGCCGAGCCAGACCGCGGCAGCGGTTCCCAGGATCGCCTTGAACTGGCCATCGACGAAGTACGCGGACACGATGGCGCTGACGATGGCGGCGCTGGCGATGCGCAGCAGCACGCCCTTCAGCACCGCCGGATCGCCGTGGCCCCAGCGCAGGAACGGCCCGAACGGCATCAGCAGGATGACCGGGGTCATCAGCAACGGGAACAGCAGGCCGAAGTAGGGTTGCCCGACCGAGATGCGGCCCAGGTGCATGGCATCGGCAATCAGCGGGAACAAGGTACCGAGCAGCACCATCGCCGCGGCAACGACGAACATCAGGTTGCCGATCAGCAGCGCCGTCTCACGCGAGAGCACGTTGAACGGCTTGCCATGCGCGATCTTCGGCGCGCGCAGGGCGTACAGCAGCAGCGAGCAGCCGATGACGATGCCGAGGAAGATCAGGATGTACAGGCCGCGCCGCGGATCTGAGGCAAAGGCATGGATCGAGGTGAGCACGCCGGAGCGCACCAGGAAGGTGCCCAGCAGGCTCAGCGAGAAGGCCAGTATCGACAACAGGATGGTCCACGCGCGCAAACTGCCGCGCTTCTCGGTGATGGCCTGGGCGTGGATCAGCGCCAGGCCGGCCAGCCAAGGCATGAAGCTGGCGTTTTCTACCGGGTCCCAGAACCACCAGCCACCCCAGCCCAGTTCGCCGTAGGCCCACCAGCTGCCGGCGACGATGCCCAGGGTGAGGAAGGCCCAGGCGACATTGGTCCACGGCCTGGCCCAGCGCACCCAGGCCTGCGCCAGCTCGCCGCCGAGCAGGCCGGCAATGGCAAAGGAAAACGCCACCGAGAAGCCCACGTAGCCCATGTACAGCATGGGCGGATGGGTGGTCATGCCCGGATCCTGCAGGATCGGGTTGAGGTCGGCGCCGTCGGCCGGCATCGGCAGCAGCCGCCCGAACGGATCGGAAGTGAAGATGGTGAACGCGAGGAAGCCCACCGCAATCAAGCCCATCACCGCCAGCACCCGCGAGGCGAACACCTCGGGGAGATTCTGGCTGAACATGGCCAGGGCCAGCGTCCACACGTTGAGGATCAGCACCCACAGCAGCAGGGAGCCCTCGTGGGCGCCCCACACCGCGGCAAAGCGGTAATACCAGGGCAGGGCCAGGTTGGAGTTGTCGGCGACGTACTGGACCGAGAAATCAAAGGTCATGAAGGCCCAGGCGAGGATGCCGAAGGCCAGCGCGACGAACACGGCCTGGCCGGCGGCTGCGGGGCGTGCCACGGCCATCAATGCATGATTGTTGCGCCAGGCGCCAATCAGCGGCAGCACGCTTTGCGCGAGCGCCAGCAGCAGGGCGAGGATCAGGGCAAGTTGGCCAAGTTCAGGGATCATGGCGAAAAGTCGATGGCGAAGAGGGGAAAACGGCTGACGGAAACATGGCGGCGCCAGCTCACGGATCGGGATTGCCGCCACCGGCCGCCGTGCCGGCCGCGGCCTTGATCTCCTTGCCGGCATGCGCCTTGGCCATGGCGTCCTTCAGCTCCTTCGGCATGTAGGTCTCGTCATGCTTGGCCAGGACCTCGGTGGCGACGAAATGGGCATTGTCCATGTGGCCGGTGGCGATGACCGACTGGTCGTCGCGGAACAGGTCGGGCAGGATGCCGGTGTATTCGACGGGCATGGCGCCATCGGCGTCGATGACGATGAACGTGGTCTTGAGCGAATCGTCGTTGCGGTGGATCGAGCCGCGCTTGACCATGCCGCCCAGGCGGAAGGTCTTGTAGCTGGCGGCCTGGCCGGACTGCACCTGGCTCGGCGTCAGCAGGTAGTTCATGTTCTGCTGCAGGGCGTAGATGCCCAGGCCGATGGCCAGGGCAGCGGCCACGGTCACGACAGCAACGATGGTGAGACGGCGCTTGTGGGTACGGTTCATGGTGACCTCGAGGGCGCCGCTGTGGCGCCCGACTCAACGACAGGCACCGCGCGGGCAGCGTCCTGGCGTGCCGCCTGGCGCACGAGGTGCGCGCGCAGCTCCCGCACGATGCGGCGGCGGCGCAGCGTAGGCACCAGCGAGTCGCCGAGCAGCACCACCAAGAATACCGCGTACGCCGGCCAGACATAGGCCGCGTAGCCGCCCATGGCCAGGAACGCCTGCAGGGAGCCGCTCATGGCGCCGGCTCCGGGGCCACCAGTTCGTGCACCCAGGCCTTGTTGCCTTCCAGCGCCAGCAGGTCGGTGCGCGCGCGGCGGCACAGGCTCGCGACGTAATACAGCTTGGTTGCCAGGGTCATCACCAGGAGCGGCCACAGCATGTCGGCGGCAATCTTCGAGGTGCCGAAGAAGTTGATCGTGCTGCCCTGGTGCAAGGTGTTCCACCAGTTCACTGAGAAATGCACGATCGGCACGTTGATGATGCCGATGATGGCCAGGAAGCCCGCAGCCCGCGCTCCCTGCCGGCGATCCTCGAAGGCGTGGTAGAGGCCGATCACGCCCAGGTACAGGAACAGCAACACCAGCTCGGAG
>DATNBK010000166.1:0-3259 GCA_035571995.1 Rhodanobacter sp.
TATCGAGTCCGAGCACCGTGCCTGGCACGCCCACCGCGAGGTAGCCGCGCGTGCTGAGGCCTGGGACCACATTGCCGGCGGCATCCAGGTACATGTCGCGGGAGGCCCTGAGCGGTGCGCGCTCGCGGAAATTGATAAAGACATTGCGCCCGTCGGCCAGATGCAGCGTCATGAACCCGCCGCCGCCGATATTGCCGCAGCATGGGTCGACCACGGCCAGTGCGTAGCCGACCGCGACCGCGGCATCGATCGCATTGCCGCCGTCCTTGAGGATTCGCAAACCGACTTCGCTCGCCAGGTGCTGGGCGGTGACCACCATGCCGTGTTCCGCAGGGGCCGACGTTGGCGCCAGGGCATATGCCAGCGGTGCGTACAGCGACCAGGCGCCTAGCAGAGCCCACGTCAGCAGGTGGGTGGACGGTTGCCGTCGCCACGCGCTTGGGGTGCCGCCTGTGGTGGGTTCAGGGGTTTGAAACGACATGGAGATCTCTCTCGTGGGAAACGGGTGCAGTTGACAGGTTCAATGGCAGTCGCGGGACAGCCAACTATATTGACATGGCCGAGGTGCACCAACCGTGCCGTCGCAAAGGCGGAGCCATCGAATGTAAGGCTCGCGGCTGTACACTGGCCTCTACATACGGATTAGCAGGTGGGTTCAATGGCTCTGCATACTTGGTTGCTCCTGTTTGTTGCTGCGGTCGGCCTGTCGCTCACGCCCGGACCGAACGGTTTGCTGGCGTTGTCCCACGGTGCAATACACGGCCATCGCAAGACCTTGTTCACGGTTTCTGGCGGAGTGCTCGGCTTCGTGGTCCTGATCGCGTTGTCGATGCTGGGCATTGGCGCCGTGCTCAAGGCTTCGGTGGATGCGCTGATAATTCTCAAACTGGTCGGTGGCGCGTATCTCGCATGGCTGGGCATCCAGCTTTGGCGTGCACCTCCGATTCGTCTTCAGGCTGATGCCTCCAAGGTCGATACCCGAGGCGGCCAGATGTTTCGCAAGGGTTTTCTGACGGCAGTTTCGAATCCAAAGGCGTTGCTGTTCTATGGCGCCTTTCTGCCCCAGTTTCTCGATCCGGGCCGCGACCTGCTGACGCAGTTCATCGTGATGGCCGCCAGTTTCATGGGCGTCGAATTTCTCGTCGAGTATCTGCTGGCACTTCTGGCGCATCGCATACGCCCGCTGCTGGAGCGGGCGGGAAAGACTTTCAATCGCGTCTGCGGGGGCATGTTCGTGGCCATTGGGGTCGCATTGCCGATGACCTGAAGAGACGCATGTTCCCGGCCGGGTTCAAAGGCGCGCCAATGACACCGGACTTCAGAGACGCCGGCGTCCTGCGGAACCACGTGCAACGCACGATGGACTTCTATCATCCGCGCTGCATCGACCCCAGCGGCGGCTTCTATCACTATTTCAAGGACGATGGCACGGTTTACAACGGTGCTGAGCGGCATCTCGTCAGCAGTGCGCGATTCATCTTCAACTACGCGATGGCTTTCCGGCACTTCGGGCGGCCCGAGTACCTTGAGAGCGTGCGTCACGGCATGAGGTTCCTGTGCGCTGCGCACCGCCAACCGGCCACCGGCGGATACGCCTGGCAGATACGCTGGGAAAACGGCACGGCCGTCGTCGTGGACAGAACTAACCACTGCTATGGATTGGCCTTCGTGCTGCTCGCGTACGCCCAGGCCGTGATGGCCAGCGTGGATGAGGCGCGGGAGCACTTGTCTGAGGTGTTCGAGCTGGCCGAAGCGCACTTCTGGGAGCCCCAACACGGGCTCTACGCGGATGAGGCGAACGCCGACTGGACGGTACTGGCTCCGTATCGCGGGCAGAACGCCAATATGCATATGTGCGAGGCGCTCATCACGGCTTTCGAGGCCACCGGTGAGGCGCGCTATCTGCAGCGCGCCGAACTGCTGGCAATCCATATCACCGTGCGCCAGGCCGCACTCGCCGGTGGCCTGGTGTGGGAACACTATGGCTCCGACTGGTCCGTCGACTGGGACTACAACAAAGGCGATAAGAGCAACCTGTTCCGGCCCTGGGGTTTCCAGCCAGGGCACCTCACCGAGTGGGCAAAGTTATTGCTGATCCTGGAGCGTCACAGGGAGCAGCTCAGCGGTGGCGGGGATTGGCTTGCGCCCCGGGCGCAAGCGCTGTTCGACGCCGCCCTGAGCCACGCCTGGGATCACCAGCATAGCGGCATCCACTATGGATTCGCTCCGGACGGCACCATCTGCGACCCCGACAAGTATTTCTGGGTGCAGGCCGAAAGTCTGGCGGCAGCGGCCTTGCTGGCCCGCCGTACAGGCGACGCGAGGTATTGGGATTGGTACGACAGACTGTGGGCATACAGTTGGAAGCATCTTGTCGACCACCAGCATGGCGCATGGTTCCGGATTCTCACTGCGGACAACCGAAAGATCAGCGACGAAAAGAGTCCGGCTGGAAAGACCGACTACCACACCATGGGCGCCTGCTACGAGGTCTTGAGCGTGCTCAAAGACTGAGCATCGATTGACCTCGTCGGAGCGAATCGGGCTGAGTGTTTAGATCGGGATTTCACCGATGCCGCGCCGCTCCCGCATCGCGCGGCCGATGCTTGCGAGCGCGTCGTCGCCCAGCAGGCGTGCCGCCATCGGCAGCAGTTCGGTGTCTTCCCGCTCGATGTGCCGCTCGTACAGGCCGGCGAATGCCTCCACGTCCTCTGATGCAAGAGGGGCGGACTCGCCCGCCGCAATTTGCGCAAGGGTGACGCGCAGGCGCTGCCATTGCGCCTCCAGCGCGCGGTGGTCCCGCGTGAGGCCTTCGGTCATCTCGTGCAGGCAGACCGCGTCCGAGCCGGCCATTGATTCGATCAGCGCGGGGAAGAGGTCAACCTCCTCGTCCTGGTGGTGGCTGATGGCCGAGGTGTCGAAGTAACGCATCACATTGGCCGCTGCGGTTTGCGCTTCCGGGTCGGCGCCATGCAGCGCCAGATGCGGCACCAGACGGCGCAAGGTGGCGAACTGGCGCGCCATGCGGTCGTGGCAGACCGAGAGCATCTCCAGCGGCGCTTCGGTGCCCGCCGCAGGTGTGGAAAAACCTGGAAACGGTGTGCTCATGATGCAGGCCCCCGGCGGACTCAGGCTCCGTCTTTGGTTTTTTCTTCGAGTTCCTTCAATCGCGCACGAAGAGCACCGTCCGCAAGATAGCGTGCGGTGCAATCGCGGCCCACGGCCAGTGCGCCGACGACGGCACCGGCCTCGTCGCGTA
>DATNBK010000167.1:0-13218 GCA_035571995.1 Rhodanobacter sp.
TTGCCGCCGTCGGTACAGGGCGCGCCCCGCGAGCAACGCGGGCCGGGTTTCCAGGGCACGTTCATGATCGCCATTTTTGTCGCGATCTTCCTGCGCGGCCTGCTCCGCCGGGCGCACGCACTGGTGCGGGCGCCGGTTGGCGGCGCGATTATCGGCGGCCTGCTCTGGCTGCTGGTTTCAGCAGGCGTTGGGCTGCTTGGCGCGGTGCTGGGAGGCATCTTCATGCTGTTGCCGGGCGGTGCCGGACGCTCGATCGGTGGCGGCGGCTGGGGCGGATTCGGTGGCTTCGGCGGCGGTGGCTTTGGCCGCGGCGGCTTTGGCGGCGGCGGTGGTTTCAGCGGTGGCGGCGGCAGCTTCGGCGGCGGCGGTGCCTCGGGGAGCTGGTGAGATGGCACACATGCAACGACTGCTGGCAAACGTGTTCGAGGGCTGGTTCCAGTTGCGGCGCCGCTTCCCCGCCAGCTTGCTGGACGAGATCACCGCCGCGATCGCGGCTGGCGAGCGCACGCACCGCGGTGAGGTGCGCATGGCCATCGAATCGCGGCTCGACCCACTGGCAGTGCTTTGCGGGCTCGATGCGACCAGCCGTGCGCACCAGGTATTCGGCCAGTTGCGCGTCTGGGACACGGAACACAACACCGGCGTACTGCTTTATGTACTTCTCGCCGAGCATCGCATCGAGATCGTCGCTGACCGCGGCATCGCCGCACGGGTCGCACCCGCGGAATGGGGTGCAATCTGCATGCGCATGCGCGACCGTTATGCCGGCGGCCAATGGCGCGAAGGCAGTCTCGAGGGTATCGCCGCCGCACATGCCCTGCTGCTGCGGCACTTTCCCGGCAACGGCCAAGCCAACGCGGACGAGTTGCCGGATCGCCCGGCATTGCTCTAGGCGATGCGGGTCCGGTCCTGAGGCGGTTGTCGGTGGGGAGTCTCCCTCTCCGACATGCGATGATCGGCGCAAGCAAATCGCCACAATAGCGAAAGTAGCGCGTCATTCACCCGAACACGACCACGGACACGCATGATGTCGGCAGGAGACCCTCTCGGCACCAGGCCAACCGCGTGATGTGGATCGTGATAAGCGCCACCATCGTGATCACGGCATTCGTCGTCATCGTGATGATGAACTTCCATCGCCCGGAAAAATCCGTGCGCCACCCGGTCGAGCATTGCCATCCGATCGACGATCCGCAGTTCATCCATGAGATGGACGCGATGCTCGGGCCCGCCCTGCTTGGCGGCAATGCCATCACCGCGCTGGAGAACGGTGACGAGATCTTTCCCGCCATGCTGGAGGCGATCCGCGGCGCGCGGCGCAGCATCACCTTCGAGACCTACATCTACTGGTCCGGCGAGATCGGCCAGCAGTTTGCCGATGCGCTGAAAGAACGTTGCGAGGCGGGCGTGCCGGTTCACGTCATGCTGGACTGGGCCGGCAGCGCAAAGATGGACGCCAACCTGCTCGACGAACTGGTTGACGCCGGCGTCGAGGTGGAGCGCTACCACCCGCTGCGCTGGTACAGCATCGCGCGATTGAACAATCGCACCCACCGCAAGCTGCTGGTGGTGGATGGCCGCATCGGTTTCACCGGTGGCGTCGGCATCGCCGATCAGTGGAGTGGCCACGCGCAGGACCCGGACCACTGGCGCGATCTCCACTTTCGCGTGGAAGGCCCGGTGGTGGCGCAATTGCAGGCCGCCTTCATGGACAACTGGATCAAATCCACCGGCCGCGTGCTGCATAGCGACCTGTACTACCCAAGGCTGCAGCCGGGCGGCGACAAGGGCATGCACCTGTTCGTCAGTTCGCCCAATGGCGGCAACGCCAGCATGCGCCTGATGTACCTGCTCGCCGTGGCCGCCGCCACGCGTTCAATCGACCTCCAGGCCGCCTATTTCATTCCCGATCGCCTGGTCGTCGACGCACTCGTCGCCGCGCGCGAACGCAGGGTCAGCATCCGCCTGCTCGTGCCCGGCCGCTACATCGATTCCGCCCTGGTGCGCATGGCCAGCCGCCGTCGCTGGGGCCGCCTGCTCACCGCCGGTGTGGAAATCCACGAGTACCAGCCAACGATGATGCACAACAAGATGCTCATCCTCGACGGCGAACTGACCTCGGTCGGCTCAACAAACTTCGACATGCGCTCGTTCGACCTCAACGACGAAGCCAGCCTGAACGTCTATTCCAAGGAATTCGGACGCCAGATGACCGCCGTGATGGAAGCCGATCTACGCCATGCAAAGCCATACACGCTGGCGATGTGGCAGCAGCGTCCATGGCGGCAGAAACTGGGGGAACTGCTGGTGCGGCCGGTGGAGTCGCAGTTGTAGGCCGCCCCAGGACGGCTCATTGAAGAACGCATCCCCGGAATCCGGGTAGCGACGCTGTCCTGCGTATCGGGTGGCTGGCGGGGCCGATGCGCGGTTCCGCCAGCCACCTTGTCGTGCCGCTACGCTGAGTCAGAAGCGGTACTCGGCGGCCAGCGAGACGATGCCGGTCGAGCGGCGTACCGCGAAGTCCGAGTCGCTCGCCACGTCATGGACGCTGCCGGCCGACGCGTGGTAGTAGTCGTATTTCACGCCCAGGCCGAAGCGCTCGGTGATGTCCCACCCGGTGCCGATGCCGGCGTAGTAGCCGCCGCGGTCACCGCCATGGAAGAGCACCTGGTTCAGGCTGTCGTTGTACGCGCCGCCGTTGTTGTTGGCGTGGAAGTAGCCGCCATGCGCGCTGAGGTACCACCCCGGCGTCAGGTTGATGTGGGCGTCGAGGCCCGCCAGCCAGCCATGCAGCGCGTTCTCGCGACGGAGCTGGTTGACCGATCCGCTGTTGCCCAGGTTGCGGAGCCTGTAGTTTCCCAAGTCGGAATAGCCGACCTCCACGCCCAGGCCGACATCCGGGCCAGCCTTCCAGCGGTAGCCGGCAAGCACGCCATAGCCCGTGCGGCGGCCGTTCTTGTTCTCGAACAAATTGCCCGAGCCCTCGCCGAAACCGCTGCCGAAGTCGCTGTGCTTGCTGTAGCCGTCGGTGCGGCCGACGCTGGCGCCGAGGAACCAGTTGCCGCTGCCCACGGGCTGGCTGGCCTGGTAGTTGCCGCTGGAAGGAGCCGTGGCAGTGTCCTGCGGACTGTCCTGGGCCATGACAGGCAATGAAAGCGCAACAACCGAGGTGATGGCGACGGCAATGAGGGTCTTTTTCATGATGAGCTCCTGCTTCTTGTTATGGACTGCGCACACCGAGGCCTGCAGAAGGCCGGCGCGGTACGCACGATGGTCGTGCGCCGGCGCCATTGAAGCGACCGGAGCCTGAAGCGCACCGATATCCGGGCTTCGCGGATTAAGGCCGAGTTAACGTGGCAGCCGAGGCGATACCGGCCGCCTGGCAAACAAGGCCTCCCTACCCGACCACGCAAGATGCGCACGCTCGACCACGCATTCACACGCGACGTGCGAAAGCTATGCGCATGTTTCGCACGATGCTTACGGGAGACCACGTGGCGAATCAAGCGGCCGGCAAGACTTCCGGCACGACTCCGGGTTGGCCGCAACGGCTGTGGATCGTTCGCCACGGCCAGAGTGCGGGCAACGTCGCGCGCGATCATGCCGAATCCAGCGGCGCGCCGTTGATCAAGCTGGAGCATCGCGATGCCGACGTGCCGCTGTCTCCGCTCGGCCTGCGCCAGTCGCAGGCGCTGGGTGCGTGGGTGCATGCCTTGCCGCCGGCCCAGCGGCCCACCCTGTACCTGTCGTCGCCGTACGAGCGCTCGCTGCAGACTGCCCGGGCCGTGATGTCGGGGCTCGATCTGCCGCGGTGCGACCTGATCGCCGACGAGCGCTTGCGCGAGAAGGAATTCGGCGTGCTGGACCGCTATACACGAAAAGGCATCGTGGACAAATTCCCGGAACTGGCCGAGCAGCGCAAGCTGGTAGGCAAATTCTATTTCCGGCCGCCGGGGGGCGAAAGCTGGTGCGACGTCGTGTTCCGGCTGCGCAGCGTGCTCAGTGAATTGCAGCGCAACCACGCCGGCGAGCGGGTGATGGTGGTGGCCCACCAGGTGATCGTGAACTGCTTCCGCTACCTGATCGAGAAAATGGACGAGGCCACCATCCTGGCGATCGACCGCGAAGGCGATGTGCCCAACTGCGGCGTGACCGCGTACGCTCCAGCCCCCGACGGCAAATGCCTGGCCCTGCAGTGCACCAACTTCGTGGCGCCGTTGCTTGACACCGGCACGCCGGTCACCCGCGGCTCCGACGAGCCCGGAGGCGCCCGATGAGCGAGAGGCCCGTCCGGCCGCTGACCGCAAAGCTGCTTCGCTCGATGCCGTTGCCTGCGCCGGACGGTGGGAAGGAACAGCGCGGTCGCGTATTGGTGGTCGGCGGCTCCAGCAACGTGCCCGGAGCGGCCCTGTTGGCGGGCACGGCGGCGCTCCGTGCAGGGGCGGGAAAGCTGCAAGTGGCCACTGCGCGCGATCTCGTGGCGGCCTTGGCCGTGGTCGTCCCGGAAGCCTTGGTGATGGGCCTGCCCGTCGATTCGCAAGGGGAAATCGCCCGCGGCAGTGCCGCGCTCGACCGTGTGCTGGAGAGTTGCAATGCAGCGCTGATCGGTCCGGGCCTGCAGCCGACCGCCGCCGTGGCAACCCTGGTGCGCCGGGCGACCAAACGCATGCAGGGCACGTTGGTACTGGACGCGGGGGCGCTCTCGCCGGAGCTTCGCGTCGCGACCGGCAACCCGCACATCCTCACCCCGCACGCAGGCGAAATGGCCCAGCTCGCCCAAGTGGAAAGGTCCGCGGTCGAACGCGACCCGGAAACCTTCGCGCGCATGTTCGCGCAGCGCATGCGCAGCGTGCTGGTGCTGAAGGGTGCCACCACATACATTGCCGGGCCCGACGGGTCGCTGTGGTTCTACCGCAGTCATTGCCCCGGCCTGGGCACGTCCGGCTCCGGCGATGTGCTGGCGGGAATCATGACAGGCATCGCCGCCCGGGGCGCCGATGCCCAGCAGGCAGCGCTGTGGGGGGTGCTGTTGCATGGAACGGCCGGGCGCCAGCTCTCCCGCTCGATCGGCTCGCTGGGCTTTCTGGCACGCGAAATAGCCGCCGGCATTCCAGGCATCCTCGATCGCCTGCGTTGAGCCGTGGCCCGGCGCACGTGGGGCACGTTGCGTGCGACGGGCCAGTGGATATCCGCTCGGCGTCAAGGCAGCGACGCCCGCGCGCCCACGTTGGTCGCCTCCAACGAACTCAGCGCGACTGCGCGGATCTGCGCATCAGTGCATTCGCGTTACGCCCGCAGCGACTGCCCCGCCGAGCAGTTCCGCCGCAAGCGAATTGTGCACGCGCGGTTCATGCCCCGCGCGGCAAGATTCGGGCAACTTGCCGGCGATGCCCCGTGCTCCTTTCACGCTGGGTCGCCGGACGCTTCCTCGCCCACCTCGATACCGGCACACCTCTTCGCCGCGGAGCACGCTCATCAAACGTCATTCCCGCACACTTGCCGCCACCTGGTTCAACCTTGCGCAGAACTCGCTGGAGTTGATGCAAGGCTCAGCCGTCGTGATAGCCACACGCAACGCACGCATGGCCAACGCGGCAGTCCACCCTACGGCCGCCAACGATCGTGAAATGAAGCGGATGGTGGATGAAAAGGTCAAGGCATCCGCAGATTCGCTCACCAACATGGGGCTGACCGCCGCAGCCTCATTCCAATCGCTTTGGCTTGGTTTCATGCTTGGCGGCCACACGCCCACCTCGACGCACCTCCAGCGAACTGCCACGCGCATCCTCGGGGCCGGCATGGCGCCATACCAAAAAGTCGTGCGCAGCAACGTGAAACGTCTACTCAAGTAGCATGTGGTGGTGGGCAGCGCATGCGCGGGTTTCTATCGTGCGTACCCCCCTGCAAATTTCGTGGGAAAGGGCTGTGCCCACCAGCAGGATGGACAAGCGCACGCGACGCTCACCCAAGCCGGACGACGTTCCCCGCCCTTGGACGGGCGCGCGCATTGGACAAACCGGTGGAAACAGCCCTTCCATCCGCCACGTGATGCCTGAGGTGATCATGCGTTTATTGACAGCGGCCACCCTCCTTGCCGGTGTGACCGCCGGTGCGTATGCACACGCGCCCGCGTCAGTGCAAGAGCCCATCGCAAACGATTCCGCTTCGACGGCCACGCAGGCACCCTTCCGCATGCCCGCATCCGAGCAACGGAACATTGCGGAAAACCCGTCGTGGACCGCCCCGCAGAAGCCGTTCCGCATCCACGGCAACACCTGGCATGTCGGGCCCCGGGGCCTCGGCGTCTTCCTCATCATCGCGCCGACGGGCAACGTCCTGATCGACAGCGGCGTGCCGGGCGACGCCGATCTGATCGAGGCGAACATCCGGAGTCTCGGCGTCGACCTGCGCGACGTCAAGTGGATACTCAACTCGCACGCGCACATGGACCATGCCGGCGACATGGCCAAACTCGCGCACGACACCGGTGCCCAGGTAATCGCGGGCGCTGCGGACGTGCCGTTGCTGGAACGCGGTGGTCTCGACGACCCGCAATACGGCGACAGGTTTCCCTTCCCGCCGGTACATGTGGCGCGTGGGGTGGCCGATGGCGAAAGCCTGCACCTGGGCGACCTGGTGCTGACCGCGCACGCGACGCCGGGGCACACCAAGGGCAATACGAGCTGGACGTGGACGTCATGCGAGGGCAAGCGCTGCCTGCACCTGGTCGATGTCGCCAGCCTGTCCGGGCCCGGCTACAAGCTGGTCGGCAACCCCAAATACCCCGATATCCTCGCGGATTTCGAGCACAGCTTTGCGGTCGTCGCCTCGTTGCCTTGCGATATCCCGCTCGCTCCCCATCCCGGCATGGTGGATTTCTGGGAGCGCGTCGCCAAGCGGGATCACGGCAATGCGGATGCCCTGCTCGACCCTGCGGGATGCCGCGCGTATGCGGCGTCCGCGCGGAAGAGCTTCGAGGCGGAACTGGCGAAGCAACGCGCGGATGCCGCCGCGTCGAAATAGCGGTCTCGAAACCGGCAAGTCGATGCCCCCGTCATTGTCCACATGGACTGCGGCTGAAGGCCCGGAGCACGCGCTGATGCGCGGCTCGTCGATTTTTCCCTGTGCCGCTCGTCGGGAGAACAGACGAACCCGACGGTCCGCACAGGAGCTTGGGAAATGAAAAAGCTCATCGTTCCCGCATTCATCAGTCTCGACGGCGTCATCCAGGCACCCGGCGGCCCGGACGAGGACCGCAGCAATGGCTTCGCCCATGGCGGCTGGATCTGGCCTTATGCCGATGCATCCGGCGAAGTGATGGGCGGCGTGTTCTCGCATCCCTTCGAGTTGCTGCTCGGACGCCGCACCTACGACATCTTCGCCGCGCACTGGCCGCACGTGCCGAAAGGCGCGCCGCACCAGGGCATCGCCGACCTGTTCAACGGCACAACCAAGCATGTGGCCACCCATCATCCCGACACGCTCGCATGGCAGAACAGCCGGGCCCTGGGCCCTGACATCGCCAGCGCGGTGCGCGAGCTCAAGCGCGGCGACGGCACCAACCTGGTGACCCAGGGCAGCAGCGAGCTGGCGCACCAACTGCTGGCCACGGATCTGGTCGACGAGCTGCGTCTGCTGGTCTACCCGATCCTGCTCGGCCGCGGCAAGCGCCTGTTCGACGAGCGCACGCAAGCGTCGGCATTCCGGCTCGAAACGTCGAAGACCTTGTCGACCGGCGTATTGGTCAACCGCTACGTCCGCGCGGGTGAGGTGCAGTCCGGCTCGTTCGAGTCCGCCTGAGCGGCGCTCGCTAGTACGTGGTCGGCAGCCTGACCGTCATGTTGACGTCTGGCGTATCGCGGGTTGCCCCGACGCCCAGCGTGAAATTCAAGGTGCGCCTGTCGCTCAGCCTGTACGCACCGCCAATCAGGAATGTACCAAGCACCGTCTTGGCCGAGCCGGGCACCGTGCGGTTGTTTTGTCTGGTGATGCCGATGAAGCTCTGGTCATAGCCGAAGCTGATCGAGGCCTTGTCGTTCAGTGCCAATCCCACGCCGATGCTGGCATCAACCACATCGCCGACCGAGACCTTGCCCAGGTACTCCTTGCCAGCGAGCAGCACGGTTCGACTTACCCCACGGCGAGGGAAGTTGTGCAGGTAGCTCAGGTTGCCGAAAATCACCACCGGATCGGACGGCAGCAGCCAGGTCAGCCCCGGCTGCAGCGAATAGAATCCGGAGCCCACAGGTTGCTGCAACGGCAGGCCGGTCCCGGTCGCGTTCTGCACGCAGCGCGTCACGCAGTCCGTGACGACCTCGAACGGGTCCTTGCCCGTACGTGACTTGAAGCGCAGCCAGCCCACGTAATAGGCGCTGTCGGCACCCCCATCATTGAACTGATACCGCACGGTTGCCTCGACATCACCGATGCCGTGACCACTGGTGGTGAATACCTTGTCCTGGGCAGTGCCGGTGAATATCTCGCGGCTGGTGGTTTCGCTATTCGCGTAAACATACGGCGCGCGGAGTTCAAGCTCCCATCTGTTCGTCAATCCATAGCGCACGGCCAGCGTGGCGGTCTGCGTGGTGTTCCTGACCTGGCGGGCGTCAATCAGGCCGATCAGGATGGCGGGGATGACGGTATACCCGATCAGGTTGACACGATCGACCGATGAATAGCCGAACTGGTACGAGGGTTCCAGCACGAACTTGCCGCGGGGTGTCAGCACCCCAGGCTGGTCAGAGATTGGCGCCACTGCCGGCGGCCGCTGGTCTTGCGCCGAGGCCGGGGCCTGGCCCACGGGCTTGACCTCGGATTGTCCATCGAAGGCCAGGCTGTCGTCGGCAGGCATCGGCAGCGCCGAAGCTCCCGGGCCCGCCTCCTTGATGTTGCCCGCGCGCTCGCGATCGAGCACATCCAGCCCAACCGCGCGTCGCAGGGCTCGATAGTCGGCTTCCTGGTCGACCAATTTGCGTTTCATCGCGTCGAGTTGCGCGGCATAGGCATCAATCTGGCTGCGCATCACATCCAGTTGCTCGCTCTGCTCGGCCAGTTTCTTGCTGAGGTTCGCCGGCAGTTGGCCGGCACCGGCGGGCGTGGAAGCCTGCTGCGTTGCGGATTCCTGTCCGCTCGCCACACCAGCCAGCAGGAGCAAACCTGCACAGCCCGCCGAGCACAGGTGTCGCCACGATTTCGGTTCCATCACGTTTCTCCGCGCGTCCGGACCGATCAGTCGGAGTTGCATGACTGCAACAACAGGGTTGCGCACGCAGCGCAGCACTCAGTGCCTCAGTGAATTGAGCAAGGCCGTCTGCAGGGTGTCCTGCAGATTGAGGCCCTTGAACAGGTCGAGCGAATTGACCGTGGTGTTGAGTGTCGTCAGGGTCTGGATGTGCTGGTCGTTCAGGCTGTTCTGAACCACCGTGCCGGCTGTGGTCTGTGCCATTGCAGCAGGATCCACGGTGTTGCCGGGCCCGTTCCGGACGATGCTGACGGTGCTGGCCGCAGCCGCAAGGGCAGCCGCCTGTTCCACACTTGTTTGCCTGATGTTGGGGATGTCCAGGCGGGTGCTGGTGACCAGGTCGCCGTTGACGTAGACGGCACGTTCGATACCGAATGAAACCACCAGGCCGGAGCCCGCGTCGAAGCCACCGCGCACGACACCCAGTTGATCGTCGCTGGCAGCGACGCCCCAGCCTGTCATTTCCCCAGCATGTATTGGTGCCGCGACTGCATTCCCGATCGCAGGACTTCCAGCGCATGCCGCACCCGTCCACGGGCACGCCATGCACAGCAACGCGCATAGCGGGATGAACTCAAGTCGTGGGATGTTGACAATCATGTGTGTCATCACGAGTCAGCCGCCACTACTGGTTGAGATCGTCCGGCCCATGCTTTGGCAGCGTCAGCGTTCCCAGCCCGGTACGGTCGATGCCCAGGCCCAATGACGCAATCGGCGCGACGCGCCAGTCCTCCGGACTGTTGAATACGGCCAGCGAACGGCGGTTATGGACAACGAAGACCAAGCCGTTCTTCCAGAGCTTGTCGAACTGCGAGAGCGGCATGGAGCGCGTTCCGCGGGCAGGATCACCCACCAGGACGCGTCCATCACGCAGACCCTTGATCACCACGAAATGGTGATAGCCCTTCTCGTCGATCAGCACGATGGCCGGAAGGTGTTCTTGACTGAGTTTTTCCAAGGGCACCTTGAAGCCGTCTGCATCGAACCCGTTGGTCTGCAGGTATTTCTTGATATCCAGCAACGAGAAACCTTCCTTGCTGATCTTCTCCCGGTTCCCTTGCGCGTACATCTGTTCGAACGCTGCCTGTTCGTTCACGGGGTAGCCATATTGGTAGGTCAGCAGCGTGGCCACTGCCGCCGAGCCGCAGCTGAAATCGTATTTTTGCCGGATCGTGTTCCTGAAGCGCGCTTCCTTCAGGCTCATGATGTGAAAGCTGTAACTGTTGCCCTGGATGCCCGGTATTGGCGCGGTTGCGGCAGCCAGCGGACCGGCCGGCTGCAGCGCGATCAATACGGATGCCAGGAGCAGGACGCCTCTCATGGCTGGAACTGCACATTGACGATGGTGGCGTTCTGGATCAGCACGTTGTTGCCGGTGTTCTGGATCACCATCGGCAAGCCCGCGGCACCGCTGAAAGAGTCGCTGCTGATGGCGTTGGACCCGGTCACCACGTGGCTGGCGCTGTTGTCGCCCACCGTGCCGTTGAGCGTCATTCTCTGGGAAACTTCGGCGCCACCGCTCAACGTTGCCAACGTCCCGGAATCCACGCTGCGTCCCAGCCCGTGCACATCAATCGATGCCGGGAAAACCGCTTTCACCTGGTGGCCGGAGGCCGGCAAGGTGGCCACCGCCGATGGCGGAACGGAAGGCGCCGCTGAGACGGAGGACGTTGACGCTGCCGCGGCGGCACCAATCCATGTGGCCCCTCCGAGCAGCAACACGGCAAGCCAGTACACAGGTCTGACAGTTTGCATGGTTGTATCTCCCATGACGGCCATGGGGTCGCGGGCAACGACAACACCACCGCTATCGACGCAGTAGCGGTGCACGGCAGGCACGACCGTCAAAATGCACTGTGGAGCGCCAGGCGCTCCACAGTGCGAGGTTTCCACTTACTGACCGACGTTCAGGTTGGCCTGGACATTCACGCTTTGCTGGATCAGCGATCCGATCCCGCTGTTTTGCGCCATTACCGAGACACCCGCTGCACCTGCCGCTGCACCCGACATGTTGTTGGACATGTCGAACGTGCCCGCATCCACCGCGTTGGATCCACCGGCACCACCAGCACCTCCCACGCCTGCCGTGGCCGCACCGCCCATCCCGGTTGCACCGCCACCGCCTGCGCCACCCATGCCTCCGGTGCCGTCGGCCGCGCCGCTCGTTCCACCCGTCGACGTCGAAGCGCCGCTGTTCGCCGTAGCCGTGCCACCCGTACCGGTGCCACCCATGCCGCCGGTGCCATCTGCCGCCCCGCTGGTTCCGCCGGTGGACGTCGAGGCACCGCTGCTCGCCGTGCTTGCGCCACCTGTTCCGGCGCCGCCGGTCCAGTCGCCTGCGCCGCTCGTTGCCGTCCCGGAGCCCGCACCGCGTTGGCGACTGCGCGCGTTGCCGGTGTCGCCATTGCTGTCGCCACCAGCCGCCGCGCTCAGGGCGCCGGTATCACCACTGGAGCTACCCGATCCGCCCGCATGCCCACTGCGGGCACGCCCGTTTCCACCGTCGCCACCAGCAGCGGCGCTCAGGGCGCCGACATCGCCACTGGAACTGCCCGATCCGCCGGCGTGGCCGCTGCGGGCATGGGCGTTTCCACCATCGCCGCCCGATCCACCGTCACCACCGACCGCGAAACCACCGAGCGCATCACCGCCCGAGCCGCCGCGACCGCCATTCGCGTTACCCATGTTTGCCGCCTGATTGCCGATATCGGCGACGCGGATATTGGTCACCGTGCCGTCAAGCTTGCTTACCGCGACCGCCTTGCTGGTGTTGAAGGCGTCGCTGACCGACGAGGTTGCCGTGCCTCCATTGTTGGCAGCGGCCGTCCCGAGCCCCATCGAGCTGGAATCGCCACTGTTGTTCCTGTCGTCACCGCTGTTCGTCCTGGTGACTGTCTTCGAATTGCTGTGGGTGCTCGAATTGCTGTGGGTACTCGAATTGGTATAGGTGAGCGTGTTGTCGTTGTTGTAATTGCGATCTGCCATGGCCGGGAGGGCAAATCCGAGGCCAAGCAGCACTGCTGTTGCGAGAAGGGTCGTACGCATGTCTGTTCTCCTGGAAGTCAGGTCCGAGGGATGGAAGGGCGGTCAAGCCCCGCATCCCCAAGCCGGGAAAGGCATATCGGTTGCGTGCAGCGTCAGGCCCCGCAGCCACATTCCGACCGTGCCGTCATGCAGCTCGGTGAGGAGAGTGATCAACGATCTTCACACTTGGGTCTTGCTCTGCGGTAACCGCATAAGCATATGCAGTGCCATGCTGGTGCAGCACTAACAAGCAACGCAGAATCAATGCGTTGGAATAATCCCCTGATGGGTTTTGCCATCGACTTGCCGCGACAGTCGTATCAGCAACGTTATATCCAGTTCCGACTATGCGGAGGGAATGCGCGACTCGCGCGATCTGGCGCGGGTTCCCCGCCGCAGGTGGGCCGCCACGTGCGGTGTATCAACCTTGATACATGTATTTGCACCGCTGCCCATCGACAGCCTGGCCCGCCGGTTCGACTCACGTCGAGCAACGGATATGGCTCCGGTTTGTCGACATTACCCGGCCCAGTTTGGCGTAATGTGTGGCCGCACGTTTGGGACCTCGGGATGGGACGGCGATGGTTACCAACGGTTCGGTGCATCGGGGTTGCATAGTCTGGTTTGGGCAGCCCACTGAGGATGAATGCAACGCCCTGGCCACGGCCGGATGGTCCATCCGCGTGGCCTTGGTGGCTGCCAACGCGCGCGTGGGTGTGCGCCCGGGTGACTGCGTGGTGGCGTTCGCGGATCTGCGATATTGCGATGCGGGCACGTTGGCGGCGATGCAGCAACTGTTGGGCGACCATGCGGACCTGCCATGGATAGGCCTGGTTTCGCCCCACACACCGGCGCAGGAACCGCAGGTCAGGTTCATCCTGCAGGGCTGCCACGATTTCTTCACTGCACCAATCGAGATGCCACGATTGCTCGCGGCCTTGACACGTGCCAAC
>DATNBK010000168.1:0-5514 GCA_035571995.1 Rhodanobacter sp.
ATGGGCTTCCTCGCGCACATGGTGGCCATGGAGGAAATCTCGCGCGCCTCGGGTTCGGTCGGCCTGTCCTACGGCGCGCACTCCAACCTGTGCGTCAACAACATCTACCACAACGGCACGCCGGAGCAGCAGCGCAAGTACCTGCCGAAACTGTGCAGCGGCGAATATGTCGGCGCGCTGGCAATGAGCGAGCCTGGCGCGGGCTCCGACGTGGTCGGCTCGATGAGCTGCAAGGCGGTGCAAAAGGGCGACGCCTGGATCGCCAACGGCAACAAGATGTGGATCACGAACGGCCCGGACGCCGACGTCCTGCTGGTGTACATGCGCACGGCGCCGCGCAATGTCGGCAGCCGCTGCATGACCGCCTTTATCGTCGAAAAAGGCATGAAGGGCTTCCACACCGCGCAAAAGCTGGACAAGCTCGGCATGCGTGGCTCAAACACCTGCGAGCTGGTGTTCGAGGACTGCGCCATCCCGGCGGAAAACGTCGTCGGCGAGGTCAACGAAGGCGTGCGCGTGCTCATGAACGGGCTCGACACAGAGCGCCTGGTGCTCTCCGGCGGTCCGATCGGTCTCATGCAGGCGGCACTCGACATCACCCTGCCCTACGTGCGCGAACGCAAGCAGTTCAACGCACCGATCGGCACGTTCGAGATCATGCAGGCCAAGCTGGCCGACATGTACACGGCGCTGCAAAGCTCGCGCGGCTTTGCCTACATGGTCGCCAAGCAATTCGATTCGGGCCGGAAATCACGCATCGATCCGGCAGCCTGCCTGCTCGACGCCTCGCGCAACGCGGTGATGGTGGCGCTGGAAGCGATCCAGTCGCTGGGCGGCAACGGCTACATCAACGATTACCCGACCGGACGGCTGCTGCGCGACGCCAAGCTCTACGAGATTGGCGCCGGCACGAACGAAATCCGCCGCATGCTGATCGGCCGCGAGTTGTTCCACGGCAAGGCCTGAACCCGCGCTCAGAAGGCCACGTGCAGGCTGGCCATGGCCGAGGACGACGTCTCGTATTGGCCGGCGTAGCGGTCATAGCCCAGGCGCAAACCAGCGCGTGGATTGATCTGCCACTGCAAGGTGGTACCAAGGACGGTGCCACGGCGCGACAAGCCGATGCCCGGGACCGGCGCAAACTGCTGGATGCCGCTGAAGCTGGCGTCGAACACGTCGCCGCGCAGGCCGAATGACTGTTGCCACAGCGCGCGGACCTGCAGGCTGAGCCCGCCGCCGGAGGCCAGCGCCCATTCGCGTGCGGCCCGCATGCCGACACCGGCTTGCCAGCGCGCCACGGCGTGCGCATCCGCCTTCAGGCCAAAACCGTAGGCGCCGGCTTCATCGAAACCGCTGCGCTCGATCTGCGCATACTGCAGGCTCGCATAAGGCGTGAGGGTGGCACCGGCCAAGCCCAGCCGATAACCGGTCTCCCCGCCGGCCACGCCATAGCGGCCATGGCTGTCGCTGCCGACGCCGGCGTAGCTGTCGCCCAAGCGGATCTGCCGGCGCATCGTCTCGCGATAATCCCCCAGTCCGAAGCGCCCCATCGCATACCAGTCGCCGCGCAAGGTGCCGGCATACAGCATGCCCTCGAGCGCACGGCTGCGCCCCTGGTCGGGCCGTCCGGCAAGCTGCCCCAGCCACGCGCTGCGGCTGAGGGCATAGCCCGCCACGCCGGAAGTCCCAATGCGCTGGTCCGCTCCCACCAGGGCGCCGCTCACGTCATAGGACACCGGGCTGTAGCCGTTGCGCGCCAGGCTGCCGCCCCGCGCCAGATCCCGTGCCCAGCCGCCCATCTGCGGATGCTCCAGCAAGCTGTCGAAGCGATCGGACAAGGCCCGCGTGCCGGCATCGATGGCCGCAAAGGTCAAGGCTGCGCTGGCTGCATGCAATTGCCCGGACAAGCTGTCCAGCGATTCGCCGACCACGCTGACGCTGCCTGAGCGCTGCAGGTCCGCTGCGCCGCGCATGAAGCCCGTGGGAACCGGTGCCGCGCTCGCGCTGCCCGAGCCTGCCACCGCCGCCAATTGCGCGTTGATCTGCGCGAACGCGCCATCGACGCGCTGCGCGGCATTGCTGGTCGCTGGCGTGTAGGTAAGGCTGGGTATGGCGCTGGCCGCAACCTGCGCCACGTCGAGCCAGGCGGTGTTGGCGTCGTATTGCATCGTCGCCGTGAGCAAGGTCACGTTGGACGCCTTGTCCAATGCCGAAAACGTTCCGGTCAAGCCGGCGCCGGCACTAAGCACCTCGGTGTGTGAATTGGCCAGGTAACCGCTGTCCGTGCCCAGCACGTACAAGTCGCCGCCCTGGAGGGCGGCCGCACCGGCCACGCGCAGCGCCGAGCCCAGGGAGATAGCCAGGCGGCCACCTGCCTGTTGGGTATAGCCGCCGCCCACGCTGGTGTCGCCGCCGTGCACCGCCACCACGCCGGCGTTGAGCACGCTGCCGTCCACGCTTGGCGTAGCGTCCAATGTGCCGGCCGCGCCCACCTGCACGTTCCCGGCGAGCGACTGCGCGCGCAGGTAGCCGCCCTGCACCTGGGTCAGGCCGGTATACGTGGAGGGCGCGCTCAGCACCAGGCTGCCGGTGCCCTGCTTGACCAGGCCACCCGCGCCCGAGATCGGGTTGTTCCAGCTCGAGTCACCGGTGAAGTTGACCGTCACGTCGCCCCAATTGAACTGCATCGGGCCGTTGACTGCCCGGCCGACGTTGAGCTCGCCGTAGCCAAACACAGGGTCGACGCCCGGCGCGCCGAGGTCGTCGGCCGTCCCCAGGAGGGTCTGGCGCACCAGGTCGTTGCTGAAGTAGGGATAGGCCTGCCAGACCAGGGCGGCGGCGCCCGAAACCTGGGGCGCGGCCAGCGAGGTGCCGGTGGCGATGTAATAGCTGAGGCTGGTGGCGGTGTCGTCCTTGCCGCTGACCACCACGTTGCCCGGTGCGGCCAGGCAAAAATCGGCAGCCGACCCGCACTTGTTGGAGTAACTCGCCAACTGGCCCGGGTTGTTGCTGTCCACCGCCACGACGGCGAGCCAGCCCTTTTCCAATTCCGGCGCCAGCGTGGGCAACGCAGCAATGGTGCTGGGATTGGCCTGCGAACCATTGCCGGCGGCAAACACCACGAGGCCACCCCAGGTGTTGACGAACGGGCCATAGGCCGCGCGGAAGCCTTGGGTGGTCGCTGTATCGTCGCTGCTCCAGGTGATGCCACCCCAGGAATTGTTCATCACCTGGACACCGGCCGCGACCAGGTCCGCCGCCACCTGGCCAAGCGGTACCGCATCTCCTGGCGTGACCACCGCGGGTGGCGTGGTGCCGTTGTCGTCGGGGGCGTTGTCGTCGATGACGCGCGCGGCGACCAGGGTCGCGTTCGGCGCAATGCCGCCGGCAAACTTGCCTACCGGCACGCCGGCGGCGATTTCCGCCACCATCGTGCCATGGCCAATGACGTCGTCCACGGCCAGGTTGTTGTGGCTAGGGTCGACATACACGAGCTCCTTGGCCACCCGTCCCGCCAACGCCGGGTGGTTGCGCATGATGCCGCTGTCAACGAAGCCGATGGTGACGCCGGTGCCGTCATAGCCTTGGGTGTGGGCCGCATACGCATCGGTGATCGCCAGTTGCGCATCGAGCGGCGGCTGCTGATCCGGCGTCGAGGGCGTGGTTGGCGGCGTGACCGGGTTCGTGGGCGGCGGTATCCCGGTGATCGTCGGCCTGACATAGCCCCCGCCTCCGCCGCAGCCGGCCAGGGCAAGCGCGATGGCCGCGGACAACGCGGCGCCCCGCAGAGGTGTCGACAGATGAAAACGCTGCATGGCTTGCCCCCAAATCGAACGCGATCCCGGCCACCAACCACCGGCCGCTGGCGGCCATCTTGGCACAACGAAAAAGCAATGAAGCAGGCAATCTCCTGCACGCCGATGTCACCGCCGCGGATTTGCCGCCATCTGGGCCGACTGCGATAATCGAGGGCCTCAGCTGGAGGGGCAGCCGGCCCCACAGCGTCAGACCGGAGCCACCATGTCGGATATCAGTGTTGTCATTGCCGGGGCCAAGCGCACGGCCATCGGTTCGTTCCTGGGCCAGTTCACCGGGGTTCCCAGCCCGCAGTTGGGCGCCACCGCCATGAAGGCGGCGCTCGAACAGTCCGGTGTACCAGGAGCCGAGGTCAGCGAAGTAATCATGGGCTGCGTGTTGCCGGCAAACCTTGGCCAGGCGCCCGCGCGCCAGGCTTCCTTCGGCGCCGGCCTACCGGCCAGCGTCGGCTGCACGACGATCAACAAGGTCTGCGGTTCGGGCATGAAGGCCATCATGCTTGGGAATGACCTGATCAAGGCAGGCTCGGCGTCCGTCGTGCTGGCCGGTGGCATGGAATCGATGACCAATGCGCCGCACATGGTCAATGCCCGCGTAGGCATCCGCTACGGCGACGCCAAGCTCGTCGACCACATGGCCTGGGACGGCTTGACCAACCCCTACGATGGCGAGGCCATGGGCGTGTTTGGCGAGCTTTGCGCCGACAAATACCACTTCACCCGCGAGGAGCAGGACGCGTTTTCAATCGAATCGGTCAAGCGCGCGAAGGCGGCACAGGCCAGCGGCGAATTTGCCGACGAGATCGTGCCGGTCACGGTCCATGGCCGCAAGGGCGACGTGCAGGTGGATACCGACGAGCAGCCGGGACGTTCCAACATCGAGAAGGTGCCCCAGCTCAAGCCGGCCTTCCGCAAGGAAAACGGCACGATCACGGCGGCAAGCTCGTCGAGCATTTCCGATGGTGCCGCGGCCGTGGTGCTGCTCAGCGCCGAGGACGCCAAGGCGCGCGGCATCAAGCCTCTGGCGCGCATCGTCGCGCACGCCACGCACTCGCAGGAGCCCAAGTGGTTCACCACGGCACCGGTCGGCGCGATCCAGAAGGTGATCAAAAAGGCCGGCTGGAAGCTGGAGGACGTGGACCTGTTCGAGGTCAACGAGGCGTTTGCCGTGGTGGCCATGGCGCCCATGCGCGAACTTGGCATCCCGCACGACAAGCTCAACGTGCATGGTGGCGCCTGTGCGCTCGGGCACCCCATTGGTGCCAGCGGCGCACGCCTGGTCGTCACCCTGGTCAACGCCATGCGCCAACGCGGCAAGAAGCGCGGCATCGCCACCTTGTGCATCGGTGGCGGGGAAGCCACCGCGATTGCCGTGGAATGCGACGACTGAGCGAGCCAGCCTTCACGCTTCGAAAGGGCGGCGCGGCCGCAGCCGGATCATGCCGCCCGGGGATGGCGGCGGCACGGTGTGCACAGATGCTTGACATCCTTTGCACGGCGAATGGTGTACGCACGGCAGCCTTGGCGACTGAACGACTGCGATATCCGGATGTCCAATCCCGCTGGCGCTGAGCAGGCAGACGGGGTCTAATAGTGCGGCCACTCTGGTGGTTACCCACACACTTTTCCAGGAGATCTCCGATGAAGTTCATGCGTACTTTGCTTGCCGCTGCGCTGGTCGCTGTGCTGGCCGCCTGCA
>DATNBK010000169.1:0-6572 GCA_035571995.1 Rhodanobacter sp.
ATCCATGAATTCCGCGGAAGAGTTCGCCGGTCGTCGCCAGAATCGGTAGATCAGGGCGCCGACCAGCAGCGCCACTGCTGCCGCAAGCAGATTGTCGACACCAGCGCTGCCCAGCAGGACGAGCGACAGCAAGGTCGCCGCCACCGGGATCAACGGCCCGCCGATCAGCTGCAGGGCACTGTCCCGATGGCCATGGCGCTTGCGCAATACCAGCACCGAGGCCACCGTGGCCAGGTAGCCGAACAGCCGCGCCACCACGGACAGCAAGGCGAGCTGCACGAACGAACCGGACAACGCCAGCGCCAGTGAAAGCGCGCCGACGACGACGATGGCGACCGCCGGGGTGCGGAAACGAGGATGGATGCGGGTCAGCGCCGCAGGGCCGAAACCATCGTCGGCCAGCGCCAGCAGATAGCGTGGGCCGAACATGATCGTATTGCTGTTGGTGCCGAGTATCGATACCGCCGCACCGACGGTCAGCACCAGCGCCAGCCACGTGCCGGCGAACCGCGCGGAGGCATCGGCCAGAGGCGTGCTCGAATGGGCCAGCCCGGGCAGCGTACCCAGTGCCACCCACTGCACCGACACGTAGGTCGCCGTGACGATGACAATCATGGTCAGCATGGCGAACGGCACGTCGCGACGCGGGTTGCGATACTCGGCAGCGGCCGCTGGCATGTTCTCGAAACCGGCATAGGCAAACAGCAGCAGCAGCGCGCCCCTGGCGAGGTTTCCGATGGGAATGGAACCCACCGCAAGCGGCGAGGCCTGGCTCAGATCGACGAAAAATGCGCCGATGATCACGAACATCGCCAGCGGCAGGAACTTGGCGATCGCCAGCGTCACGCCGGTGTGCGCCGCGGCGCGCACGCCGATCACATTGATCCAGGTCAGTGCCACCAGGGAGCCGACGACAATCAGCAAACGCCCGCTATGGCCGCCCGCGGCCGGCCAGAAGTGCGCGACCGCGTCGGCCAGGCCGTTGCTCAGCGCGGCAGCGCTGGAAACACGGGCCAGCAACAGCATCCAGCCCACCTCGAAACCCGCAAACCGGCCGAACGCCTCGCGCGCATACAGATAGCTGCCACCCGCCTGGTCGAAGTAACTGGCGGCCTGCGCGTAACACAACACCAGCAAGCTCACGGCCAGCCCCGCCAGCAGCACCGCCCAGACGCTGGCCGGCCCCAGCAAAGCGGCGGCAGCCGCCGGCAACAGGTAAATGCCGCTGCCAATGACATCGTTGACCGACAACCCGACCAACTGCCAACGCCCGACCGCGCGCAGCATGCCGGGTTGACCCGTGGACGAGGGTCTTGCCACGGCAGGCACGACCGGGGCGACTGGTTCAGCTGGCTGGCTCAAGAGCAGCTCCGTGCGTGAGGTTTCGGCGAGACCACGATGTCACGAAGTCGCAACGGGCAGTGGCTATAGTCCCTCGCTCATGAGGGTTGCCCCAACGTCATGGCCGCAAAGACACCGCTGACGCAGGAGCGGCTGCATGGCCTTGCTGCTCAACGGATGAATCTCCCGGCGTGTTGCGCCCATACGTCGATTCACGCCGCACGACGGAGAGTCGAGCATAGTTAGAAGCGCACGAGAGCCGCCAATGAAAAGACCGGCACTTTGCATAACTCAGGGTTGTAGACCGTCGCTTGCAACGTGGGCAAAGGGACCGCCCGCCAGCATGCGGACGCTGCCCGTTCACCCGACCGGCACACCAGCATCCCGCAGGCGCCGACGCAGAGGGTCCAGCTTGTCGCCATAACGCGCGCTGCGTGCGGTGTCACGACGCATCGGTTGCCGGACCTGCGCGGCACTGGGCAAGCTCAGTACGCTACGCGACGTCTTGTGGAAATCGAGGCACGCGGGATCGAATGGCAAGCCGCAGAACTCCAGCAACTGACGGATCACCGGCTCCGGCTCGGCTACCAGGCCTTCGTATTCCAGGTCGAAAACGCGGGTCGGGTATTTGGCCGCCCAGAAACGTGTCAGACGCAGGAAGTCAATGCAGTAATCGGCGGTCTCGTCGAGGTCGCAGGCGAAGCCCGCATTTTCAGCGAAACACTGGCGGTAGCACGCCAGACACGTTTCCACCGGATCGCGCCGAACAATCACCACGCGCGCCGCCGGCAGCATCCTCAATGCCGCGCCCACGAGATACCAGCTCACGAGGCTCTTGTCGGTAAAGCGTGGCTTGTCCTTGCGCCAGCGCGCGGTCCGCGCGAGATACTCGTGACCCATGCGCTGCCAATCCTGCGCGCCGGCTTCAGGCACCCATAGCGGAAACGCAGAATTCCGGCGATGCGTTTCCGCGTCGACCACCTGAGTAAGGTCCTTGATCTCGTTGGCCCCTTCGACCTCGGGATGGGAGGCCAGAATATGTTCGACCAGGGTCGACCCGGAGCGCGGAATACTGACAATCAGGATGACCTCATGACCAAGCCGGGCATTGAGAGGGGGCTGTGCCTCATCCGCGAACACGCGCAGGATCGCGTCCACCCGCCGGCGCTCTCCCGCGGCGTCCCACCTGACCCGGCTGTGCCGCGACGCGTTGGCATGCCGGAATGTTTCGAAGGCCTGGGCATAATCACCTTGACCTTCAAGTGCCTTGGCAAGGGTGAAGCCGAGCAACTCACGGGCACGGGGCGACAAGTCTCCACGGGCCAGGGCGTGTTGCAGGCATGCCGTGTCTGCAGCATCGAAGCGAACGGTATTGAGGTTCGACAGGCCGAACCACCCGTCCTCGTTGCCGGAATCGCGGCGCACTACTTCGCGAAAGCCCGCCACCGCCGCATCCACCTGACCGAGGTTTGCCTGTGACCTCGCCAGTGAAAGCCGCGCCGGGACATGTGAGGGATCGAGTTCAAGTGCCCTTTGCAACGCGGCGACAGCCTCTTCCGAATAGGCTTCGCGCGCAAGCGCCTCGCCGAGATTGAACCAGGCCGGCACCGATACCGGTTCGAGTCTGCAGGCATCCCGCAAATGCGTCACCGCCTCATGGGTTTCGCCATGCTCATACAGCACAATACCCAGCCAGACACGCAGGTCGGAGTCGTCGGGCCATACCGCAAGGACTTGCCTGAAGCAGTCAATGGCCTTGGCGTGATCACCGCGACGCTGGGCCACCATCCCCCGCATCCGAATGGCATCCGGGTCGTGAGGGGCCAACGCCAGCACATTGGCCAGTGACTGCTCGGCCGCATCAAACTGTCGTCGCTCCCATTCGATTTTCGCCCTGGCCAGCATGCGAGCGGCCACGCGTGAGAGAGACTGCCGCGCAGGCAACTGCCCTGGAACTGTTTGCGTGGGAGATGTCATGTCGTCACTGGTCAGTGGCATCGATCGGCAAGACTACGCCGCTTGCAAACCCGTCGCAAAAAAAGCCGGGCACAAGGCCCGGCAATGGGGAGGCTTTCATTCAATCAAAAATCGTAGGCGACCGAGAAGCGGACCATGCGTGGTGCCTGGGTATTCAGCAGCCTGCCGTAATCGGAATTCGGATTATTGGTTGTTCCGAAAAAGTCGTTGACGAAGATCGCCTGCTGGCTGTCGAACAGGTTGAACACCGCGAGGCCGAAGTCGAGCTTGCGATCAGCCCACGCCGGCTTGTAATCCACATTGAGGTCGAGCCGGGTGGTCCACGGCATGCGGCCCAGCGAACCTGGTGGAACCGGTACCCCGCCGCACCAGTAGTAGGTGTGGGAACCATGCAATGCCAGCTGGCCAGGTCCGTAGCCGCCCCTGCACATGCGGGGGGTACCGGAAGCAGCGTACAGGTTGCCGCCAACCGTCCATTCCGAATCGATCGCATAAGCGCCGTAGACCTTGAACTGGTGCCGGCGGTCATTGGGCAGCACGCCGGACGACCACTCCATCCTTTCAGGGAAATCCCACGCCGTCGTGAGCGATTCGTAGGAGCCGCTCTGTTGCGAATAAGTGCTGACCGGTCCCTCCGTATTGCCCCAGGTCCTGGAGAACACGTAGTCGATCTTGGCCATCCACTTGCCGTCCCAATCGTGCGCCAGCGACAGGTCCAGGGAGTAATAACGGCGTTCCGGCCCCTTCGTGAAGCCCTGGTCGGCTTTTGTAAAGGTGACCGGAACAAGGGAGCCGTCCGGCGCCTTCATCAGGAGGTTGTTGGTAACGCCCGGATTGATCAGGACGAGGCTCTGTGACCAGTCACTGCAGGAATCAGGCGTCATCCAGGAATAGCCTTGCGCCAGCCCCGCCGCGCACTCCCGTTGCTCGTCGTCATAGTCATCGATGATGCGGTTCATCTTCTGGTAGGTGCCCGTTGCACTGGCTACCCACTTCGTTCCCAGCATCTCGAACTGCTGCTGCGCGCCAAAAACGTAATTATCTGAAAATTCGGCCTGGATGTTTTGCGCCGTGGATACTCTCGGATCTTTCGGCTGGCCATATTCGTTGTCGATCGACACGCCGGTCGACGGAGTCTGCGGCAAGGGCGTGAAACCGATCGGCACGCCAGTCACCGGGTCGATGCCCGTATAGGTACCGTACAAATTGGTTGCCGTCACGGGTGCGGCAATCGACGTTGCCGTGGTCAACGGAAGCGCGAGGTAATAGCGACCGGCATTGCCAAACACCTTCAGCGTCGAATCACCGTGCACGTCCCAGCTGAAACCCAGACGCGGCGCCCATTGCGGCTTGGTCAATCTGATGTAGGGCACGCCAGACCCGTCGAAGTTGGTGAACTGGTCATTGCGCAAGCCGAGGTTCAGCAGCAGGTTCGGCGTAACCTGCCAGTTGTCCTCGATGTACTGGGCGCGCTGGATGACCTTCACCGACGCGGATGAGCGATCGATACGCTGCATGACATAGTAGCAATGCGTTTTCCCATCGGACCCGGTAGTGCAATCGGGTGATGGGGCGACATACGGCGGACTGTCAGGACCGGTGCCAAAAAGCGGCGTGCCCGGATCGCCGCTCCCGTAGTACCACGCATAACCCGGCCCGGTCATTTCGGCGCCGTCATTGAGATCCCAGGAGTTGATGTTGTCGATGCCAGCCTGGAAATCATGGTTGCCCAGCTTGTAGTCCAGGCTCAGGCGATAACTCGTGACATCGACGCGATGCGACGGATCAGACTGCTGCGGGTTTGTCTGCGAGTTGATGATACCCCCACTCCCCGGCGGGACGAATGCAGGGTTCTGTACGGAAGGGCTGCCGACGTGCGGCAAGTCGGGATCGAACCCCGGGTAGCCAGGCTGCTGGGTGTAATACTCGCCGCGCGTCTTGCCGAGCATCGCATTGAGGGTCAGGTCGTCGGTGAGATAGGACGTGTAGTTGGCCGTCCACATGCTGAACTTGGTCTTGGCCGTCTGATCGAGATTGGAAAATGTTCCGGTCTTCAAGGTGTCGTAGTCGAAGTTGTAATCCGTCTGCCACGTCTTGTTTGAGCTCTGCAGACCGGTCACGGTCAGCAGGTTGCTGTCGTTGATATTCCAGTTCAGTTTCCCGTAGAGCTTGGGCGCGTGCATCTGGTAGTCGTACGCGAATGGACTTTCGACCGAGCCGATGGTCGTGCCACTCGTGTTGTCCTGCTCGGCGGCAAGGAAGAAGAACAATTTGTCCTTGATGATCGGGCCGCTGACGTAGGCGTCGTACACCGTTTCCTGGGCATGATTGCCCTTGTTGTACGTGCTCAGATCCCCGGGGCTCTGGCCCGGGTCGGTCTCGAGTGGATTGGCAAAGTAGTAGTTGCGTTTATCGGCTTTCCACGGAGTGCCGGCTGGTTCCCACTGGGCACGCACGCCAAAGTGCCACTGGTTGGAGCCGCTCTTGCCGATCTGGTTGATCACGCCACCGATGGACCGGCCATACGTGGCGTCGTAACCGCTGATGAAGGTCTGTTGCTGTTCGATGGCACCATAGGGCAGCTCGATACCGCCCTGCGCCGTGAGCGCATCGGTGACATTCATGCCGTCGATGTAATACGCATTCTCGGCAGTCGAGGCACCTCCAAACACGTTGATCGGCGTACCCAGCGGGCCGGAGCTCAGCTGCGGTGAGCCCATGTTGACACCGGGCGCCAACATCGCGATGTCCGCAGCGGATCGCTGCAACGGCAATTGCCGCAACTGCTCGGCCGTGATCGTGGTGACTTGGTTGGTCGTGCTCACATCTATCGGTGGAATCGCGTTGGCCGTGACGACGACGCCACTGAGGTTCGCGATGTTCTTGCCGCCTGTCGATGACGAAAAATCCACCGCGACCGCGCCGCCTGCCACCGGACTCACATCATCGCGACTCTGCACGACCTTGCCATCTTGCAGCAGGGAAACCGTATAGGTCCCGACCGGCAGGGTGATCGCATATTTTCCGGAAGGATCTACGGAAACGGTGCGGCGGAAGCCCGCGCCGCCCGTAATCTGAATGGTCTCGTTCGCTTGAACCGGGACCGTGCCCTGGATGGTGCCGCGTGTCGCCTGCGACCATGCCGTGCCCGCAAAGCCCGAGATGACGGACCCGATAGCCAGTACCAGCGCCTTGCGCTGAAAGAGGTGGCGGCGACGTGCTGTGCGTACAGGATTGGACTTCATTAGGTGTGC
>DATNBK010000170.1:0-5027 GCA_035571995.1 Rhodanobacter sp.
CTTCGACGCGTGCGATGCACGCATCGAAGCCCATGCGCGCGATGACGAGCGGTGCGTGCGGCTGCGCGCGATCGTCGGCGTCGGCGCACTCACGGCGGACGCCCTGATCGCCAGCCTCGGCAAAGCGCAGGAGTTCCGCAATGGTCGGCAACTGGCGGCCTGGCTTGGCATGGTGCCGACCCAGCACTCCAGCGGCGGCCATACGCGGCTGGGCGCGATCAGCTGTCGCGGCGACGGCTACCTGCGGACGCTGTTGATCCAGGGCGCGCGCAGCAGCCTGCAACGGGCCAAGGCGGTCGCCACGGAAAAGGCCACGCCCGAACAACTCTGGATTCAATCCTTGGCGGCGTGGCTGTCGTTCGGCAAGGTGCTGGTCGCCATCGCCAACAAACATGCGCGCCAGCTGTGGGTGATGCTGGCCCACGACGTGGACTACGACCCCTGTGCCGGCCAGCGCCATCCGATGCTTCGCCCAGTCCAGCTCGCTTGAGGAAACCCTTCTTTCGATTCACCGTCAGCGCAACGCGGCAACAACGGGTCAGACCCACCCGGAGAGAACCTGACTAACATTCTGGACGTCCAAACGTGATTCGGCCGATCCCCGAACACCGACGACACCGCTGAACGAATGAGGTCTCCGGGCGCGGTTTATACCCTGGTCCGAGCCGGCAGCATCGACTCAACAAGACCGTCTAAGGAAATGCAGTCTGGCAACGTTCGACGCCGCACCAACTGACCAAGCAGCACGCCACACGAAGGACAACACGACCACCAGCAGTCGCCCGAAAGCTCAGGGCAAAAGCATCATGCACCCGGGGTTGACGGGAAGTCTCCTAAGGAGTGTTAGGCACCAGACACTACCAACTGCACATCGGGCACCCAAACTTGCAGCCACCGTGAAACTTTCTCCTCTGGGCTGAGCAACTGCGGTGATGCCGGCACGCGGGCACCGAGGAGCCCAGGCTCATCAAGGCAGCCGACATTGACAGCACCATATGTGCTGCCTTTGTGCTCGAAGGTAACAGCAACGAGGACGCCACACTGACCACACATTTGGAAGCGAGCCACTTCCGAACCGTGGCGATAGGAATGCAGCGTATTTGGTTTTGCGGCAACGACGCGTAGAACACCCGAAGGATCCGAAATGTACGCCGCCCCATGCTTTTGGCAGAAGCTGCAATCGCACGCCCGAGGGTTAGTGTCTGCAAGGTCTCGGACTGTGGTGAATTCGACTCGAATGCTGCCGCAGTGACAGCCACCGCGTAAGGTCGTTGCTTGGGCTAGCGTCATATCTGCACCTGGCGCCTAACGCTTAGTAGATTTCAATGTGCCGTGTAATCCCGCAGCCTATCTCGCATTACTCGCACAAGCATCGCAACGGAAATCGAGTCGAACCAAAGACTTGGTGACCTGGACGCAGCATAACTCCGCAACCTAATCCTGAATATTCCTGCGCGAGCGAGCGCCTTCGCAAACCCTGTGTACACCACGCCCCCGCTCCCTCACCCAAACACCACCATACTCTGCCGGCTCAGCGCCACGGGCTCGCCGTGCGGGCCCCAGAGCATCACGCTCTGGTTGATGTAGCCGTCGCGGGCGGCGTGCAGGGTGGCGTCGATGCGCCAGTCGTCGACGCCGAGGTCGTCGTAACGGTCGCGCAGCAGTTCCAGCATCCAGGTCAGCGAGCTGCCCGGAGTCGGCTGCGTAAACATGCCCAGCGCCAGCGGCGGGATGAAGTCGGCGAGTGCGACCACGTGGGTTTCGTCGGATGGGCCCTCGTCGCGCAGCGAGACTTGCACGGTGGCTTCGCGCTGCGTGCCGCCGCTGAATGGCAGGTCGCCGCGCACCCAGCGCACGCGGAAGTGCTGGAAGAAGGCCGGCATCCTAGCCGGGAGGTACGGTACTTCACGCGCCGCCGCGTTGGTCACCGTTGGTTGCCTGGGCTGGAAGTCCAGCGCGGATGGCCGCGCGCTGCCGAACACGCCCAGCAGCCGGCACAACAGCTGCTCGCCAGCATACAAGCCTGCCTCCACGTGCATCGTGCTGCCTCCCTTGCGCAGGCAGGCGGCGCGGATCGCGACGCTGCCCGCCAGCACGGGCGCGAGGAAGGTGACCTGCAGTGCGCGCAGCGCCAGCGCCGCCGGTACCAGGTCGCGCATCGCGCGCAAGCCCAGCGCCGCCTGCAGGCCGCCAAATGCGCTGCGGCCCTGCAGCCAGTCCGCGCCGACCTCGGCGCTCCAGGAGTCGCCGTCTCGGGTGACGGTGCGCATTGCCTGGGAAAAGTTCATGACAGTCCCTCACATGGGTACCAGCCGATGATGCCAGTGCTGCGGGCCATATGCGCGCCGCCTATACTCGAGCCACCCCTCGCGTCCCCGAGCGCGCCATGGCCTTCCTGCAAGACGCTCCACGACTTGCCCACCCGTACCGCAGCTATCCCCTGCTGCCGGGTCTGCTCGACCAGGTGCTGCCAGCCAGGCGCCGGGCGGCGCTGGATGCCGACCTCGATGCGCTCGGCGACTATGCGCTCATGGCCTGGCATCGCGCCGGTGCCAGCACGCCGCGCACACCGGTGCTGACCCAGTGGGGGCCGTGGGGCGAGCGCATCGACCGCATCGAGCTGACCCAGGCCTGGCTGGAAGGCGCGCGCATCACCACGCAGTGCCACGTGCTGAGTTCGGGGCATGCCGACAGCGAGTACGCGCGGCTGGAGGAATTCGCCCGCGTCTATCTTTACCACCTTGCCAGCGAGTTCTACACCTGCCCGCTGGCGATGACCGATGGCGCGGCGACCGCGCTCAAGGCCTCCGGCAACCGGGAGCTGATGGACCGCGCGTTGCCGCATTTCCTCAGCGACGATCCTGCCAGTTTGTGGTTGAGCGGGCAGTGGATGACCGAGACCATCGGCGGCTCGGATGTCAGCCACAGCGAAACCGTGGCGCGCCGCGACGGGACCGGCCAATGGCGGCTGTACGGGCGCAAGTGGTTCAGCTCGGCGGTGGTCGGCGAGGCCGCGCTGGCCCTCGCGCTGCCCGAGGGCGCGGAGCCGCGCAATGACGCGCTGGCGCTCTTCTACACGGAGACCATGGACGGCCCGCGGCGCAAGCCGGAACTGGTGATCGACCGCCTGAAGGACAAGCTCGGCACGCGCGAGCTGCCCACCGCGGAAATCCACCTGCAGGGACTGCCGGCCTGGCCCGTGGGTGAGCTTGCGCACGGCGTGCGGCAGATCGCGCCGGTGCTCAACACCACCCGCACCTGGAACTCGGTCTGCGCCGTGGCGAGCATGGCGCGCGCAATTGCGCTGGCGCAGGATTACGCGCAGCGGCGGCAGGCGTTTGGCCGTCCATTGATCGAACAGCCGCTGCACGCGCAGACGCTGGCGGACATGCATGCCGAGTTTGCCGGTGCGTTTGCGCTGGCGTTCGAGGTGGCCCACCTGCTGGGTCGCGTGGAACACGGTGCCGCGAGCGATGACGAAGCCGCGGCGCTGCGCCTGCTGACGCCACTGGCCAAGCTGTGGACCGGCAAGCTCGCGGTCGCGATCTGCTCGGAGGCGCTGGAATGCTTCGGCGGCGCGGGCTACATCGAGGACACCGGCCTGCCGCAATTGCTGCGCGACGCACAGGTCTACCCAATATGGGAAGGCACGACGAACGTGCTGTCCCTGGACAGCCTGCGTGCGATTGGCGCCGGCAGCCTGGGTGCGTTGCGCGGCGTTGCCGACGACTGGGCCAGCGGCGATGAAACCAGCCATGCCGCCGGCCTGATCCAGGACGCGCTCGAGTGCGCGCAGGAATTCGTGGAGCGGTCCGGGGGCGCGCCGGATGCACTGCAGGCCGGCGCACGCGGCTTGGCCTTCACCCTGGCCCGCTGCGCTGCGGCGGCCCTGCTCGCCCGGCAGTTGAACTCGTCCCCGCCGCAAGACCAGCCACGGGCCGCCGCTGCACTGCGGCGCTTTCTCGCCCACGGTCTGGACCGGCTGGTCGCGCCCGACGCCGACAACACCGTGCTGCTCCTGCGCTGACCCGCCGCCCACGACAGCAGCACGTTTTAGGGCAGGTCCGAACAAGACGCTCTTGCTCGTCATTCCCGCGAGGAGCCTCTCAACAGCGAAGCTGGTCAAGCGGGAATGACGAGCAAAGGTCATGAGGCTGATGGGTCCGTGATTCCTTACCTCATGGAACGCACATCGGTATCAGTGCAGTGCAGCCTTGGCCCCCGCGACGTCCGCGTGCAGGCGGGATACGCCGTCACGCTCCTGGCCCATGTACGTGTCTGCCGCGTCGACCATCGCAGGCGTCGGCGCCACGAATGACGCACTCACGGTGTCCACCAGCCACGACAGGCGCGCACGCAACTTGCCCGCATACACCAGGGCGCCTTCGTCCGACTGGATCCGCAGGTTCACCATGTCGTCGATGTCGCGGTTCAGGCCGGCCAGGGCTTGCGTGGCCGCGTCGCCAGACACGTGCTTGGCGGCGATCGCCTGCTCCAGCTCGGTGCGGGCGTCGAGCGCCTGGTTCAGCGCGGTGCCGAGTTCGCCCATGGAGTCACGGAGCTGCATGAGCAGATCGAAGCGTTGCTGCAGCTTGGCCGACGTCGTGTCCAGGCGCGGATCGAGCTTGACCACGAACGGTTGCCGTTGCGTGTGCCCCGCGTAACTCAGTTGAGCGTAGTAAGTCCCCGGCACGACTTCCGGACCAACCGGTGGCCGCGCGCCTTGGCTGTGGGGACTTTCGTAGATGCCCTTGACGTCGGCCACATCCGGATAACGCAGGTTCCACAGGAAGCGGTTCATTCCCGGATGCAACTTGGCCACCTTGGCAGCGCCCTCGCCGGAGGCGGGTTCCGTCGCCTTGGGCTGCTGCGGCAGGGTGTAGCTGCGTATTTCCTTGCCGGAGGCATCGCTGAAGCTCAGCTTCACCGGCTTGCCGTCGTAGTCAGCCGGCAGGTGGAAGAACACCGCGGCTCCGGGCGGCAGGTTTTCGCCCGAGTTGGGTGCCGCCTGCGCACCGAACCCGCTC
>DATNBK010000171.1:0-16054 GCA_035571995.1 Rhodanobacter sp.
GGTTCAACGATGACTGCGGGCTTTACGCGCACGCTGGTTTTGATTGTCGCGGCAACCACCTTGTGCGGCGTGCTGGTGTTGTCGGCCTGCCATCGTCCAGCCGATGAGGTGCTGGTGCGCCAGGCCATTGAATCGACGGCGCAGGCTGCCGAGAAGGGCAGTGCAACGGGCGTCGCCTCGGCACTCACCGAAGATTTCGGCGGCAACGCCGGGGCACTTGACCGCCGTGCCTTGAGCGGCATGGTCGGCATGCTCGCGTTGCGTGGCGAGCAGGTCAAGGTGAACCTCGGACCCATCGGCGTCGAGCACCGCGGCGAGCGCCTGGTGGCCACGTTCACCGTGGCCTTGCGCTCCGGTGGTCGCCTGCTGCCGGACAATCTGGGCGTCTACCAGGTTGAAACCGCGTGGCGCCTGGACGACGGCGACTGGCGTTGCTACAGCGCCACGTGGAAGCAGACCTTGTAACCGCTTTGCACGGTGGTTGATGTGGGAGCCCGCCCGCCGGCGGACTCCCACATGTCTATATCCAGACTAGGCGGCCTTGGGAGCAGCCAGCTGCCGCAGCACATATTGCAGGATGCCGCCGTGGCGGTAGAAGTCGCGCTCCTTGGGCGTCAGCAACATCACACGTACGCCGAATTCCTTGCGCTTGCCGTCTGCGCTGGTCGCGGTCACGGTGGCGCGCTTCGCGTTGCCGTCGTCCAGCCCGGTGATGGCGAACACCTCGGTGCCGGTGAGGCCCAGCGACTTGGCGCTGTCGCCGTCTTCGAACTGCAGCGGCAGCACGCCCATGCCGACGAGGTTGGAGCGGTGGATGCGCTCGAAACTCTCCGCAATCACCGCCTTGATGCCCAGCAGCAGGGTGCCCTTGGCCGCCCAATCGCGCGACGAGCCGGTGCCGTACTCCTTGCCGGCGATGACAAGCAGCGGCGTGCCTTCGGCCTGGTATTGCATGGCCGCGTCGTAGATGGTCATCTGCTTGCCGTCGGGCAGGTGGCGGGTGTAGCCACCCTCGACGCCGTCGAGCAACTGGTTCTTGATGCGGATGTTGGCGAATGTGCCACGGACCATGACGTCGTCATTGCCGCGGCGCGAGCCATACGAGTTGAACTCGAGCGGTGTCACGCCGCGCTCGATGAGGAAGCGGCCCGCCGGTGAATCCTTCTTGATCGCGCCGGCCGGGGAAATATGGTCGGTGGTGATCGAATCGCCAAACAAGCCGATGCAGCGCGCGCCATCGATGTCCTGGCTGGGCGGCACGACCATGCTCATGCCGTCGAAGTACGGCGGATGCTTGATGTAGGTGGAGGCTTCGTCCCAGGCGTACAGCGCGCCGTCCGGCGAGGCGATCGCGTTCCAGCGCTCGTCGCCCTTGAACACATCGGCATAGTTCTTCTTGAACATGTCCGAAGTGACCGCGGTCGCCATGAGGTCGCTGATTTCCTTGTTGGACGGCCAGATGTCCTTCAGGAACACGTCCTTGCCGTCGCGATCCTGGCCGAGCGGCTGGGTGGTGAGGTCGATGTCGAGTGAACCGGCCAAGGCGTAGGCCACCACCAGCGGCGGCGAGGCGAGGTAGTTCATCTTGACCTCGGCGTGGATGCGGCCCTCGAAGTTGCGGTTGCCGGAGAGCACGCCGGCCACGGTGAGGTCGCCCTCGCTGATGGCTGCGCTGACTTCCTCCGGCAGCGGACCCGAGTTGCCAATGCAGGTGGTGCAGCCATAGCCCACCAGGTAGAAGCCCAGCTTTTCGAGTTCGACCAGCAAGCCAGTCTGCTCCAGGTAGTCGCTGACGACCTTGGAGCCCGGGGCCAGCGAAGTCTTCACCCACGGTTTGCTCTTGAGGCCCCTGGCTGCCGCCTTCTTTGCCAGCAGGCCGGCGGCCAGCATCACGGCCGGGTTGGAGGTGTTGGTGCACGAGGTGATCGCCGCGATGACCACGGCGCCGTCCTCGATGTCGAACTCCTCGCCGTTGCGCGTCACGTGCTGGCGGTGCAGCGCGCTGCTGACGTCGTGTCCGACCGCGGTGGCGCCGCCCTCGTTCGCGAAGCGTGCCTTGTCGCCGTTGCGGTGGATAATCGTGGCACCCAGGTTTTCATGGAAGTTCTGCTTGACACCTGACAGGAAGACGTGGTCCTGCGGGCGCTTCGGGCCGGCCATGGACGGCTTGACGCTGGCCAGGTCGAGCTCCAGCGCCAGGCTGTACTCCGCTTCGGGCGTGTTGTCGTCGTGCCACAGGCCCTGGGCCTTGGCGTAGGCCTCCACCAGGGCGATGCGTTCTTCGCTGCGCCCGGACAGGCGCAGGTATTTCAGCGACTCGGCATCGATCGGGCTGATCGCGCAGGTGGCGCCGTATTCGGGCGACATGTTGCCCAGCGTGGCGCGGTCGGCCAGGGCCAGATGCTTCAGGCCCGGGCCGTGGAACTCGACGAACTTGCCGACCACGCCATGCTTGCGCAGCAGCTCGGTGACGGTCAGCACCAGGTCGGTCGCTGTGGCGCCCTCGGGCAGCCGGTTCGTGAGCTTCAGGCCGACGACCTGTGGGATCAGCATCGAAGACGGCTGTCCCAGCATCGCGGCCTCCGCCTCGATGCCGCCGACGCCCCAGCCCAGCACACCCAGCCCATTGACCATGGTGGTGTGCGAATCGGTGCCGAACAAGGTATCCGGGTAGGCCCACAATTGGCCGTCTATTTCGTTGTCGATGACCACGCGTGCCAGGTATTCCAGGTTGACCTGGTGCACGATGCCGGTGCGCGGCGGCACGACCTTGAAATCAGTGAAAGCCTTCTGCCCCCAGCGCAGGAAACTGTAGCGCGCGTTGTTGCGCTTGAATTCGATCTCGACGTTTTTCTCCAGCGCATCCTCGCTGCCAAACACGTCCACCTGCACCGAATGGTCGATGACCAGCTCGACCGGGGAGAGCGGGTTGATCAGCGTCGGATCGCCGCCCAAAGCGTTCATCGCGTCGCGCATCGCCGCCAGGTCGACCACGCAGGGGACGCCGGTGAAATCCTGCAGCAGCACGCGGCCAGGCATGAAGGCAATCTCGGTGTCCGGCTCCTTCCTGGGGTCCCAGGTGGCGATGGCCTTGATTTCCGCCGCCGTCACTTCCTCGCCGTCCTCACGGCGCAGGAGGTTTTCCAGCAGGATCTTCATCGAGTACGGCAGCCGCTTCAGGTCGAACTGCTGGCCCAGCTTCGCCAGGCTGGCGTAGGCATAACGCTTGCCGTTGACCTCGAGGGTGTCGCGCGCGGAAAAAGTGTCTTTCATCGGGAATGCTCCTGGCTGGATCGTGCAGCTGCGGGACCGGGCGACGCTGCCGCATCGTATGCGCGTCGTCCCAGTCGATCAAAGCATCCATTATCTTGCAATCCGCGCCGTACCGCGAATTGAGGATGCTCCCGTGCGCCCGACATCCATGGGAGCCCACTTGGGGTTCCTATGGAAATAGTCGGCAGGGATGGCGCGCCGTCAGTTGCGCGAGGCGCGGCGGCGGTCGATTTCCGTGAGGTGGCGCTTGCGCAGCCGGATCTCCTTCGGCGTGACCTCGACCAGCTCATCGTCGGCGATGAATTCCAGCGCCTGCTCCAGCGAGAACTTGATGGCCGGGGAAAGCTGGATCGCATCGTCCTTGCCGGCAGCGCGCATGTTGGTCAGTGGCTTGGGCTTGATCGCGTTGACCGTAAGGTCGTTGTCCTTGGCGTGGATGCCGACCAACTGGCCTTCGTAGATCTCATCGCCTTCGGCAGTGAACAGCCGGCCACGCTCCTGCAGCGGTCCGAGCGAGTATGCGGGCGCGTTGCCGGGCGCGTTCGCGATCATCACTCCGTTCTGGCGCTTGGCGATGGCGCCTTCGGCCTTGGGCCCGTAATGGTCGAACAGATGGAACAGCAGGCCGGTGCCCTGGGTCAGGGTGCGGAATTCGGACTGGAAGCCGATCAGGCCGCGCGCGGGAATCTCGTAATCCATGCGTACCCGGCCGCGGCCGTCCGGCACCATGTTCTTGAGCTGTCCCTTGCGCATGCCCAGGCGCTCCATCACGCCGCCCTGGTGCTGCTCCTCGACGTCCACCACCAGTTGCTCGATGGGTTCGTGCGGCTTCCCGTCGATCATCTTGATGATGACCTCGGGGCGCGACACCGCGAGCTCGTAGCCTTCGCGGCGCATGTTCTCGATCAGCACCGACAGGTGCAGCTCGCCGCGGCCGGAGACCTTGAACTTGTCCGGGTCCGAGCCTTCTTCCACCCGCAGCGCCACGTTGTGCAGCATCTCGCGCTCCAGCCGCTCGCGGATCTGGCGGCTGGTGATGAACTTGCCGCCGCTGCGGTTCTTGTCGCCGGCAAACGGCGAGTTGTTGACCTGGAAGGTCATGCTGATCGTCGGCTCGTCCACGGTGAGTGGCGGCAACGCTTCGGGGTGGTCGATCGCGCACACCGTGTCGGAGATGCTGAGCCCTTCCACGCCGGAGATGGCGACGATGTCGCCGGCCTGGCCCTCGGGCACCTCGCGCCGCTCCAGGCCCATGAAGCCGAGCACCTGCAGCACCTTGCCCGTGCGCTTCTTGCCTTCGCGGTCGACCACGCTGACCGGCATGTTGGTCGTCACCGTGCCGCGCTGGATGCGACCGACGCCGATCAGGCCGACATAGCTGCTGTAGTCGAGCTGGCTGATGCGCATCTGGAACGGCCCTTCCGGATGCACGTCCGGTGCCGGCACGTGGGCCATGATCGCTTCGTACAGCGGCGTCATGTTGCCTTCGCGGACATTGCTGTCCAGGCTGGCGTAGCCGTTGAGCGCCGAGGCGTAGATGACCGGGAAATCCAATTGCTCGTCGGTGGCACCCAGCCGGTCGAAGAGGTCGAAGGTCTGGTCCAGCACCCAGTCCGGGCGCGCGCCGGGACGGTCGACCTTGTTGATCACCACGATGGGCTTGAAGCCCATGTCGAACGCTTTTTGCGTGACGAAGCGGGTCTGCGGCATGGGGCCGTCCATCGCGTCGACCAGCACCAGCACCGAATCGACCATGGACAGCACGCGTTCCACCTCGCCGCCGAAGTCGGCGTGCCCCGGGGTGTCGACGATGTTGATGCGGTTGCCGCGCCATTCGATGGCGGTGTTCTTGGCCAGGATGGTGATGCCGCGTTCCTTTTCCTGGTCGTCCGAATCCATCACGCGCTCAGCCAGCACGGTGCGCGCCGAGAACGTGCCGGACTGCTTCAGCAGGCAGTCGACGAGCGTGGTCTTGCCGTGGTCGACGTGGGCGACGATGGCGATGTTGCGGAGTTTCTCGATAAGCATGGAAGTCACTTCGACGGCGCGATCGACCCCGCGCGCCTTTTCTCGGGGCGAATCTTCCAATTATACGGGTTTGGACGCCGTATGTGCGGGTCGCCTGCCCGGTGCTGGAGACCGTCGTCGGGGGCGGGCGCCCCGGTTCAGAAATCGTCGATGAATTCGATCCCGGCGTTGCGCCGTGCGGCGCAGGCCTCGGCGGCGACGCGGACCTGGTCTGCCATTTCGTCGTCCGGCGCGTCCACCTCGATGACGTAGGTGTGGCTCGCGGTGTCATCGATCGATTCGGCCGAGCTGGAGTCGTCGCGTGTCACGGGTCCCACGCCTTCGAGTTCCTCGACGTGTTCGAGCCGATCGAGGCCCTCCAGGACGTCCAGCACCTCGTCGGCGTCGGCGCGGCTGCCTAATAATCGAAAGCGCATGATGGGCATGGCATGGCTCGTGATGGATGGGAGGCCCATGCTGGCAAAGCCAGGGCATGCTCCAGGTGAAAGTCGGCCGGTGCGTGCGGGCCGGGGAGTGGTCCGGGGGAGGCGAGCAGGAGCGCCTGGCATGCTGGATGAAACCGAGGAGCGCAAGGTGGCGAAAATCTACGACCGCAAATATTTCGACCGCTGGTACCGCGACCCGACGCGCCCGCTTGGCGCACCGGCCGAATTGCGGCGCAAGGTGGCCCTGGCCGTCGCCCAGGCGGAGTACTACCTGGGGCGGCCGGTGCGCAACGTGCTGGACGTCGGCTGCGGCGAGGCTGCGTGGCGTGCGCCGTTGCTGGCCTTGCGCCCGCGGCTGGCCTACCAGGGGTTGGACGCCAGCGCATACGTGGTCGCGCGCTACGGGCGCAGCCGCGGCATTGGCCTGGCCAGTTTCGGCCAGTTGGCCCAGTTGCGCCTGCCAAGTCGCTTCGACCTGATCGTCTGCGCCGACGTGCTGCATTACCTGAAGCCGGCGGAGATCCGCGCCGGCCTGGAAGGTATCGCGGACATGCTCGAGGGCATTGCGTTCCTGGAAGTATTCACGTCCCACGATGACGTCATCGGTGACCGCGATCGCTTTGTCTCGCGCTCCCCGGCGTGGTACCTGCGCCGGTTTGCGGCAGCCGGCCTGCTGCCTTGCGGGTCGCATTGCTATCTCGGACCGCGGCTGCAGCAGCACGTGGCCGCACTCGAGCGCGCGCAGCTGCTACGGTAGGCGTTCGCGGGTACGGACTGGGCAGCGTCCGGCATTTGCGGGAACATGGACGGCCATGGCTGGCTGCGGCCTCGCCCCGCGGCCATGCAACATCTGATCGGCATACCTGGAGACAACCCATGCAATTCGACGGCATTTACGTGCCCTTGGTGACACCGTTCGACGGCAACGCGGAAATCGACCACGCCAAGCTCGAGACCCTGGTCGAGGCCATGATTGCCAAGGGCGTGGCCGGGATTGCCGCCTGCGGCACCACGGGCGAGTACTACGCGCTCAGCGACGCCGAGCGCAGCCAGGTGCTGCAGACCGTGCACCGCGTCGCCGCCGGCCGCGTGCAACTCATTGCCGGCATTGGCGACCTGTCCACGCGGCGCTCGATCGAGCGCGCCGCCGAGGCCAAGTCGATCGGCTACGACTGCCTGCTGCTCTCGGCGCCGCCATACAGCCTGGCGAGCCAGGACGGGATTCGCGCGCATTTCGAATATGCGGCCAAACATTGCGCGCTGCCCATCATCATCTACAACTTCCCGGTCCGCGTCGGCGTGAACGTGGAGTTCGAGACCGTGGCCGCGCTGGCCAAAGTGCCGAACATCGTCGGCATCAAGGAATCCAGCGGCGACTTCAGCCAGGCACTGCGCATGCTGCAGGCCGGCTTCAAGGATTTCGAGGTGATCTGCGGCTGCGACGACCAGCCGGTGGATTTCTTCTTCTGGGGCGCCAAGGGTTGGATCGCCGGCGCCGCCAATGTCTTTCCTGGCGAGCAGGTGGCCTTGCAGAAGGCGGCCCGGGCCGGCGACTGGGACCGTGCGCGGGCCATGATGCGGGCCATGTACCCGGCGCTGCATTCGATGGAATCGGGCGACTACAACCAGAAGGCCAAGGCCGGCTGCTTGAACGGCACCCTGGACGCCGGCGATGTGCGCCTGCCGCTGGCGCCGCTGGACGCCGCCGCCAAGCAGGCATTCCGTGAACTGGTACGTGGAGGTTGAGACCATGGCATTGAGCAAGCAGGAAGTCTTTGCACGCGCCGCGCGCGGCGAACTGAAGGCACCGCAACTGATCCCTGGCTTCCAGGGCAACGATGACGGCCTGGTCAACCGCACGCCGATCGACAACAGCGTGATCGGTACGCTGGGCGCCGGTGGCAAGGCGGAAATCGATGCCGCGGTGAAGGTCGCGCGCGCCTGTTTCGACGCTGGCACCTGGCGCGACAAGAGCCCGGCCGAGCGCAAGACGGTGATGCTGAAATGGTGCGACTTGTTGCAGGAGCACGCCGGGGAACTCGCCGCGCTCGACTGCATCGACGCCGGCAAGCCGATCGACGAATGCGAGAACACCGACATCCCGGCCACCATCGACACCTTGCGCTGGTATGCCGAGGCCGCCGACAAGGTCTATGGCCGGATCGCGCCGACCGGCCCGAACGCCACCGGCCTGATCGTCAAGGAGCCGGCCGGCGTGGTGGGCGCCGTGTTGCCGTGGAACTTTCCCGCGCAGATGTATGCGTGGAAGGTGGGGCCGGCCCTGGTCACCGGCAACAGTGTCATCGTCAAGCCGGCCGAACTCACGCCGCTGTCGGCGGTGCGCATGACCGAACTGGCGCGCGAGGCGGGCATCCCGGCCGAGGCGCTGATCGTGGTCAACGGCCTGGGTGAACACGCCGGCGAGGCGCTTGGGCGGCACCCGGACGTGGACGTGGTGTCGTTCACCGGCTCCACCGACGTCGGCCGCCTGTTCCTCAAGTACGCGGCCGAGAGCAACCTGAAGCAGATCGTGCTCGAGTGCGGCGGCAAGAATCCCCAAGTGGTGTTTGCCGACGCCGATATCGACGCCGTGGTGTCGGACATCCTGAACGCCGCGTTCTGGAACATGAGCGAGAACTGCAGTTGCGGCTCGCGCCTGCTGGTGGCCAACGAGGTGAAGGACGCGCTGCTCGAGAAGCTCGTCGCCGGCCTGGGCGACTGGAAGCTGGGCGATCCGCGCGAGCCCGGGGTGCGCCTGGGGCCGATGGTGGAGGGGCCGCACTTCGAGAAGGTCAAGGGTTTCCTCGATTCGGCCAAGGCCGACGGCCTGCACGCCGTCACCGGCGGCAACGTCCGTGGCGACTACCTGAGCGGCTGGTACGTGGAGCCGACCGTGTACACCGACGTCGCCCCGCACACGCGCCTGTTCCGCGAGGAAGTCTTCGGCCCGCTGTTGGCCGTGACCGGCTTCGACACGGAGGAGGAGGCGATCCGCCTGGCCAACGACACCAGCTACGGCCTGGCCGCCTCGGTGTACACCGAGAACGTGCACCGCGCCCAGCGCGTCGCCACCGCCATCCGCGCCGGCACCGTCTCGGTCAATGGTTTCTCCGAAGGTGACATCACCACCCCCTTCGGCGGCTACAAACAGTCTGGGTTCGGCGGTCGCGACAACGGCCTGGAAGCTCTCGACCAGTACCTGGAACTCAAGACCATCTGGTACGTCAACCGCGCTGCGAAATGATCGGTAAGTCGAAGGCGGCCAATCGGGCGGAACAGACAGGGAGGTGACGCGTGTTCGAAACCAGGACTTATGACGATCCATTGGTCCTCGATCCGGCGGTCCGCGCGCGTTGGTCATTCCTCGAAACCAGTTCCGCCGCGGCCGTACTGCGTTCGGTGTGCCCGGCTGAGTGGGCCGACATCACCCGTGTGCTGACGGCCTTTTCGCTGGATCCGTTGCATTGGCTGAAAGCGGGCGGCAATCGTGGCGACATTGCCAAGATCATCGACGGCATGTTTGCCGAGCGTGGCTGGCGCGAGATTCGTGTTGACATTGCAACACAGGGCGTATTGCTGACGAAGTCGGGCAAGGAAGTCGAGCGCCTCGACACGGTCTACCAGGAAGGCTACCTAGTCGACAACTTCAAGGGCCGCGTGGCTTTAGACGTGGAGTGGAACGCGAAGGATGGGAATCTGGATCGCGACCTGTCGGCTTACCGTGCATGGCACGAGGCTGGAGTCATTTCAGCGGCGGTATTGATCACCCAGGACCGCGTCGCGCTCAAGCATCTGGCCGAGCAGTTGTGGCGCGAATACCAAACGACGTTGCCGGACAATCAACGAAATTCCAAGTTGCCTATCGACCTTGGTACGTCGACGACCACCAACCTGGAGAAAGCGGCGTTGCGCGTGCGACGAGGCGTGATGGGCACGTGTCCGTTGCTGATCGCTGCCGCCACGCCGGCAACCTGGAACGGCAAAGCTTATTCGCCTGCCTGAAACAGGTCTGCCGTGACCAGCGACGTTGTCGTGGTTCGTCCGCGTGGCCGCATCGAGGTTTCGGCTGCCTGCAACAGGGTGCGGATGCGCTGGATCGAGTAGCCGGTATCTTCCGCCAGTTGCCGAACGCTATGGCCCGCTTGGTACAAGGCACGGAGTTTGTCCCCGAGGGCATTGACGCGTTCCCTGGACAGATGTTCGTTCGGCAGCAGTGGTGGCAGGATGGCGCCGCCCTCGTAGCCTTTGTGGACTACGCCTCGCGGTGCTACGTCATCAGATGCTTCGTCGCCCCATGCCGTCCAGCCTGGCCGCTTATGGCGTGCGAACAATTCCAGGTAGGCACCGGGGGAGCAGGCCTCGATCAGGTCGTACTGCTCGTCGGGTTTGCGGGAGTGTTCGCGTTTGCGCGTTTCAATCATGTTGACCTGCGAGCGACCGGGGGAAAGCGTGCGCATCGAGCCGTGCACGCCAAACAACAAGAGCTCGGTGACGTTGCGGAAGTAGAACCCCACGCCCCGGCCGTCCGGGCCGCCATCCTTGCGCCGCTTGGCCCATACGATGTTGCTGACGTAGCGGAAGCCCCATGCCTTCATCACCTCCATGCCGTCGGGCAACAGCGCATTTGGCACCCATAGGTACAGATGCGCATTCGGCGCGAGGATGGATTTCACGTCGATTGTCATGATGTCGTCCAGCGACATCGTGGAGTAGCGGTCGAGTCGGCGATGCTCCGGCGCCACCTTGCCGGTGCGGTTGCTAAAGCGCCAGGGCGGGTCCGCCAATACAGTGGAAAAGCCTCCGACAATATGCGGCATTGGGGCTGGATGGGACTCGGCGCGTAGGGGTTTTGCGGTCATGGTTCCATCCTAACATGGAAGATCTTATTAAAGATCCATATGAGCGAAAGTTGCGGGATGAGTGCAACGAACCCGAGCGTGGGAGGCCACAGCCCGATGTTGCGAGGATGCAATAAAGAGGGATAAGGGCGTAGCTGACTTAAACCGAATTCCTTGTACGCCGGGCGTCCGCCGCGACCGGGCGCTGGCGTACTCGTGCCAGACCATGACACCACAATAATTTTGCCGGTCGCATGATTGCGCCCAAACAGGGAGCAGGGTTGAGCCGGCGGAGCGCGGCGACAGGGCAATCTGGCAACGGTGGGCCTGCGGATGTCGGGCAAGTTGTTCAGGCAACAGGTGATGGAGGCCCAGCGTTCGGATTGGCTGGACTCGATCATGGTTGCAGCGCCATTGTCGCGGTGGCTCCTGACGGTGCTGGTATTGGCGCTTGCGGCAGCCATCGCGCTGTTCCTGCTTCTTGGTCACTACACCCGTCGCGCCACCGTGCGTGGCCTGCTCGTGCCCACGGCGGGTTTGTTGAACGTCGTGGCGCCAAGCGTAGGGACGATCACGCGTTTGGCCGTGCGTGATAGTCAGCACGTCACGGCCGGTGACGTGTGGTTGCGACTCTCCAGCGAGCAGGACAGCGCCGCGCTGGGCGATGTGCACACGCTGGTCGGCAAGGAATTTGAAACCCAGCGTGCGCGCCTGCAAGCCGACTTACAGACCCAGTGGCAATCGTCGGCCGTCATCACCGCCGCGCGCTCCTGGGCGGTGATGTGGCTGGGCGCCACGCTGAACGTGCAGTGGGCGAGCAATTTGTTCAGCCATCTCATGCGCCTGCCGCTGGACTGGTTCGGCAAGCGCCACGTGGGCGACGTGGTGTCGCGCTTCGGGTCCATCCAGACCATCCAGCGCACCCTGACCACGCAGTTCATCGGCTCTCTGCTGGACGGGCTGATGTCGCTGGTGACCCTGGCGGTGATGGCGCTTTACAGCGTGTGGCTCACCGCCCTGATCGTCGGGCTGTTCCTCGTCTATGGGCTGATCCGCTGGGCGTTCTTCAACCCGCTGCGGCGCGCGAACGAGGAACAGATCGTGTACGCCGCGCGGCAGGAAAGCGAACTGCTGGAATCCATCCGCGGCGCCATGCCGATCAAGCTTGCCAACAAGCAGGACGAGCGCCTGGGCCGCTACGCCAACGCCACCGTGGCCACGGCCAACCGCAACATCGGCATCCAGCGTCTGGGCATCGGCTTCACCCTGAGCAACCAGCTCATGTTCGGCATCGGCCGCGTGGCCATGATCTGGATCGCCGCCACGCTGGCCCTCGAAGGCAGGTTCTCGGCCGGCATGTTGATCGCGTTCATCGCCTACGCCGACCAGTTCACCAGCCGCGCCGCGAGCCTGATCGACAAGTGGGTGGACTTCAGCATGCTGAAGCTGCACGCCGAGCGCGTGGCCGATATTGCGCTGAGTGCACCGGAGACGTTGGCGACGCCGGTATGGAGCGGACCTATTCCCGACGCCAGCATCGAGCTGCACGACGTCAGTTTCCGCTACGCGGACAGCGAGCCGTGGATCCTGCGCCACTGCAACCTTCGAGTAGAGGCGGGTGAGTCCGTCGCCATCGTCGGCCCGAGCGGCTGCGGCAAGAGCACGCTGGCCAAAGTCGCGCTTGGCCTGCTCACGCCTCAGGAAGGCGAAGTCCGCTTTGGCGGCATCGACATCCGCAAACTCGGCCTGGATACCTATCGCCAATGGATAGGCGCGGTGATGCAGGACGATCAGTTGTTTGCCGGCTCCATTGCCGACAACATCAGCTTCTTCGACCCCACCACCAATTCGATGCAAATCGAAGCCGCCGCGCGGCTGGCATGCATCCACGACGACATCATGGCCATGCCCATGAGCTACCAGAGCCTGGTCGGCGACATGGGTTCAAGCCTGTCTGGTGGGCAAAAGCAGCGAGTAATCCTGGCGCGGGCGATGTATCGGCAGCCCAAGCTTCTGGTGCTGGATGAGGCTACCAGTCACTTGGACATGCATTGCGAACAGGAAGTTGGCGCGAACGTCGGCGCGCTGTCGGTTACCCGCCTTGTCATTGCTCACCGCACTCACACCGTCGCTGCTGCGCAGCAGGTGCTGGTCGTTACGGCTGGGAAGACACATCCAATCTCGTCACCACCTTGTGAAGTGGAGGTGGCGCGGTAGCCGAAGCTTGGACGGCTCTACCTTTCAAGCAAGCGAAAGGAAAACTCGAATGGAAGTTTTGACTGATAACGAAGTAAAAGCTGTTTCTGGTGGCGATCTCGCTGGCGCGATCGGCATTGGTGGCGGTGCAGGAGCGGCACTGGGAATAATTGTTACTGATACCGCTGCTGGCGCGGCCCGTGGTGGCGCAGTGGGTGCGGCTCTGGGATTCTCATGGGGGGTGGGCTGGGCGATAGGGACGGGTATTGATGAGTGGATTGGTATTTAACGACTGTCCCGGTTGATATACGCGAACATTGATCCGCGTATATCAACCATCTGGAGAAGTAAATGATTATACATACTCGTAAAGGTGATGGAGTCTCCGTGGCCGCAATATTTGCGGCGGGATGGTTCATATTCCTCCTGGTAGCCGATGCGTCACGTGTAAATATTGACTTCACGGGTACTGATTTGATGATGGTTTGGGTATGCTACTTTATTTTCGTCAGCATAGTTGCGTCAATCTTCCTAATGCGGCCGAACTGGATGATAAAACAACTACATGTGTGGATACTTGGGATAATGATAGGCGTTGGGAGCATAAGTGCAATCAAGCTCCATATGTCCGGTGTTGACATCGTGCCTGACCTGATTCTTTCCACTGGTTTTGCGGTAATAGGTTTTCTGTTCGCAAAAGTGTTTGACGAGAGAATTAAAAGACGGCTGGATATGTAGCGGCCATATCGATAAAGAGGCTGAATATTAACGAGTACAGATTGGTCGGGTTTCAAGGATGGCGGCCCGTGATGCGGGCGCGCATGTCGGCATTGGTCAGATGACAGTCGTCCACAAATGGTCGATGACTTGTAGGGGGATTGCCGTAGTACTGCCAGCCATCGTGGCGAGCCGGCCATGGTCTGGCTTGGCGCAGTTTTTGTTGACTGGCGCCATGACATTGCTCGTTGGGATCAGCTTGTGATTGCTGGGTCTTGGCGTGGCCGCGTCGGAGCCTTGGTGCGCCATCGGGATCGGCTTGGCGCTTCTGGGCGTGGTGCTGCTGGTGTTGGGCGCCCGCGGCTGGAGTGCGCTGCTGCGGCAGCCGCATGTGTTCCTGGCTCCTTGAGCGCTGCTTGATGTAACGGATCAGGCTCGCGGGTGCACGTGGCTCGGCCCGAGCCGGGGGCGCAGGATGTCGAACGCGGTATGCAGGTGGTGGGGCAGGGAAGCGGGGCGCGGCGTGTCGTCGACCAGGCTGGCGGCCAGGGCGCGGCGGACCGCAGGCAGCTTGCGGCCCAGGCGCATGATGCCGTGGCGCAGCGGACGCGCATGCGCGCGCTGGTCGGTGAACAGGCCGGCGACGGTCTGCGTGCCTGCGAACAGCAGTGCGCTGTTTATGCGCAACCGGCGCTGGTAGCGCACCAGCAGAGAGGGATGGGCCGGATCGCCGTGGCGGTGCACGGCGTCGCCGGTCGCCGCGGCCAGGTGCTCGACGCCGGCCAGGCCGAGATTGAAGCCGTGCGCGGTCACCGGGTGCATGCCGATGGCGGCGTCGCCGATCAGGGCGAAGCGCCGGCCGACGAAGCGCCGGGCCCAGGTGGCGACCAGCGGATAGCGGTGGACTGTGCTGGCCACGCTCATCGCCCCGAGCCGGCCTTCGTAGCGCGCAGCCAGCTCCTCCGCCAGCGCGTCCGGGGCGAGGTGCTGCAGCCGCTGTGCTTCGCCGTCGGGCACGGTCAATACCACCGAAGACAGGCGCTCCCGCAGCGGCAGCAGGGCTCGGGTCTGCTCCTGCCCGAACCACTCCCAGGCCGTGCCGTGGTTGGCCTCGGCATGCTGCACCCGGCACAGCAGCATGCTCATGCCCATGTCGTGCATGTGCACCGGAATGCCCATGCCGCGCCGGGTCTCGGAAAACCGGCTGTCGGCAGCCACCAGCAGGGCGGCCTCGAGCTCGCTGCCATCGGCGAGGTGGACGTGGGCCGAGACCGCGTCGGTGCGGGCACGCTCCACCGCAACCCCGGCATGCACGCGGATGCGCGGCTCCGCCGCCACCGCCTGCCAGGCGGCCGCGCGGATGGCGTGGTTGGACGCCAGCACCCCCAGCCGACCGCGCCCCAGCGGCGCGGCGTCGACCACGAAGCCGTCGTCGGCGCCGTCCATGATATGCGCCCGGGCCACCGACGCGATGGCGTCTTCGGCAATGTGCGGCCATACGCCCAGCGTGCGCAGCAGGCGCATCGAGGCCTGGGTCAGCGCGATCTCGCGCCCGTCGTAGGCGGGGGCGGCCAAGGTCTCCGCGCTCTGGCGTTCGACCACGTCGACCTCCATGCCGCGCTTGGCCAGGGCCAGCGACAGGCACAGGCCGACCGGTCCGGCACCGATGATGAGGACGTTGTGGCGCATGGCATGCACTCCAGGCGTTGGGCAGGGCGCGGCAGGTACCGGCCCAGTGTTGCCGGCGCAGCGCGATGCTGTCTTGACCATGGTCAATCCGTCGGCAACACATCCACGCGGCGGCGTCCCTTGCCTGGACTGGGCGTGCGTTCCACGGTCTTGAACTTGTAGCGGCACAGGTCGCGGATGATGCATTCCGGGCAGTGCGGCTTGCGCGCGGTGCACACGTAGCGGCCGTGCAGGATCAGCCAGTGGTGGGCGTCCCTTTTGAACTCGTCGGGCACCACTTTCACCAGCTTGTCTTCCACCGCGCGCACGTCCTTGCCGGGGGCGAGACCGGTACGGTTGGCGACGCGGAAGATGTGCGTGTCCACCGCGATGGTCGGCTCGCCGAATGCCGTGTTGAGCATGACGTTGGCGGTCTTGCGGCCCACGCCGGGCAGCGCTTCGAGTGCCTCGCGGGTGCGCGGCACCTTGCCGCCGTGGCGCTCGAGCAGCAGGCGCGACAGCGCGACCACGTTCTTGGCCTTGGCGTTGTACAGGCCGATCGTGCTGATGTACTTCTTCAGCCCTGACTCGCCCAGGTCGACGATCGCCTGCGGCGTGTTCGCCACCGGGTAGAGCTTGCGCGTGGCCTTGTTCACGCCCACGTCGGTGGCCTGCGCGGACAGCACCACGGCCACCAGCAGCTCGAACGGCGTGGTATAGGCGAGTTCGGTGGTCGGGTGCGGATTGATCTCGCGCAGGCGCGTAAACAGCTCCACCACTTCGTCGCGCTTCATGGCGACTTGGCCTGTTGCCGCGCGCGGGCGCGCGCCAGCGCAGCCAGCACCGGGTTGCTCGCGGTGCCGCTCTCGACGGCAGCCTTGCGCGCGGCCAGCTCGGCGGCGCGTTCGG
>DATNBK010000172.1:0-2361 GCA_035571995.1 Rhodanobacter sp.
GCATCCCGCGCATTGGCGAGAGCTGCGTCGGCGGCAACTATCGCTTCGAGGTCGTCGACCTGGACGGTGCGCGCATCGACAAGCTCCTGGTCACCGCGCTGCCCCGCGGCGAGCCCGATGAGGAAGACGGCTGAGCGCCCCTGGCCCCGTGGAAGATTCCATGTTGTCGATCAAGCGCGCGGAGCTGCCGGCCCCCTCTCCCCAGACAGCTTCACCGTGGGGGAAAGGGGGGTGAAGGGGGTCAAGCCCGGAGGGGTGCCGGACGCCCAGACGGCTCGCGGCCGGCTCAGTCGGCGGTCGGCGCGGCCTTGCCGGCGTTCAGGTCGTTCCAGTTCATGATCGCGTTGAAGCCCAGCATGTAGGTGCCCTGGGTCTGCCAGCGCCAGAACGGGCGGATCGCGAACATCACGATGTGGCCTTTGCCCACCGACTCGTCCACGACCTGGGCACGGCCGGACAGCGTCTCGCCACCGGACAGGGTGCCGGACAACAGCATGTCCGCCGCCTTGTCGGGGAAGCGCAGCACCACGCGCGGGCCATCCGTCGTCGCCGGACCCGAGGGCCGCATGAAGGGCGGCAGCGACGGCTCATCGGTAGCTTCCGCAGGCTTGGCAGCCGCGGCAGTCCTGTCCGCATTCCAGGTCGAGACTTGCTGACCCTGGGCCATTGGGGTGACGTTCTGCCCGTCCACGGCACTGCGCCTGCCGGCACCGGCAAACATCCTGAAGCCGGAAGAGGCCTTGTTTGGATCCACTGCATGGATGACCGGCGCCTGGTTGAAGTACACCGGGACTTCGCGCGCGCCGTAGCCATACACGATGGGGCTTTGCGCGTCGGCAATGACGCCGCGCATGATGCTGCCGCGCACGAACAGGTTTGCCGGCTCCTCGATGCTCACGCCCGGGGTGAGGTTGTAGGCGGGAAGGATCGTCGAGGTGGCACCCTCGACAATCAGCGTGCCACCCTGGCGCACGAATTCATCCAGCGCCTGCACACCATCGAGGCCCAGGCCGCCGCGGATGTCTGGCGAGGAATCCGGGGTCCCGAGCGACTTGAATTCGCCGGTCTTCTGGTATGGCAGGGCGCGGTTGCCGACCTTGGCAATGCCTTCCACCATGGTCTGCACGGTGCCGCCGACGTGGGGGAAGATGATCACGTCGTACTTGCTGCGCAGCTTGCCTTCGCGCAGCTTGATGTCGCCGAAGTAGGTGTACGGCACGCCATAGGTATCCAGCGCCGCACGCACCCAACCCTCATCCTGGGTGCGCTGCCAGCTGTGCACGTAGCCGATGCGCGGGATGTCCAGGTCGTGGGTCGGCACTTCCGGCGCCGAGGCCATGGCCCAGGCCGACAGGCCGAGCTGCTTCAGTTCCGGTTCCAGCGCGCCACGGTTCGCGTTGCGGATGACGATGGCGCCGGCGCGGAACTTGTGTCCGCCCGCGGTGAAGTCCTGTTCCGCCGCCTCCATCTTCGTCCTGGCGAACTTGAAGCGGAACGCGGCGACGTTGTTGTCGGCGGTGTTGTCCACCACGAGTACGCTGCCGGTACCGGTGATGCCGCCAGCCGCCACCGCATCGGCGGTGAGCAGGCTCATCGGATGGTCGAGCAGGCTCTTGTCGCCCACCGGCTCGATGACGATGTCGCGCATCAGTGGGAAGGTCCAGCCGGTGTCGTCATACGGCGTGGGGTTGGCAGTGGAGAACTGCTGCACCGGGAAATACATGTCCGCGATGGTGCGATATGGCTGGTCGCCGCGGATGATGTAGTCGCCGGGCTGTACCGACAGCTTGCCCACGTTGAACGCGCTGCTGGCGACGGAAACCTCCAGCCCCTGTCGGCGCAGTTCGTTCACTGCGTCGGCGGCGTCGGCCTTGCGGCGCTGCTGGGCGGGGATGACCCAACCGTTGATCGGGCCGTTGTGGCCCTTGTTCACGGCGTTCTGGTTCTTGCGCCAGTAATCATCCATGTATGTTTCACGGTCATTGGCCACGTCGGTCAGCGAAAAGAGGATCGCCGACTCCTGGATGTTGGTGTTGTTGCGCGGCCCCCAGTTGATGCTTGCGAGCGGTGGGTTGGTGCGGAACCATTCGCGGCTCATGGTCGTCTTGCTGGGCTTCACCACGTAGTTGTCCGGTCCGAAGCTCTGCACCTCGTAGAAGCGCCCAATCGCGTTGTGCGTGTGCGCGATGAAGAACAGGTAGTTCGGCGTCCAGCCGTCGTAGAAGCCGTAGGTGAACACGCCCGGCACGCCGCGCTTGGTCATCTGCAGCACGTCGTTGGTGGCGAGCTTCCACCACTCGTTGACGGTGATCGGGTCGATGACCTCGTTGTACGGACCGGTGCCAGTGGACGAATACAGGT
>DATNBK010000173.1:0-15535 GCA_035571995.1 Rhodanobacter sp.
TCCGCCGGGATGGCGCAGTCCTCGAACACCAGCTCGCAGGTGTTCGAGCCGCGCATGCCGAGCTTGTCCAGCTTCTGCGCGGTGTGGAAACCCTTCATGCCCTTTTCGACGATGAAGGCGGTCATGCAGCGGCTGCCGACATTGCGCGGCGCCGTGCGCATGTACACCAGCAGGACGTCCGCGTCGGGGCCGTTGGTGATCCACATCTTGTTGCCGTTGGCGATCCAGGCGTCGCCCTTCTTCACCGCCTTGCAGCTCATCGAGCCGACCACGTCGGAGCCGGCGCCGGGCTCGCTCATCGCCAGCGCGCCCACATGTTCGCCGCTGCACAGTTTCGGCAGGTATTTGCGCTGCTGCTCCGGCGTGCCGTTGTGGTAGATGTTGTTGACGCACAGGTTGGAGTGCGCGCCGTAGGACAGGCCGACCGAACCCGAGGCGCGCGAGATTTCCTCCATGGCCACCATGTGCGCGAGGAAGCCCATGCCGCTGCCGCCGAACTCGGCGGGTACGGTGACGCCGAGCAGACCCATCTCGCCGAACTTGCGCCACAAATCAGCGGGAAACAGATTATCGCGGTCGATGCGATCGGCGCGCGGCGCGATTTCCTTCTCGGCGAACGCACGCACGGCATCGCGCAGCATGTCGATGTCCTCGCCCAACGAAAACGGATGCACGGGCAAACTCCCTGTCAGATCAGGCCATGATGGTAGCTCACGCGGGCAAAGCTGCCTGGCAACCGGCCGCCGCGCACAAAAAAAGCCGCCATGTGACTGGCGGCTTTCTGCTGCCGGCGCTGCTTACTGCCCGCGCATGCGCCCCTGGAAGCGGGTGCCATTGTTGCCCATGTGCGGCAGCTTGATCTTGCCGATCGCGTTGATGCGCTCCTCGGCCAGGCGGTCGGCGGCCAGGTAGGTCGGGATGTCCTGGGTCTTGGCGATCTCAAAGATGCGGCCCAGGTTGTAGTAGATCGTGCGCATCATGCGCATGGCCCGCTCGCGGTTGTAGCCATCGATTTCCAGCGACACGTTCATCACGCCGCCAGCATTTACCGCGTAGTCCGGGGCATACAACACGCCGCGCTTCTTCAGCTCGAGGCCGATATCGTCGGTGGAGAGCTGGTTGTTAGCCGGGCCGCAGATGATCTTCGCCTTGATGCGGTCGATCGTCTGCTCATTGATCGTGCCGCCCAGCGCGCAGGGCGAGAACACGTCGGAGTCCACGTCGTAGATCTCGTCCGTGCCCACCGCCTCGCAGCCCAGCTCGTCGACGCAGCGCTGCACCACTTCCTTGTTGATGTCGGTGACGAACACCTTGGCGCCCTGTTCGCGCAGCAGCTTGATGAACTCGCTGCCGACATGGCCGGCGCCCTGCACGGCGTAGCTGTACTTGCCCACGTCCTCGTTGCCGTACTTGGCGTGCAGCGTGGCCATCACGCCCTGCAACGCGCCGAAGGCGGTGAACGGCGAGGGGTCGCCGGAGCCGCCGTGCACCTGGTGCACGCCGGTGACGTACTCGGTCTCGCGGAATACGTATTCCATGTCGTTGACGTCGATGCCGACGTCCTCGGCGGTGATGTAGCGGCCGTTGAGCGAGTTGACGAAGCGGCCGAAGGCGCGGAACAGGGCCTCGGACTTGTCCTTGGCGGGGTCACCGATGATCACCGACTTGCCGCCGCCCAGGTTCAGGCCGGCCACGGCGTTCTTGAAGGTCATGCCACGCGACAGGCGCAGTGCGTCGTTCAGCGCCTCCTCCTCGGTCTGGTAGGGCCACATGCGCAAGCCACCCAGGGCCGGGCCGAGCACGGTGTTGTGGATGGCGATGATCGCCTTCAGGCCAGCGTCCTTGTTGTGGCAGAAAACGACTTCTTCGTGGCCGGTATTGGCGATGGTTTCAAAGATCATGCGACGATGACTCCATGATGGGGGGTGCCGGCTGCAGGCCGGCACGACGGGCTAGCGGAAGGAAATGGGACCGCTGGGCGGACGACGGAGATATTGGAAACTGCGCGTCGTGCCCTCGGCGGGCGGGTTGGTCAGCCGCACAGTTTAATACCTCGACACGGCCTTTTATGGTGCGCTGCGTCAAAGTTGCGGTGTCGATGCCTTGCCGCCAAGCCACGCCTGAGTTGGCCATGCTTGCCATCGCAAGGGGGTTCCAGTGCGCCAGCGTTGGTGATATCGCTCAACTATCGCCCGCAGTGGCATCGGCGAGGAGGTTTTTTCGCCGATCTTCCCACTTGGCCAGCCAGTCCTCGACTTCGCTCCCTGGCATCGGCCTCGCGATGAAATAGCCCTGCACCATGTCGCAGCCTGCCGTGCGCAGGAGGTCCCAGTCCTCCCGGTCCTCCACGCCTTCCGCCACCGTGCGCAGGCCGAGTTCCCTGGCCAGGCTGAGGCTGGCGTCCAGGATGGCGCGCAGGGCAGGCGTGCGGGTTGCCTGATGGACGAAGCCGCGGTCGATCTTCAATTCGTCGAATGGCAGGTCGCGCAGTTGCGCGAGGCTGGAATAGCCCGTGCCGAAATCGTCAATGGAGAGCTTCACGCCCTTGAGGCGCAGCCGGGTGAGCACGTCCAGCTGTACCTGGGGGTTGTCCATCAACCGGCTTTCGGTGATTTCCAGCACCAGATGATGCAATGGCACGCCTGCCGCACGCGCCTGCTCGACCACGAAGTCTGGGTAATCGAGGGAGAAAACGCTGCCCAGCGAGACGTTGACCGCCAGGTCGAGTTGGTGTCCCGCGCCCAGCCAGCGGCCCAAGTCGCGCAATGCCTCACGCATCACCACGGCGCCCAGGCTCCCCACCAGCCCGCACTCCTCGGACATCGGGATGAACTCGCCGGGCATCACCAGCCCGTCCTGCGGATGCTGCCAGCGCACCAGGACCTCGAAGCCGGTGACCCTGCCGGTCGATGGTTCCACTTTGGGCTGGTAGTAATTTAGAAGTTCGCCCCGGCGGATGGCCAACTGCAGGTCGGACGCCGCGTACGAAGGTGCCCGGAGTGCCGGACCAGGCGGCGCACCGACCGGAGCGGCCCCGTCCAGAAGCCTGCGCAGCGAATCTGCGGTCACGGGCTTGCCCAGCGTCCCCAGCACACGTAGGCCGCGGGCGCGCGCCAGCTGCTCCACCGCTTCGCGGGTCCTGGCGTTTTCACCACTGACAAGCACCAGACTGCCGGCATAGCACAGGCGCACGAGATGACGGACAAACTCCACGCCATCCATCCCGGGCATCTGCAGGTCGCAGAAGACGACGTCCACCTCCTTGTCGTGCTCCAGCAGGTCCAGGGCAGCTTGCCCGCTGGTGTGGCACACCACCCCGTGCGCCGCTCCGAGGGACCGAATCTGGATGGAAAGCAGGTTCAGGACAAAAGGGTCATCGTCTACCAGAAGGATCTTCATGGTCGTCCCATTCGGATACACGGGGGGGCAGGTCCAGATGCAAGCTGGCTTCCAGTTGCTGCAACTGTTCCCGGAGCTTCGGCAGCAGTTCTTCGGCCGCCGCTTCGAAGGCGGCAACGGCCTCTGCGGCGATCGCCTTGTTGCCCAGGCGTGAGCTGTTCTCCAGCTCGGCGCAGGCATCTCCCAGCGGCAGGGCACCCACGCTGCGCGAGGAGGATTTCAGCCGATGCGCCATCGAGACGACTTCATCGAAACCTTCCGCGCCAGCGGCCGACTTGATGCTGTCCATTCCCGCCGACAGGGCGCCAAGGAATTCCTTGAGCAGCTCGTATAGTGTTCCCGGCTCGTCGCCCACCATTTTCTTGAGGACATTGATGTCCAATGCTTCGCGACCCGGGGCCGGCGCGACCGGTTGTTCCGCGGCGGCCCCGGCGGCCGCTTCGGCCGGTGGCTGAGGCAGCCACTTTTCCAGCGTTTCACGCAAGGCTGGCAGGCGCAACGGCTTGGTCAGATAGCCGTCCATGCCTGCGTCCAGCGCGTGGCTTGCCTCGCCGCGCAAGGCGTTGGCCGTCAGCGCGATGATCGGGAAATGCCCGGGCGTGCATTCCTCGTGGCGGATGACGGCAGCCAGGCCATATCCGTCGAGCACGGGCATATGCAGGTCGGTCAACAACATGGCGTAGTTGCCACGACGCCACAGGTCCAAGGCTTCGCGGCCGTCGCTCGCCACTTCCGCCGAGTAGCCGAGCAGGTTGAGCTGCCGCAACAGCACCTTCTGGTTGGTGCTGTCGTCTTCCGCCACCAGGATCAGCTGCCCGCGCACACGCGCCTGGGTGATGGTGAGCGGGCTGGCCCCGGCCTTTTCCGGCTGGTTCTCTGGAAGCGGCTGTTCAGCGGGAGGCGCGACCAGGCCCGCCGCGGCTGCCGCGGCACGCAACAAGGATCGCCGCCGCAGTGACCTGCCGTCCACGGCAATCGCGCCCCCATTGACCAGTTGCATCACGCGATGCTGTCCCCTGGCAATCCGGAGGTGGTGTACGTTTGGGAGGACTTCGAAAGAGCCCAGCCATTCCGCATGGCCGGGCCCATCCATGTCGTCGGCGATGAGAACGAGCGGCTGGCCGATGTCCAAGCATGCCTGGACGGCATCCTCGCAGGCGGCGATCGTCACTCTGGCCCCGGCATGCTCCAGGTAACGGCGCAAGTCGCAAGCAACACCGTCCGGGCTGTCCACGACGACGCATTCCACGCCGGAAAGATCCGGCAAGGACAAGGCGGCGGTATCGGCTACGGATTCGAATGGCAATTGGACCGTAAAGGTCGTACCCACCCCAGGCGTGCTGTCCACGAGGATCCGGCCTTGCATCAGGTCGACGAGGCGCTTGCAAATGGCGAGGCCGAGGCCGCTGCCGCCAAAACGTCGGGTCGTCGACACCTCGGCCTGGCGGAATGATTCGAACAGGTGCGCGTGTGCCTCGGTGGAAATGCCGATGCCGTTGTCAGTCACCGTGAAGGCGATCTGCAACGGCTGTTCACGATCCACTTCCACACGGACGTCCACGCGGCCGCGCTTGTCAGGGCGGCCGCCGCTGAACTTGATCGCGTTGCCAATCAAGTTGTAGAGGATTTGCCGCAGGCGGACCGGGTCGGCGAGGACCCTGGTCGGCGCCTCTGGCGAAACGAACACGAACAGATCCACGCCCTTGCGGTCCGCCAACGCGACCAGCGTGTCGCACACGCCTTCGGTCGTGTCCGAAAGGCTGGTCGGGGTACGCTCGAGTTCGAGTTTCCCGGCCTCGATCTTGGAAAAGTCGAGGAGATCATCGATCAGCTGCAGCAGCGCCAGAGCGGATTCCTGGACGGTGCGCACCGCATCGGCCTGGTTCTCCGACAACGGGCTGTGCGCCAGCACATCGACCATGCCTACGATGCCGTTCATGGGGGTGCGGATCTCATGGCTCATCGCCGCGAGGAAAGTCGACTTGGCCTCGTTCGCGGCTTCGGCCTGTTGCTTTGCGGCAGCCAGCAGCAGCGCCATCGCCTGGCGCTGCCGGATCTCCTCCTCAAGCCGGGCATTCGCCGCGGACAACGCATTGTTGGCTTCGCGAAGCTCTTCCTCCGATCGGCGCAATTCGCCGTTGCGCTGGATCGCCGCTTCGTAGGTAGACAGCAGCAGGTTGAGAATCTGCAGACGATCGGAGGTGATGAAGTGGCTGTTGCCCCTGAAGCTGATCTCAACGCCCATCCCCGCACGGTCGGTCTGCCGCAACCGCCGGTGCAGCAGCACGAAGTTCACGCGGTTGAGCAGGAACGGGTCGTCGTAGGGCTTCAGGATGAAGCTGTCGGCGCCCGCCTCGAGCCCGCGCAAGACATCCCCTGGATCGTTAAGCGTGGTGACCAGCAGGAACGGAATCTCCTTGAGGTCGGGACTCGACTTGAAGGCTGCACACAAGGCATAGCCATCCATCTCCGGCATGACGACGTCGCTGATGACGAGCGTGGGTGTGCGTTGCATTGCCGCCGCCAGCGCCAATCGCCCGTTCTCGCAGACAGTGGCCCGGTAACCTTGTTTTTCCAGCAAATGCTGCAGGCTCAACGCCTGGGTGGCGCTGTCTTCGGCAATCAGGATCTCGATGGCCTCGGTGGGCTTGGCTGGTTTGTCGTTCACGGGACTGTCCTCGGCTCGGGCAAGGGCTTGACGCTGCGCAGCAGCGCGCCGCTGATCCTGTCCAGCGGCAACACCTGGCCCGCCGCCCCCAGCGCCACGGCTTCGCCCGGCATGCCGTAGACCACTGAAGTGGCACGATCCTGCACGAGGGTGGTGGCGCCACGATCGTGCATCGCGAGGAGCCCCTGCGCGCCATCCTTGCCCATACCGGTCAGCAGCACGCCAATCGCGTTGGGCCCGCAGTGCCTGGCGACCGAATGGAACAGGTGATCCACGGCAGGCCGCAGTCCATGTTCCGGTGGCGCCTTGTCGAGCCGCATAAGGCCGTGGTCGTCGACGGCCAGGTGGAAATCATCGGGTGCGAGGTAAACATGCCCGGGCAGTGGCTCGATCCCGTGTGCCGCAATCTGCACCTGCAGGGCCGTGGTCTGCCCCAGCCATTCCGAAAGGCCCGCCAGGAACCCCGCACTGATGTGCTGGACCACCAGGATCGGCACCGGAAAGTCCTTGTCCAACGCACCCAGCAAGACCTGCAGTGAGGGCGGGCCACCGGTGGATGCCCCGATCGCCACCAGATCGATGCTCCTGGCACGCGCTGGCAACTGCGCTGCCGCGGCCTGCGTCTTGCGTCCCCAACGCCGGATGACCTTGACCTCGGACATCAGGCGCAGGGTCTTCAGCAGTTCAGCGGCCCGGCGCACCTGCTCGGGATGGTCGCCACCCGCAGGTTTCTCCACCAGGGCCACGGCGCCCGCCTCGTAGACGCGGAACGCCATCGCCACCGCCTGTGCGTCGGTGACCGCCGAGCACATCACGACGGGGACCGGCCGGCTTTCCATGATGTTCCGCGTGGCCTCGAATCCGTCCATGCCATCCATATGGATGTCCATCAGCACCACATCGGGGGGCGTTTGCTGCACGAAGGCCACTGCGAGGTCGCCTCGACCAAGGGCCCCGACCACATGCAATGCAGGATCCTGCTCGATGAGGTGCACCAGGAACATCCTGGTCACTTGGCACTCGTCCACCACCAGCACCCGTATCGGTTGCGTGCTCACGATGCCTCCCGTGTGCCAACGAGCCGCCGCACGGCATCCAGCAAGTCGCGCTGGTCGAAGCTGGCCTTGGCGATATAGGCATTGGCACCCACGTCGATGCCACGTTCGCGATCTTCCCGCCGGGAGAGCGCGGTCACCAGGATCACCGGCAGATCGGCAAGCTGGCGATCGGCGCGGATGCGGGCCGTGAGATCGAAACCATCGAGACGCGGCATCTCGATGTCGGACACCAGCAAATCGAACGGCTGGCTGCGCAGCGCCGTAAACGCTTCCAGACCGTCGGCCACCGCCGTCACCTTGCAGCCGGCGGCTTCCAGGATGCCCTTCAGCAGCAGTCTGGAAGTGATCGAATCCTCGGCAAGCAATACCCGACGCGCGAGCGTCTGGATGGCCTGCGGAGCTGCGTACGGCTGTTCCGGCTCATCCCCGGTGGCGTGCATGGCTGACTTGACCAGATCGGCCACGTTGAGGATTGGCACCGGCTTGCCCGAGGCCAGCACGGTGGCGCCGGCAATGTTGCGCACGCGCACGAGCGGCTTTTGCAGGCGCTTGACCAGGATCTCCTCGTCCCGCTGGACCTCGTCGACGGCAAGCGCCAGGCGGTGGTGTCCGGAGCCGACGAGCACGATCGTCAAGCATTCCGCGGGTGCTTGCCGTGCGGGCAGACCCAGCAGCTCGTGCAGGTGTGCCAGGGCAACGACTTGGCCGTCGACGGCCAGCGTCTCGCGCCGGCTTACGGTCTTCAGGCTGGCGCGAGGTGCCCGGACCACGCGTTCGACGTGGGCGCTCGGGAGGACAAAGGCGTGGCCGCCCGCTTCCACGAACAGTCCGCGCAAAGTCGCCATGCTTTGCGGCAGCACGATCTGGAAACGCGCGCCATGCGGTGCGCGGTTCTCGATCTCCAACCGCCCGCCCAGCCGTTCGGCCTGCTCGCGCACGATCGCCAGCCCGAGGCCGCGCCCGGAGATTTCAGTGACGTGCGGGCTGGTGGTGACATCTGGACGGAGTGCCAGCTCCAGGGCCTGCTGTTCATCCAGTTCCGTGGCGGCATCCTGCGTGATGGCGCCCGAGCGCAGTGCGGCCTCGCGCAGGCGGCCGGCATCGAGGCCTGCGCCGTCGTCGACGATTTCAATACCGACCTGGCCGCCGTGCAGCAGGCGGGCTTCCACAAGCAGAGTCGCGCGTGGCGATTTGCCGGTTGCCTGCCGCTGCGCCGGCGGCTCGATGCCATGGTCAATGGCGTTCCGCACCAGATGGACCAGCGGATCGCGCAGCAGCTCGACCATGCGTTTGTCGAGATGTACGTTCTCCCCGGAGATCCGCAGGTCCACCAGCTTGCCCTGGTCGCGTGCAAGATCCCGCACCAGCCTGGGAAGCATCTCCGACAGCGCCGAGAACGGCAACATCAAGAGCGCCTTGGTATCGTCGAGCAGATCGTCGATTTGCCTGCCGGCAAGACGACTGCCGCGCACAGCCGCCCGTGCCACGGTGCGGACCTTGTCTTCCAGCGCGCTGATCTGGCCCTGGTTCCACTCGAGGAATTCCAGCATCTTCGCGGCCGATTCCGCTGCAGCCCGTGCAGGAGGGTCGCCCGCGGCGGCGAGCTCCCGCAATCGCCGCAACGCTGGTTGCACGGCGAGCCAACGTTTGCCCCATGGCCCAAAGCCTGCTTGCAGTCGTTGCAGTTCGCTCGCCAGATCGGCAGTGGCCCGCTTCACCGTGAGCAGCTCTTCGGCCGCCAGCAGGACGCGATCCAGGCGTGGGGTCTGGATGCGGACGGTTTCCGGAGTCGCCGCGGCTGCCGCTACCCCACCGCCGTGAGCGGCTGGCAGCCCGGCGGCCGGCTGTTCTCTCCCGGCCTCGCGCGCAGGCAAGTCCACTGCGGCGGGAGGCCCCTTCTGGCTGATTGCCTGCAGCCGGGAGAGCACCCCAGCCACGTCGGTGGAGGGGGGCTGCGGAACGGCCCCTCCCGCATCGAGGTGGGCGTTCATCAGGTCGAGGGTCTGGTGCAATACGTCGAGGTCGTTGGCCGACAGCAGCAGGCGGTCGCGCCGGCACAGTGCAAAGACGTCCTCGGCTGCCTGGCACAGCGTTTCCATCCAGGGGAAGCTGGCGGCACGCGCCGCACCCTTCAGGCTGTGGGTATGCCGGTACACGATTTCGAGCTGCCGGCTGCGTTCGCCCGGAGTATCCGCGCCTTCGAGGGCCAGCAGGCCGGCGCCGATGGCCAACAGGTGATCGCGCGCCTCCACCATGAAGGCGGCTCGCAGGCGTTGCAGGAACTCGGCGTCGCGCTCGTTCATCGGAACCTACAGGCGGTAGCCGGCGGCGAGTTGCTTGAGCTTTTCGCCCAGCAACTTGATGCCACGCGCCGCTGCTTCCATCTGCCTGGCGCTGTCGACGTTCTGGTTGCTCGCCAGCTTGACGCTTTCCATCGCCGTGGCCACCTGGTCGACCCCGACGAGCTGCTGCTGGCTCGAGGCCGCAATCTGCACCGCCGCCTGGGAGGCCTCGTTGACGCTGCCGGCGAGCGCGTGGATCGACTGCCCGGCCTGCCTGGACTGCAGGGCGCCATCCGCGACGGCGCGGCTGCCCTGCTCGGTCGCCAGCACGGCGGCGCTGGTCGCCTGTTGGATGTCGCCAAGGATGTTGCGCACCTGGGCCGTTGCCTGGCGCGACTGCTCGGCGAGGCTCCTGACCTCCTGGGCCACGACGGCGAAGCCCTTGCCGTGCTCGCCCGCCTTGGCCGCCTCGATCGAGGCGTTCACGGCCAGCAGCTTGGATTGGCCGGTGAGGTCATCGACGGTGGCGACGATCTGTCCCACGGCCTGGCTCTGTTCGCTCAAGCGCACCATGCTCTCCGCAATCAGCTCCATCTGCTGCTGGATGCGCGCCATGCCCGATGCCGCATCCTCGGTAGCCCGCCGGCCCTCTGCGGAAATGGAAGACACCCGCTGCGCCGATTCGGACACGGCGCGCGCCTTCTCGCTCGACATTTGCGCGGTTTGCCGGACCTCCTCGACTGTCGTCGTCGTATCGTTCACGGCAGCGGCCGTCTGGGTGGCACTGGCGGCCAGCTCGCTGGTGGAGGTGGAGATCTCGCTGGCCGAAGTGCTCAGCACGTTGATGCCCTCGTGCAGTTCGCCGGTCAGGCTGCGCAGGTTGCGGACCATCGCCGCAAACGCGTTGCCCAGCGCATCCCGCTCGGATTGCGGTTCGATGTTGACGCGCAGGTCGCCTTCGGAAATGCTCCGGGCCACCTCGGCCATCTGCCGCAAGGTGCGAGCCATGCGGGCGAAGGCTTGGTGCAGGAGGCCGACTTCATCGTGGCGGCCCACGTCGGGCCCTTCCGGCGGCAAGTCGCCCACCGCGATCCGCTCGGCCGAGTTGGTGAGGAACCGCAATGGTCCGGCAATGCTGTGCGTGAGCAGCCAGCCGACGAGTATCGCCACCAGGATCGCGAGCAGGCCAATCACGGCGAACGTGTTGCGGGCATGCGTGGCCTGGCCCGTGCTGATCGCCAGTGCCTGGTCGGTCAGTTGACCGCCAAGGTCGTGCAAGGCGAGGTAGCGGTTGTTCTGGTCCTGCCCAGCGCTGCGCGCCGCATCCAGCTTGCCATCGCGCAACAGCGGCAGGGTCTCGTTGTCGCGCACCCGCGCGTAGGCCGCGTACTGCTCGGCAAACTTGGCAATCGTGACCTGGAGGGCCGGCTCCCGCTGTCCCAGCTCGCGCATGCTGCGCAGATGCGTGGCGGCCTGCTTGGCGTTGGCAGCGGCATCATCGAAGAGGCCGTTGCGCCTCGCCGCATCCTCGACCGAGAGCATGATCAGCACCAGGGCACGGTCGGCATTGAGCGAGGCATCGAGAGCGTTCGCTTCCACTGCCACGGTCCTGCTCTGCGCGACATCCCCCATGGCGCGCTGGGCCGTTCCCCACATGACTGCCAGCAAGGCCATGATGAGCCCGAGGCCGAGCACCAGCTTGGTGCTGGTCTTGAGGTTGTTGAACCAGGTCATGCCAATCTCCCTTGTTGATGCCGCTTGTGCATGAAATCACGCTGCTTCGATGACGAGGCTTGGATCGTCGAGGATGGCGTCGGCGTCAAGCACCACCAGGTGCTCGGGCGTCACGCCCATGACGTACTTGGCCGCGATCCCATTGAGCGTCATCAGCGGCGGTTGGATTTGATCGCTGTCGATGGCCTTGACGCCCTCGACCGTGTCGGACAATAGCCCGATCTCGACCTCGCCCTTGCGCAGCAGCAGCACCCTGTGCAGGTCGGTGATACCGCGTTCGGGCAAACCGAAAAAGCGCTTGAGGTCGATGACCCCCACCAGCCGACCATGGACATTGACCAGCCCACGCAGGAATGGTGGCGTGCAGGGCAGCGGCGTGAGTTCCCGCAGTGGCTGCACGCCGTGGACCTGGCTGGACCGGAAGGCATAGCGTTCGTTGTCCAGCGCGAACTCGAGCAGCTCGATCTGCTCGCCTGATCCGGGCGCGACCGGGACGCGCGCCAGCTGCTGCGCGCGGTCATGCAGGATGGCGTCGGGGTCGGACAGGCTCATGCAAGTTTCTCCAGTGACAGCATGTCCTTCACCAGCGCGGTCAGTTGCCGTACGGTCACACCTTCGGCGTACTCGACGTCGACTTCCAATGGCAGTTGCCCGAGCGAGGCGAGGACGTTGCGGTAGTGGCGCACCGCCTGGCGCTCACGCCCACGGTCACGTTCCAGGCCGGCAAGCGCAAGGCCGGCCATCACGCCATCAGGCGCGATGTACAGACTGCGTTCGAACGCAGCGCAAGCGGCAGGTACGTCACCTGTCTCGGTGAGGATCATGCCGCGCAGGTAATGCGCCGCCGGATCCAACTTCTGGGCGGCAACCCAGCGGTCGCACCATGTCAGGGCCTCGTCCATGCGCTGCTGGTCGGCCAGCGCGCGCGCCATGGCGGCAAGGGATTGAGCCGGGAGCGGCGCCTCCGGCGCCTGCATTGGCGTCGAATTGGGCGCCGCCGATGGCGGCGCGGGGATAGCGCGCGCCGCTGGCACATCTGCCGTGGCTGGTGTGGGCGCGGGTGCCGCCAGGGCCGTTTCGAAGGCTGGACGCGGGACCGGTGGCCGGTCCTTGCGGTAAAAGATCGTGCCGGCGCAATGCGCGAGGCGGAAACGGGCAAACATCACGGGCGAGGCTTCGCACGGGGCCACCGCCAGCCAGCCGTCCTGGTGCAAGGCGGCATGCAGGACACCGGTCACCTTGGCCGCTTGTGCCGGGCTGAAGTACATGAGCACGTTGCGGCACAGGATCAGGTCGAAGGCGCCACTGCGCATCCTGGCCATGGCGGTCCCGTCGGCCAGGTTCAACACCGTAAAGCTCGCCATGCGTCTTATCGCGGGCGACAACGCATACCGCCCATCCTCAGCCCGCTGGAAATAGCGAGTCCGGAATTCGGCAGGCGTGCCGCGGAATGACCATTGACCATAGACAGCCTCGGCCGCCTTGCGCAGGAAGCCGGCATTGAGGTCTGTGCCAAGCAGGGTGATATGCCAGTCGGCGATGTCAGGCAGCAGTTGCCGCAAGAGGATGCCGATGGAATGGACTTCCTCGCCGGTGCAGCAAGCAGCACTCCAGATGCGCAAGCGATGGTCTCCCGCGCGCCGCCGCGCGGCGATGAGTTCTGGCAGGATCTGCGTAGACAGCGCGGCAAACGCTTCCTCGTCGCGGAAGAAATAAGTCTCGCCAACGGTGAGCTGATTGGCCAGGACCTCCATGGCCGTGCGGTCCAGCTTCCCCGAGAGCAACAACTTCGCGCACGCTTGTCCGTCGGCCAGGCCCAGATCCTGCGCTGCCTTCTGCAGTGCCCGCTTCAAGTCCGGCAGCCGATCTCCCCGCAACTCCAGGCCGAACAGTCGTTCGACGGCCGCACTGACGCTGTCCCAGGCCATGTTCATGTCACGACTCCGCAGCCCGGGCGTCCAGCGCCTCGGTGAGCGCGCGCATGTCGTCGATGTCGAGGAATTGTTGCGGATCATCGATCAGCAACAAGCCCTCCGACGTCTTCACCAGGCCCTGCACGGTGGCGAGCCCATCAACCAGTGTTTCGCCAGGTACGAGGTTTGCATAGGGAACCTCGGCCACGCCCTCCACGTCGTCGACCGGAATTGCGAATATGTGCTGCGGCAGTTGCAGGATCACGAAGGCATCGGCAGGCCGCAGTGGGCGTTGGGGCAGACCCAGCCGACGGCGCAGGTCAATCACCGTGGCCACCCGCCCTTGCAGGTTGATCACGCCGAGCACGGCGGTCGGCGCCCCGGGCAGCGGGGTGACCTCACAGGCATGCTCGACGCGCTCGACGGCGGTCAACGCAATGCCCACCCGCAGCAGGTCCAGCTTGAACAGCAGCAATGAAAGCGTTGCCGTCATGCGGCAGGCTCGGGTGCGCCGATTTGCGCATACTTGCGGATCTTTGTGAGCAGTATGTTGGGCGTGAGTGGTTTGGCGAGGAAGTCGGCGGCACCTGCGGCCAGGCTGCGTATCACGATGTCGCGGCTGGTGTGTCCCGTGAGCATGATGACGGGGATGGCAGCAAACTCCTGCGACTGCTTGAGCCTGCGCGTCATCTCCACGCCGTCCTCGTCCGGCAGCATGTAGTCCATGAGGATGAGTGCAGGCCGGATCTTGCGCAGCAAATTGAGCGCCTCGAGGCCCGAGCCAACGGGTATCGCCTCGTAGCCACCACGCTCGAGGACGCTGGCGACGACCTTCTGGGTGAATTCGTCGTCGTCGACGACGAGGATCTGGTGTGCGCCGGAAGCCAGCGCGCTGAGGAAAGCTTCGGTCTGCCCGAGTTGCAGGGAAGATTCGCGCTGCAACTCACTCGCCCAGTGGCGCAGGGGCTCGACGGCGATGCGGCTTGATTCGACCAGTGGCCCGATCTCGTTGGACACAAAGGTCCTGAGCTCGTTTTCCAGCACCGGGGCCGAGGGCGCGACGCCGCCATCTTGCAGCCCATTGCCGGCGACCCGGCCAAGCAGATTTTCGATCGCTGCGCCCAGGCGCGCCCCTTTGTTTGCGATGTGCTCCATGGCCGATTCGACCTGCACTTCGCCGGTCTCCAGGTTTTGGCGGAGCGTATTGCTGAATTCCTTGAGCTTCCTGGCGTACTCCCCAAGCTGACGCTCGCTGGAAGATGTCTTGCGTGACTGCTTGAGCTCCCGCAGCGCCGCATGGATGGACATGGGCAGGCGGCTGCCATCGTAGGGAGACGGCCAGTACAGGACGTAATCGTCGAAATACTGCTTGCGGCACAGTTGAAAGGCTTTTTTCACCTGCTCCTTGGAACAAAAGACGATGGTGCGATGGCTGTGCTGGTGGGCGCTGGAGCCAAACCGATACAGTCCAAGATAGTAACTTTGCGCGTTCTCGATCTTGTCGAAGACGAGCAAGAGGACGTCGGGCTGGAAACGCTCGAATTCCTCCACGTAATGTTCGGGATCGACTGAAACGGCGACGTGTTGATAATCGACCGACAGCCGCGCGCGCAATGACTCGGCTTCCGCCTTCAGGTCGGAAGCGACGAGGATCTTCCCGCTGACTTCGCCGCCTCTCATGGCCGGGTTCCGGTCACGTCATGCCCCCTTTCGCGGTGGGCCCGATGATCACGGTCATCAGGACATTTCCACCGATGATAGCAATTCGCGTGGGTATGGCGCAGATGGAAACACCCGCACGCGCACTTCTTGCAAGCCGCCATTATTTTGGCGGGAGTCGCGTCCTTGGCGCGGCGATTCCTGCGTGCGGGAAATTGCGGCGAAGACCACGACAGCACACGGAACGGCTCGAAAGCCGCCAAGCACAGCAGCCGTCCATTTGCGGCCCGGGGCGTGGCAGGTGGCTTGCTACATCCGGCAGGCCGGGGCGTGGCCGCTGGCGCGGGCCTGCTGGTAGGTCGGCAGCAATTGCTGGCCCTGGCGTGCCAATTCCTGCGCACGCTGTCCGGACGAGGGATGGGTGGAAAGGAACGCCGGCGGCTTGCTGCCACCCTGTTGTTCCATTTTCTGCCACAGGGTGACGGCGGCGCGCGGGTCGAAGCCGGCCGCGGCCATGTAGCGCTGGCCGAGCGTGTCGGCTTCGCTTTCCTGGGTGCGCGAGAAGGGCAGGAGGATGCCCACCTGGGCGCCCAGGCCCAGCGCAGCGGCCGTATAGCCGGCCGTATCGCCACGGCTGGCGGCATAGGCGCTGCCGGCAGCCACGGCTACCTGGGTAGCGAGGTTGTCGGATACGCGTTCGGCGCCATGCCTGGCCACGACGTGGGCAAGCTCATGTCCCAGCACCACGGCAAGCTGGTCCTGGTCGGTCGCGACCTTGAACATGCCCTGGTTCACGCCAATGCGGCCGCCGGGCAGGGCGAA
>DATNBK010000174.1:0-2294 GCA_035571995.1 Rhodanobacter sp.
GCCGGCCACGTCGTCACCAAACTGGTGCTGCCGCCCGGCAGCGCCGAAGAAGCCGCGCTGGTGCCCGACGCGCAGGTCTACCGCGCCGGCCACCTGCTCGACGTTGTGCGCCAGTTCCTGCCGCAGCGCGCGGACGCCGCAGAACCGCCCGAGGGCTGGTCGCGTGTCACGCCCAGCGCCGTGCCCGCCACGGCGGCCTATGCCGATCTGGCCGACGTCAAGGGCCAGGCCGCGGCCAAGCGCGCGCTGGAGATCGCGGCGGCCGGCGGCCACAGCCTGCTGCTGATGGGCCCGCCCGGTTCCGGTAAATCCATGCTGGCGCAACGTTTCGCCGGCCTGCTGCCGCCCATGACGGTCGAGGAAGCGCTGCAAAGCGCGGCCATCGCCAGCCTGGGCGGGCGCTTCTCGCTGGCGCGCTGGGCCGTGCGCCCCACCTGCAGCCCGCACCACACGGCCAGTGCCGTGGCCCTGGTCGGTGGCGGCTCGCCGCCGCGCCCGGGTGAAATCTCACTGGCGCACCACGGCGTGCTGTTTCTTGATGAATTCCCCGAGTTCCCCCGCGCCGCATTGGAGGCCCTGCGCGAACCGCTGGAGACCGGCAGCATCACGATCTCGCGCGCGGCGCGGCGCTCTGAATTTCCGGCACGCTTCCAGATGATCGGCGCCATGAACCCGTGCCCCTGCGGCTACCTGGGCTCGCCGCTCAAGGCCTGCCGCTGCACGCCCGACCAGGTCGCGCGCTACCAGGGCAAGCTCAGCGGCCCGCTGCTGGACCGCATCGACCTGCACGTCGAAGTGCCGGCGCTGCCGCCGCAGGATCTGGTGCAGGCACCGCCCGGCGAAGCGACCCACGACATCCGCGAGCGCGCCAGCGCGGCCCGGCAGCGCGCCGTGGACCGCCAGGGCAAGACGAATCAGGCGCTGCAAGGCCGGGAGATCGACGAGCATCTGGCGCTGGACGCCGCCGCCGCCCGGTTCCTCAACACCGCCGCGACCCGGCTCGGCTGGTCGGCGCGCAGCACGCACCGCGCGCTCAAGGTGGCGCGCACCATCGCCGACCTGGCGGGTGCGCAAGGCACGCAGGTCACGCACGTGGCCGAGGCGATGCAGTACCGGCGCGCGCTGTCGTGACCCATGCCGTTTTCCTGCTGCGAGCCGGCGGCGCTGGCGCTACGCTGGTGGTCAAGCCACGCATGACCATCACGTTGCCCGGCAACCCGTCACCATGACCCGACACTCGGCATCGTCGGCCGCGATGTCGAGCCATTCGCCGTCGGCCGTGCATGGTCGCACGGCGTCTTGCCGAGCAGGCAGCGTTCCGGTAGCGGAAACATCGCCGTGGCCAGCTTGCGAAAGCTGCTGGAGCGGCAGTGTGCGTGATACTATGCGTGCGGTCGAAATCTGCGGGTTCGGCCCTTCCGACCGCCATCTCGCAGCGAAACAAAAGCTTTGCCAAAGAAAAGGAGACCGCATGAACGTCGTGTATCCCGCAACCTTCCGGCGCCTGCGTATCGGCTCGGTCGTGCTGGCCACCCTGCTGACCGTTGGTTTCGCGGCGCAAGCCTTCGGCCAGGGCATGCCGGCGCCGTCGCCGAATGCCACGCTCACGATCGGCATCGGCGTCGATCTCGATACGGTCGACCCGGCCCAGCAGACGACCACGACAGTGCAGAATGTGATCGACTACGGCCTGCAGACCCTTGTGGCGTTCGACACGCAGGGCAAGATCAAGCCACTGCTCGCCACCTCCTGGGAGACGTCCAAGGACGGTCTGACGCTGACCTTCAAACTTCGCCAAGGGGTGAAGTTCCATGATGGCACGCCGTTCAATGCCGAGGCGGTCGCGTTCTCGCTCGACCGCCTGATCAGCGGCAAGGTCAAAGTGCCGATCGGCGCGGGCTTCAAGTCGATGCAGAGCATCGAGGCGGTCAACCCGACGACCGTCGCCATCCACCTGAAGCACCCGGACCCCAACCTGCTGCCAAACCTGTCGACGACGATGGCGTCGGTCTTCTCGCCGACGTCGGCGAGCAAGGACGGCAACTCGCCGACGAACATCGTGCACCCGGTCGGTACCGGCCCTTACCAGCTCACGCACTGGACCAAGGGCAGCGAGGTGGTCTACACGCGGGTCGACGACTACTGGGGCCAGAAGCCCTACTACAAGACGGTCGACTTCAAGATCATTCCGGAGGCGAACTCCCGTGAGGCCGGGCTGCTCGCAGGGCAGCTCGACGTGATCATGAACCCGCCGGTGACGGATCTTCAGTCGCTGTCACAGAACTCTGCGGTCA
>DATNBK010000175.1:0-17200 GCA_035571995.1 Rhodanobacter sp.
GTGCGCCGCGACTTCCGGGTCAACGCCATGTACTACGACATCAGCGATTTCTCGGTGCGCGACTACGTCGGCGGCATGCAGGACCTGGAAGACCGCGTGCTGCGCCTGATTGGCGACCCGGCCACCCGCTACCACGAGGACCCGGTGCGCATGCTTCGCGCGGTGCGCCTGGCGGCAAAGCTCGGCATGCGCATCGACGAGGCGGCGATGGCGCCGTTTGCCACCCTAGGTTCCCTGCTGGCCGATGCGGCGCCGGCGCGGCTGTTCGACGAAACCGTGAAGATGTTCCTCTCCGGCTATGGCCTGGAGAGTTTTCGCCTGCTCGAGCAATACGGCTTGCTGCGCTTCATGTTTCCGGCCACGGCGCGGGCGCTGGCGCGGGGCGACGAGGCGCTGCGCGCGCTGGTCGAGACCGGCCTGGCGAATACCGATGCGCGGGTGAACGCCGACAAGTCAGTGACGCCGGCGTTCCTGTATGCCGTGCTGTTGTGGGGCGAGGCCCGCGACGTGGCCCAGGCTGCCGTCGCCCAGGGCGTGCCACCCGGCGATGCCTGGGAGCAGGCTGCTGCCAGGACGATCGCCGAGCAATGCCAGCGGATCGCGGTGCCGCGGCGCTTCACGTATGCGGTGGAGGAGATCTGGGCGCTGCAGCCGCGCTTCGAACAGCTGCAGCGCAAGCGCGTGTTGCGGCTCATGGACCATCCCCGGTTCCGCGCTGCCTTCGATTTCCTGCTGCTGCGCGCCGGCGAGTCGCCGACCATGGCCGAGCTTGGCCATTGGTGGACCCATGCCCAGCAACTGCCGCGCGACGTATTGTCTGCCGCTTTGCCCACCGCGACCGGCGGTGCGGCGCAGGACAACGCCGGCTTGCCGCTGCCCGGGAATCCGCCACGGCCGCGGCGCCGGCGTCGACGCAGCGGCAAGTCGGGTCCGGCGTGACCCTCGCCTACGTCGCGCTCGGCAGCAACCTGGATGACCCGAAGCAGCAAGTGCTGGCGGCGATGGACGCCCTGGCAGGGTTGCCGCACACGCGGCTGTTGCAACGTTCGCACCTGTACCGCACGCCGCCCTGGGGCTACACCGCGCAGCCGGACTTCATCAATGCCGCGGTGGCACTGGACACGCAATTGGGCCCGCGGGTCTTGCTGGACAGCCTGCTGGAGCTGGAGCGGCGCGCCGGGCGGGAGCGCACCCGTGCCAATGGGCCGCGCACGCTGGATCTGGACCTGCTCCACGTCGAGGGAGTGCAGTGTCATGATGCGCACCTGACCTTGCCGCATCCGCGCATGCTGGAGCGCGCATTTGTGTTGTTGCCCCTGAATGACATCGCCCCCACGCTGGCGCTGACGGCGACGCGCACGGTCGCCGAACAACTGGCGTCCCTTGATCTCGCCGGATGTGAACGCATCATGTGAGCTTGCGGCTTGGCGAAGCTGTCGAGCCAGTCAAAGAGGTGTGTCGTGTACGTCCAAGCCAACCAGGCGCCCAAGCGCAAACCCGTCACCGTACCGCTGCTGCAGGAGATGAAGGCCGCGGGGCAGCGCATCGTGATGTTGACTGCGTACGACGCGAGCTTCGCCACGCACCTCGAGGCGGCCGGCGTCGACGTGGCCCTTGTCGGCGATTCGCTGGGCAACGTGATCCAGGGCCGGCGCACCACCTTGCCAGTAACCCTGGACGACATCGTTTACCACACCACCGCCGTGGCGCGCGGGCTGGAGGCCACGCTGCTGATGGCCGACGTTCCGTTCATGGCCGACCGCGACGTCGCCCGCGCGCTGGAAGCCGGCGCCCGCCTGGTTGGCGAAGCCGGGGCGGCCGTGGTCAAGGTCGAGGGCGCCACGCCGCATATCCTGGAGGCGATCAGCGCGCTGGTGGCGCACGCCATCCCGGTCTGCGCGCATCTTGGGCTCACCCCGCAATCGGTGCACAAGTTCGGCGGCTTCCGCATCCAGGGCCGCGAGGACGATGCGGCCCAGCACATCCTGGCCCAGGGCCTGGCGGTGCAGGCCGCCGGTGCTTCCCTGCTGGTGGTGGAAGGCGTGCCGCGCGCACTCGGCAAGCGCTTGGCCGCGTCGCTGTCGATCCCGGTCATCGGCATCGGCGCCGGGCCGGACTGTGATGGCCAGGTGCTGGTGGTGTATGACCTGCTCGGCATCACGCCGGGCAAGCGGCCGAAGTTCAGCAAGGACTTCCTGGCCGGGAACGGTTCGGTGACCGCGGCCATTGCCGCCTACGCCAGCGATGTGCGCAGCGGCGCGTTCCCGGCGCCCGAGCACTGTTTCGACTGAGCGCAGGGCAAGTCCGTGCAGACCGTCCACGATGTTGCCCCGCTGCGCGCCCAGGTGCGTGCCTGGCGCGCCCGCGGCGAAATCGTGGGTTTCGTGCCGACCATGGGTAACCTGCACCAGGGCCATGAGTCGCTGGTGCGGCTGGCGCTGGCGCGCGCGGATCATGCGGTGGTGAGCGTCTTTGTCAATCCGACGCAATTTGGTCCCAGCGAGGATTTCGCGCGCTATCCACGCAGCCTGCCGGCCGACCAGGCGTTGTTGTCCGGCGTGGGCTGCGACCTGCTGTTTGCCCCCGAGGTCGCCACCATGTACCCGCATGGCGCCGACCAGACTTCGGTGGTGCATGTGCCCGGCCTGACCGCCGTGCTGGAAGGCAAATACCGCCCCGGCCATTTCGATGGCGTGGCGACCGTGGTGTGCAAGCTGTTGCACATGGTGCAACCCGACTTGGCGGTGTTCGGGCAAAAGGATTACCAGCAGTTGAAGGTGGTCGAGTACCTGGTGCGCGACTTGTGCCTGCCGGTGCAGGTCATGGCCGCGCCCATCTTTCGCGCCGACGATGGCCTGGCGCTGAGTTCGCGCAACCAATACCTGTCGGCCACCGAACGAGCGCGCGCGCCCGTGGTGCATGAGACCTTGCTGCAGATGCGCGATTGGCTGGCCGCCGGGCACGCGCTGCCGGTGGTGGAACGTGCCGCCACGACGCGGCTGCGGCGGGCGGGGCTGGTGCCCGATTATGCGGTGCTCCGCCGCGCCGGCGACCTCGGCGTACCGGAGCCGCTGGAGCGTTCCGGGCTGGTCGCGCTGGTTGCCGCGCACCTGGGCCAGACCCGGCTGATCGACAACCTGATGCTGGATTGAACCGCCTCGGCGCCTCGTGTTGCAGTGCAGCGCGGGCGATCCGATAATGACCAGCTCCGCAAGCAGGCGCAAGCCAGGAATCGTTGCATGCATCTCAACATGCTCAAGGCCAAGCTGCACCGGGTCACCGTGACCCAGGCCGAGCTGCACTACGAAGGTTCGATCGCGATCGACGGGCTGCTGCTGAAGGCGTCCGGCATCCGCGAGTATGAGCAGATCCATGCCTGGAACGTCAACACCGGGCAGCGCTTCGTGACCTATGCGCTTCGCGCGCAGGAAGGTTCGGGCATCATCTCGGTCAACGGCAGTGCGGCGCGCAGTGCGCAGGTCGGTGACGTCATCATCATTGCCGCGTTTGCCCAGTTGAGCGAGGCCGAGCTCGAGCAATTCCAGCCCACCTGCGTATACGTGGACGGCACCAACCGGATCAAGCGCACCAACCACACCATCCCGATGCAGATGGCCGCGGTCTGAGGCTTGCCGCCCCCATCAACGCGGGGCGTCGGGCGTGACGGTTTCGCCGTGCCGCGCCAGGGCCCAGGCCACGTGCTCACGCACGACGGCCGAGGGGTGCGCGGCCCGTGAGCGCAACGCCGCGGACACCGCGTCCGAGCTGGGCGCATTGCCCAGCGCCACCGCAATATTGCGCAGCCAACCCTCGTAGCCGGCGCGACGCACGGCCATGCCTTCGGTGCGCGTGAGGAATTCCTCCTCGCTCCAGCCAAACAGCTCAACCAGTTTGGCACCGTCCAGGCTGTGCCGCGGGGCGAAATCGGCCTCGGTGGCGACGTGGGCAAACTTGTTCCACGGGCACACGAGCTGGCAGTCGTCGCAGCCGAAGATGCGGTTGCCCATTGGTGCGCGCAGCTCTTCGGGAATGCTGCCCTTGAGCTCGATGGTGAGGTAGGAGATGCAGCGCTTGGCATTGAGCTGGTACGGCCCGATGATCGCGCCGGTGGGGCAGGCGGTGATGCAGCGCGTGCAATTGCCGCAGTGGTCGACTTCCGCCGCATCCACCGGCAGCGGCAGGTCGGTGTACAGCTCGCCGAGGAAGAAATACGAGCCGGCGTGGCGGTTCAGCAAGATGGTGTGTTTGCCCACCCAGCCCAACCCCGCATTGCGTGCCAGCGCCTTCTCCATCACCGGCGCCGAATCGACGAAGGCACGGTAGCCGAAATCGCCCACCACCCCGTGGATGCGCGTGGCCAGCTTTTGCAGGCGGCTGCGCATCAGCTTGTGGTAGTCGCGGCCCAAGGCGTAGCGCGAGATGTAACCCGCTTCGCCGTCATCCAGCGTGTCCCAGGCTTCGCGCGTGTCCGGCGCCAGATAGTCCATGCGCACCGAGATCACGCGCTGCGTGCCGGGCTGCAGTTCCGCCGGGCGCGTGCGCCTGGTGCCGTGGCGCTCCATGTATTCCATCTCGCCGTGATAGCCGTGGTCGAGCCAGCGCTGCAAATGCTGCTCGTCCTCGTCGAGCGCGATGCCGGCAATGCCGGCCTCGTCGAAGCCCAATTCCTTGGCCCAGCGCTTGATGTCGTGGGCGAGCACGACATAGTCGATGGACGGGTTCTCTCGTGGATCGGGCATGGGCGCATTCTAGCCAGCGCCAGCCCCAGCCTATAATCCGCGGATGCCGCCAGTCGCCGAATCCATCGATTTGTACACCGTTGCGCAGGTGCGCGCACTGGAGCGCGATGCGATCGCGACCTTGGGCGGGGCCAGCTTCGAACTGATGCAGCGGGCAGGCGCGGCGGCCCTGGCCAGCTTGCGCCGGCGCTGGCCGCAGGCACATCGACTGACGATCTTTTGCGGCCCCGGCAACAATGGTGGAGACGGCTTCATGCTTGCCGCGCTGGCGCATGGGAGCGGCCTCCAGGCCCACGTCATTGCGCTGGACGCCCACGCGCACGGCGATGCCGCGCTGGCCCGCGAGGCATGGACGCAAACGGGCGGCGCCATCGCGGCCTGGCAGGCCGGCCAGGTCCTACCCGAGGCCGACGTGCTGGTCGACGCCCTCTACGGTATCGGCCTCGATCGCGCGTTGCAGGGACCGGCGGCGGAGGTCGTCGAGTTCATCAATGCGAGTACCGTTCCGGTGCTGGCGCTGGACGTCCCCTCGGGCCTCGATGCCGATACCGGCCGTGTCCCCGGCGTCGCGATCCGCGCCGACCTCACCGTGACGTTCATTGCGCACAAGCGCGGCATGCACACCGGCCACGCCGTCGATTGCGTGGGCGAGCTCGAGCTGGCGACCCTGGACGTACCGCGGACCCTGCTCAGCGCAACGCCTGCCGACGCGTGCACCCTGCGTGCCGCTTGCCTGCCGCCGCGCCCGCGGTATGCGAACAAGGGCCGCAACGGCCACGTGCTGGTGATCGGTGGCGCCGTCGGCATGGGCGGCGCGGTCCAGCTTGCCGGCCTGGGCGCCTTGCGCGCCGGTGCCGGGCTGGTCAGCCTGGCCACCGCGCCGGCGCACGCGGCCATGTTGAACCTGGTGCATCCGGAACTGATGTCCCATGCCGTGGCCGGCGTCGCCGACTTGCCGCCACTGCTCGAACGCGCCAGCGTGCTTGCGCTCGGCCCGGGCCTTGGCCATGGCGAATGGAGCCAGGCGCTGTGGCAGGTAGCCATCGATACGGCCAAACCGCTGGTGGTCGATGCCGACGGTCTGAACCTCTTGGCCACGGCACCCCGCCGTTTCGCGGCGCCGGTGGTCATGACGCCGCATCCTGGCGAGGCCGCGCGCCTGCTCGGTAGCAACGTCGACGGCGTGGAGGCAGATCGCTATGCAGCAGTACGCGAACTGGCGCGACGCTACGCGGCGGTCGTGGTGTTGAAGGGCGCCGGTAGCCTGGTGGCGGACACCAGCGGTCGCGTGGCGGTCTGCCCGTGGGGCAATCCCGGGATGGCAGCCGGCGGCATGGGGGATTTGCTCACCGGCATCGTGGCGGCGCTGCTGGCGCAAGGCTGCGTGCCGTGGGAAGCGGCCTGCCTAGGCGTCGGCCTGCATGCGCGCGCCGGTGACCTGGCCGCGCGCGACGGCGAACGCGGCATGTTGCCCACGGACCTGCTGCAGCCCTTGCGCCGCCTGGGCAATGCCGATACGGGGAACAAGGACACCAATGCACGCTGAGCCGACCGAACAAACCTGGACCCTGCCCGACGAGGCGGCCACCGCGGCCTTGGGCGAAAGCCTGGCGTTGGCCCTGGAGGGCGGGCTGGTGCTGTACCTGTACGGGCCGTTGGGTGCCGGCAAGACCAGTTTTGCGCGGGCCCTGCTCACCGCGCTCGGGGTCGGCGAACGCATCAAGAGCCCGACCTATACCCTGCTTGAAAGCTACCGCACCGCGGCTGATACGCCTGCGTGGCACCTCGACCTGTACCGCATTGCCGATCCGGGCGAGTTGGAATGGCTGGGCCTTGATGAGCTGGAGGATCCGGCAGGGGTGATCCTGGTGGAGTGGGCCGAGCGCGGCCTGGGCGCGTTGCCGGCAGCCGACCTGGCGTTGTACCTGGATTACGCGGGCGAGGGTCGCCAGGCCGTGCTGCAGGCCCGCAGTTCCCGCGGTCGCCGCCTCCTGGGCCGACTGCAAGGTTCGCTGCTCGACGCCTAAGTTGCGGTTTTCCAAGCGTAATCCCCTGGCGACACGACGCATGGTGCGCGCTGGCTGCGCCCCGGCCTGGATCCGGCATCTCCAGTTGACCTCACGAATGACCCGCAGGTCACGGATATGCAAGGGAAAGATTCTTGCAATTGGCGGAGGGCTGCGTTTCAATGCGCGCATGAGGAGCCACCTGAACATGAGCGGCATGTCGATTGTGCTGGCAGCGATTCTTGCATTCGCTTCGCCGGTGCTTGCGCATGCGGCGCAGATCACGGACGCGCGGGTGTGGGCGGATGCCTCGCATACCCGCCTGGTGCTGGTGGCCAGCGGGCCGATGGATTACCAACTCAGCCAGGCCGACGGCCGGTTGACCCTGGACTTGGGCAGCAGCCGCCTGGTCGACGGCTTTGCCATGCCGGCGGCGCAGGGCTTGTACCGCGGCATGGCCAGCGTCCGCAGCGCGCAGCGCCTGCAACTGACCGCGACAATCGCTCCTTCCAGCAGCGTGAAGAGTTTCGTGCTCAAGCCGACCGGGCCTGACGGCGACTACCGCCTGGTGATCGACCTGTATCCCGATGCCGCCGGCAAGGCCGCGGCGCCGGCCGTGGCCAAGGCCGATCCGCCGGATACCCTCGATCCCGCACATCCGCGCAGCCACATGGTGGCTTCGCAGCAGGCAGCGGCCATGCTCGGTGGGCAGCGCAAGGTCGTGGTCGCGATCGATGCCGGGCACGGCGGCAAGGACACCGGCGCCATTGGCCCGGATGGAGCCCGGGAAAAGAACATCACCCTGGCCGTGGCCCGCGACCTGGCGGCGCAGATCAATCGCCAGCCAGGCATGCAGGCGATCCTGACGCGCACCGGTGACTACTTCATCCCACTCAAGCGCCGCTATGAAATCGCGCGCGACGACAGCGCCGACCTCTTCGTCTCGATCCACGCCGACTCCTTCACCAGCAGCGACGCCAAGGGCTCGTCGGTGTGGGTGCTGTCGCCGCGCGGCAAGACCAACGCCGCCGCGCGCTGGCTGGCCGATGGACAGAACCGCGCGGACCTGATCGGCGGCGTGTCCCTGGACGACAAGGACGACAGCCTGGCCAAGGTCCTGCTCGACCTGCAGCAGGGCTACGCCATGCAGGCCAGCGACGCCGTGGCGGCCAAGGTGCTGAAGGCGCTGGCCCAGCTCGGGCCGACGCATCGCGGCTACGTCGAGCGCGCGAATTTCGTCGTGCTGCGCTCGCCGGACGTGCCGTCCATCCTGGTCGAGACCGCGTTCATCAGCAATCCGCTGGAAGAGCGCAAGCTGCGCGACCCGAAGCACCAGCAGGCCTTGGCTGCCGCGGTGATGGGGGGCGTCAAAGACTACTTCGAGGCGACCCCGCCGCCCGGTACCTGGTTCGCGGCCCAGGCGGCAGCGGCCGACGGTGCACGGGTGGCCCGTACCACGTCGCCTGCCGGTGGCAACGCCACGGCGCACCCGGCTGCGAACTTGGTGCCTGAGCGCCATCGCGTCGGGCGGGGCGAGAGCCTGGGCAGCATTGCCCGCCAGTACGGCGTCAGCGTGGGTACGCTGCGCAGCGCCAACCAGCTGCGTGGCGACGTGCTGCGTGCCGGCACCGTGCTTACCATTCCCGCGTCCTAGGCGAGCCCCCGTCCAACAGTTCGCCATGGGGCAGGCGATTCGCTTAAGCTTGGCGGGTGCCAAGCATCCGTGTCCTGCCCCCTGACCTGATCAACCAGATCGCCGCCGGCGAGGTGATCGAGCGGCCCTCGTCCGTGGTCAAGGAGCTGGTGGAAAACAGCCTGGACGCCGGCGCCACGCATATCGAGGTGGAGATCGAGCTGGGCGGCAGCCGCCTGATCCGCGTGCGCGACGACGGTGGCGGCATCGCCGGCGACGAGCTGGCGCTCGCCGTGGCCTCGCACGCCACCAGCAAGATCGGCAGCTTCGACGACCTCGAGCACGTCGCCAGCATGGGGTTTCGTGGCGAAGCCCTGGCTTCGGTGGCCTCGGTGTCGCGGTTTGCCATGACCTCGCGCCTGCGCGGCGCCGAAGCCGCCTTCCGGCTCGAGGTGGATGGTGGCCAGGTACGCGCTGCCGGCCCGGCCCAGCATCCGCCGGGCACCAGCGTCGAGGTGCGGGATCTCTTCTACAACGTGCCGGCGCGGCGCAAGTTCCTGCGCGCCGAGCGCACCGAGTTTGCCCACATCGACGACCTGGTGAAGTCGCTGGCGCTGGCCCGCGACGGCGTGGAGTTCCGCCTAAGCCACAACGGCAAGCCGGTGCGTACCTGGAAAACCGCGGCCAGCGAACAGGCCGCGCTGCGGCGCGTGGCCGGGGTATTGGGCGAGGACTTCCCGGCGCAGAGCCTGCGCATCGAGCATGCCGCCGCCGGCCTGCAACTGTCCGGCTGGGTCGGCTTGCCGACCGCGTCCCGTGCGCAGGCGGATGCGCAATATTTCTACGTCAACGGACGGCTGGTGCGCGATCGCACCGTCGCCCACGCCGTACGCCAGGCGTATGCCGACGTGCTCTTCAACGGCCGGCAGCCGGTGTTCGTGCTGTACCTGCAGCTGGACCCGGCACTGGTCGATGTCAACGTGCATCCGGCCAAGCACGAGGTGCGTTTCCGCGAACAGCGCCTGGTGCATGACTTCCTGTTTCGTACCTTGCACGAGGTGCTGGCGCAGACGAGTGCCGGCCGTCCGCTGCTGTCGACTGCGCCGCCGGCTTGGCCGCAGCAAGACCCGGCCACGGCATCGACTGGCGCCGGTCCGCGGCCAGCCAGCGCGCCGGCGTTCGCGCGCTTTGCCCAGGGTGGACTCGGTTTCGGCGTGCGCGACGCGCCCCTGGCCGACTACGCCGCCTTGCTTGGTCCGGTGGCCGCGGCCGCGCACCTGCCTGAGGCCGCAACGACGGACCAGGCCGAGATTCCGCCGCTGGGCTTTGCGCTTGCCCAGGTCAAGGGCGTGTTCGTGCTGGCGGAAAACGCGCGCGGCCTGGTGCTGGTGGACATGCATGCCGCGCACGAGCGCATCACCTACGAGCGCATGAAAGCGGGGCACGCCGACAACACGTTGCGTTCGCAACTGCTGCTGGTGCCGGTGTCGGTGGCGGTGAGCGCGCGCGAGGCGGCCGCCGCCGAGGAATTTGCCGACGCGTTGGCGGCATGGGGCCTGGAGTTGTCGCGCGGCGGTCCGGAAACGGTGCTCGTGCGCCGCGTGCCGGCCCTGCTCGAGCAGGCCGACGTCAGCCAGTTGTGCCGCGACGTGCTGGCCGAGCTGGCCCGGCACGGCAATTCGCGCCGACTGCAGGAAATGCAGAACGAATTGCTCGCCACCATGGCCTGCCACGGTTCGGTCCGTGCAGGCCGGCGTTTGACCCTGCAGGAAATGAATGCCCTGCTGCGCGAGATGGAAGCCACCGAGCGGTCCAACCAGTGCAATCATGGACGGCCAACCTGGGTGCAGCTCGACATGGGCGAGCTGGACAAGCTGTTCCTGCGGGGGCGCTGACCCGGTATCGAGGTGAAACGATGGCAAAGCAATCAATGCGTGCGGGATGGCTCCTGGCGCTCACTGTGTGGGGGATGACGACCGTGTCTGCTGCCAATGTCCCAACCGATGCCTATACGCAATCCATCGAGCACTGGCGCGCCACGCGCGTCGCGGAACTCACCGCGCCTGATGGCTGGCTGAGCCTGGTCGACCTGGCCTGGTTGCGCCCTGGCGTGAACACCCTGGGCAGCGCGCCGGACAGCGACATCGTGCTGCCGGGCGCGCCGACGCGGCTCGGCGCGGTCACTCTGGACAAGGACGGAACGCTGCGGCTCAGGCTTGAAGCAGGGACGGATGCACTCGTGGACGGCAAGAAGCAGCTCGACACCACCTTGGTCGACGATGCGCATGCCGGCGCCGGCAAGCCGACCCTGGTCAGCTTCGGCACCACCAGCTTCATCGTCATCCACCGCGGCGCGCGCAACGCGCTGCGCGTCCGCGACACGAACGCACCGAGCCGCACGGGCTTTCTCGGCATCGATTATTTCCCGATCGACCCGGGCTGGCGGATCGAGGCCGACTGGATTCCCGCCACGCCGGGCGAGACCCTGGAAATGGGTACCGTGATCGGCACCACGGACAAGTTCCCCGTGCCCGGCAAGCTGCGTTTCAGCCGCGACGGCAAGAGCTTCGAGATCCTGCCGGTGATCGAGGTGCCGGGCGACAAGCAGTACTTCGTGGTGTTTGCCGATCGCACCAGCGGCAAGGAAACCTATGGCGCGGCACGCTTCGTGTACATCGATCCGCCAAAGGACAGCAAGGTGGTGATTGATTTCAACCGCGCCTACAACCCGCCGTGCGCGTTCACCGCGTTTGCCACCTGTCCGCTGGCGCCGCCGGAGAACCGTCTCGACCTGCGCGTGACCGCCGGGGAGAAGAAGTACCGCGGCGGTCCGCATTGAGCAGCGCAGGGCGCCTCATCTACTCCTAGCCACCACTCGGCTGGCCGTCGTTCCGGCTCCGCCGGTGCCCGCGGTCGTTACCCTGGGGCCCTCCCGAGCGCGGATTGGCGTTCGATCGCGGGCCAGCCGGGCGCGGGTTGGCGTTCGACCGGTCGCGCGGGTTGCCATAGCTGCGTTGCTGTTGGTATTGCGGTGCACCCGTCCGCGCGTCACTGCGCGTGCGCCCGGTACGCATTGGCCGCTCGACGTTGGCCGGGCGGTCGCCCATGGGCGACCGATAGTTCCGCCCCGGTCCATCGTCGGTGGGGCTGGTCGGACGCTGGCTGGGGGACCCGCGGTAGCGCTGCTCCGGTCTACCTTCGACGAGGCCGGTCGGGCGCTGGCTGGTGGAGTCACGATAACCCTGTTCCGGTCTAGTACGCTCGGCCTGGTGGATCGGGGGCGCGTTGTCGCGTGTCTGCACGCGTCTCTGGTAAGTCGCCCGGTCAGTCGCCGCCGCAACTTCCGGGCGCCCACGATTGACCGTCGCCCGTTGGCCGCGATCCATGCTGGCGTCGCGACGCATTGCGTCCTGGTTCCTGGTTGGCGGCAGGCGGTGTTCATTGGCCAGCTGTATTTCCCGGCCCGTGGCTTGGCGGCGGATGCCATGGGGGCCGCCGTTGTAGCTCACGCGCGTGCGGTTGACGATGGTGTTCTGGCGCACGATCACCGTGTTGTTGTAGACATTCGTGACATGGGTGCGGCCAAAGTTCACCACCGCCCGATTGTAGGCAAACCGGCCGTTGTCCCAGCGGCCGCCGACGAAGCCGATGCCGCCGTAGCCATAGCCGTAATCCACCCCGCCGTAGAAGCCGACGCGCGGGCCCCAGTAACCGGGGTGCCAGCGATAGTAGCTGTCGTAGTAAGCCCAATAGCCGGGCGTCCACAACATGCCGATTGCGGGCGGCAGCACCCACGCTCCCGGCACCCAGTAGTAGCCGTCGCCGTCATAGGCCCAGTAGCCTGGGGTCCAGATGTAACCGGGCGCGGGCAGGGCGGGCTGCACGTAGACAGGCAACGGCGGCGGCGCGAAACCGACGCTGATGCCGACGCCGATGCTGACCTGGGCTTGCGCCGCCGGCAGCGGGAGCAGGGCCAGAGGCGTGGCCAGTGCCGCACACAGCGCAAGCGTGGTGAGGGGCTTTCTGGCGCTCATAAGTATTCCTCGTTGGGGTTCGCGGACGGCAATAGCTATCGGCCAACATGGCTGTACGCCGGCTGATTGGGTGATCGTTCGCGTTTTGCGCCAGTCGGCATACGGTTGCCTCCATCAGCTCAACGAGCGGCATCTGGCGCAGTTGACCGCCCCGGGCGGCCCGTTCAGGCGGCGGAAGGCCGGCGGCACGGCGCGACCGGACGTGCCGTGCCCGTTGACTGCGGTATGCGGCGCGTCTAGTGGCCGCTGAAACGCGGCTGGCGCTTTTCCAGGAAGGCCGAGGTGCCCTCGCGCATGTCCTCGCTGGCGAACGCCAGGGCGAAGCCCTGGGTCTCGAACGCGAGGCCTTGGTCGAGCGCGGTCTCGCCGCCCTCGAGCACTGCGTCGAGGATGCCGGCCGCTGCCAAGGGCGCGCTGTCGGCAAGCTGTTGGGCAAGCTTCGCGACGGCCGCATCGAGCTGCTCGGCGGCGACGACCTGGGTGACGATGCCGAGCGCGTAGGCGCGCTGCGCATCGATGGGCGCGCCGGTCAGGCACAGTTCGAGGGCGGCGGCGCGACCGGCGAGGCGCAACAGGCGCTGGGTGCCGCCGAAGCCGGGAATCAGGCCGAGCTTGATTTCCGGCTGGCCGAAGCGTGCCTTGTCGCTGGCGATGCGCAGGTGGCAGGCCATCGCCAACTCCATGCCGCCGCCGAGGGCAAAACCCTGGATGCGCGCGATCACCGGCTTGCGCAACCGTTCGATCGCGCTCATCAGTTGTTGCCCGCGGCGGGAAAAGTCCTGGGCCTGCCGTGGCGTGTAATCATGCATCTCGGCAATATCGGCGCCAGCCACGAAGGCCTTGTCGCCGGCGCCGCCAAGCACCACCACGCGCACGTCGTCGTCGGCCGCGGCCTGGGCAAACGCGATGCCCAGCTCGTTCAAGGTGTCGCGGTTCAATGCGTTGAGCTTGTCGGGACGGTTGACCGTGATGCTGCGGATGCCGTCGCGGTGGCTGATTTCCAGGTTGCGATACGCCATGGGATGCTCCTGCGTGCCAGGTCACCATGTTAACAGCGGGAACCTTTGTGCCCACCGGGGTTCCCAGATGGAGCGATACTGGTCTGTCGGCATGGCATGGTTCCCGCGGGCTGCGGGGCATGTCGCGACGCCGGTCGGTCGAATGGAGGGATGCATGCCCAAGGCAGTTGGCTTGCTGCTGACGTTGCTGGTTTTGCAGCCGCTGGTTGGCGCGGCTGCGATGGCGCAGGGCTTGGCGCCCACGCGAGGCAACGCGCCGGCACCGGCAAGTTCGGCCGACATCGATACGGCGCAACTCTCTTACGCGCTCGGCTATCAGATCGGCAGCCGGTTTGCCGCCGGCAGGCCCAAGGTGGACATGGTGATACTGCGCAAGGCCATTGACGATGCCTACGCGCAGCGCCGGCCCAGCGTGTCCATGCGCGACATGCACTGGCAGTTGCACCTGCTGCAGCAGCACATGCATACCGAGGCGTTGACCGAGTTCCGCGAGATTGCCGCGCAGAACGCACAGAAGAGCCGCGAGTACCTTGAAGCGAACGCCAAGCGCCCCGGCGTCGTGCGCCTGCCGTCCGGTATCGAGTACTCGGTGCTGAAGAAGGGCTCCGGCACGGTGAAGCCGGCGGTCAACAGCCGGGTCACGGTGAATTATCGCGGTATGCTGATCGACGGCACCGAGTTCGACAGTACCTGGGCGCATGGTGCGCCGGTCAGTTTCACGGTCGACAAGGTCATCCCCGGCTGGCAGGACGTGATTCCGCGCATGCGCGTCGGTGATCGCTGGAAGGTGGTGATTCCTCCGCAACTTGCCTATGGTGAGGAAGGTGCGCTGCCACGGATTGGACCCAATGAAGCTCTCGTGTTCGAAATTGAATTGCTGGCCATCAACCAGGGCGACAAATAACACGGGCTGCCACTCCACCGGGCACGATGGCCCGCGCGTGGTGGCTGCCCGCAACCGGCCCATCGATTTGATCGCGCGATGGATACCGGCAGTTCGCGGGTCATGAAGCCGCCGACGACAACGGGCGATGCGACGACCCCCGCGTTGACCCCCGCGTTGACCCCCTGCGTTGGCATATGCCGGCTGGATGACCGTGGCCTGTGCGTAGGCTGCAGGCGCAGCCTGGGGGAAATTGCCACCTGGCGGGATCTTCCCGACAGCGAGCGCATCCGTTTCATGCGCGATGTGCTGCCTGCGCGCAAGCCCCGCTGATGGATGCCTTGCTCGATGCCTTGCGGCCCTTGTCGGATCCGCCCTCGCCACCAGGCTGGAACCACCAGGCGCTGTCGGGCCTCATCGAGGACACCAGCCGGCGCCCGGCTGCCGTGCTGCTCGGTATTCGCAACGACGCGCAGGCGCGGCTGGTGTTCACCGTGCGCCGTGATCATTTGCTGTTGCACGCCGGCCAGGTCGCGTTCCCCGGTGGCGGCAGCGAGCCTGCCGATGGTGGCAGCGCCTTGCTGACTGCCTTGCGCGAGAGCGAGGAGGAGATAGGCCTGGCACCCGCGCTGGTGACGCCGCTCGGCTATCTCGATTGCCTGGAAACCACCAGCGGTTTCTGCGTCACGCCGGTGGTGGCGCATATCGCGCCCCACGCACAACTGGTGCCTTCGCCGGACGAGGTGGCCGAGGTGTTCGAGGTGCCGCTGGCGTATTTCCTCGATCCACGCCACCGGCACTGCTATACCATGGAATTCCGCGGACGCCCGCACCCCATGGTGGAGTTCGTGCACAGCGGGCACCGCATCTGGGGTGCCACCGCTGCGATCGTCGACAACCTGTTGCACAGGATGAAGAACCCATGACCCTGCATACGACCTTGATGGATGCCGCGACCCTGCACGCCTTGCCAGCGGACCAGGTCCTGATCGTCGACTGCCGTTTCGACCTCGGCGACCCCGCCAAGGGGCATGACGATTTCCTCCACGGCCATGTGCCTGGGGCGGTGTATGCCAGCCTGGACCACGATTTGTCCGACCTGTCCCGCCAGAAAGAAGGATTAGGCCGCCATCCGCTGCCGCTGGAGGCTGCCTTCAGCCGGCTGTTGTCGGCGTGGGGCTGGCATCGCGGCCTGCAGGTCGTGGCGTACGACGGCGGCAGCTCGGCAATGGCCGCGTCGCGCCTGTGGTGGCTGTTGCGCCTGGCCGGCGTTCCTTCCGCCGTGCTGGACGGCGGCTATGCGGCGTGGCTGGAAGCCGGCTACCCGGTCGAGGGCGGCGAGGCGAAGCCGCGTGCTTCCACCACGGTGTCACTGCGCTACGACGCCAGCCAGGTGGTCATCGACCACGCCCACCTGCGTGACCGGCAGGAGTTGCTGCTGGACGCGCGGGCCACGCCGCGCTTTCGCGGCGATGTCGAACCGCTGGATCGGGTCGGCGGCCACGTGCCTGGCGCGCGGAACCGTCCGTATGACCAGAACCTCGCGGGCAACGGCCATTTCAAGAGCGCGCCGCAGTTGCGGGAAGAATTTACCGCGGCACTCGGCACCACGGCTCCGGGCGAGGTCGTGCACATGTGTGGCTCGGGCGTCACCGCCTGCCACAACCTGCTGGCCATGGAATATGCCGGATTGACCGGGTCGCGACTGTACGCGCCGTCCTGGAGCGGCTGGATCAGCGATCCGGCCCGCCCGGTCGCCACCGGCGGCGAGTAAAGCCAGGTGCGATGGCGCGTGGCCGGCGCGGTGGCGCCGCGGGCGTTCAGTGCTTGGGCTTGGACCTTGCGGCCATCCATTGCTGCAGCGTCGCTTGGGTCTGTGGCAGGAAGAACGCGTCGGTGAAGGCATCCAGCGGCAGTGCGTCGAGGTCGGCGTAGGCGTCGGCCAGATCGGCGCGCGCCAGTTCGCGCGTGGCCAGCATGGCGGCCGCGGGCAGGGCCAGCAAAGCCTCCAGCCATTGTGTCGTGCGCGCAACCACCTGCTCGACGGGGACCAGCTCGTCAACGAAACCACAGGTCAGCGCCGCATCGGCTTCGAGCATGGTGCCCGCCACCAGCAGGCGTTCCGCGCGATGCCGTCCAATCACGCGGCGCAAGGCAAGCTGGATGCATTCGGGCACCAGCAGCCCGACCTGCACCTCGTTCAAGCCGATCTTGAACGCGCCTTCGGCCATCACCCGGTAATCGCAGAACAGGGCGAGCACGGCGCCACCCGCCGGGGCATGGCCGGTGACGGCGGCTGCCAGCGGGATGGGCGCACGCGCCAGCGTGGCGCACAGGGCAAAGAGCTCACCCCAGTACTCGCGCACGCCGCGCCGGTCCTTGCCCAGCAAGGTCGGGATATCGACGCCGGCGGAGTAGATGCCGGACGCGCCGGACAGGACAATGCCGCGCACGCCATCGTGCACGCCGGACTCGACCGCGCCACGCAGCGCCTGCAGCAACTCCAGGCTCAAGGCGTTGACCGGTGGCCGCGCCATGTTGATCTCGCGCACCGGGCCGTGTTCGATGATGTTCAGCATCGCTTGCTCCTGATCGATGTCAGCGTGGTTGTTCCGCCGCCGTCCACTGGTAGCGCACGGCGTAGTCGAGCGTCGCCTCGCCGTTGGCCGGTACGTTGACGCGGAACTCCAGCAGGTACGGGTTTTGCGCGGAAGGCTTGCTGCTGGACGAGGTCAGGGTCCACTGCCGCCAGCGTTGCGGGTAGTCGCGCACCGTGACCACGCGGGCGGTGTCGCCGGCATTGCTGAGGTGGATGCGGAAGGCCTCGTCCATGTGGTGGGCGGGCGCGTCCACCTCGAATTTCGTGCGCTCGCGCGTGGCGCGCAG
>DATNBK010000176.1:0-2598 GCA_035571995.1 Rhodanobacter sp.
ACCACGACCACTTCGCGCTGGTGGCCGAATCATTCGGCGCGGGTTCCCAGACACAGGTGGGCGACGCGCGCTTCGTGCGCGTCGGCGGTGCCCCCGAGGTGGCCGAGTTCGGCATCGCGGTGGGCGACGCCTGGCACGGCCTGGGTATTGGCCGGCGCCTTTTGTGCCTGCTGGTCGCCGCGGCGCGCGCGCAAGGCGTGACGCAGCTCCATGGCGACGTGCTGCACGGCAACGCACCCATGCTGGCCCTGGCGCAGGCCCAGGGCTTCAGCGTGCAGCGGCACCCGGACGACGCCAGGCTGGCCCGGGTACAGCGCGCACTGACGGCACCAGTTACTCCTGAACTGGTAGCTACTTGCGCTTGATGGAAAAGGGTTGCAGCGTGATTTGATTCACAAGATGGGCCGGAGACAGTCTGATACGGTTTGGTGACGTCGGCACAGTAAAATTGCTTCGGTTCGCGTGCCGCCGCGGGAAGCCAATGCGTTGTGTTGCCGGCACGGCATGCGTACCGCACCCACTCCACAGGAGCCCGATGGCCGAGCAAGATTCCTCCCATGCAGGCGCCGCCGCGTCCACGCACGCGATGCGCGAATGCGATGTCCTGATCATCGGCGGCGGCCCGGCGGGCTCCACCGCCGGCGCCCTGCTGGCGCAGCGGGGTCACAGGATAACCTTGCTGGAAAAGGCTCGCCACCCGCGGTTTCACATTGGCGAGTCGCTGCTGCCGGCCAATTTGCCCTTGCTGGACAAGCTGGGGGTAGCCGATGCCGTGCGCGCGATGGCGATGGAGAAATGGGGCGCCGAATTTGTCTCGCCCTGGCATGCCCAGCGCTCGCAAACCTTCGAGTTTGCCGATGCCTGGAACAAATCCATGCCGCAGTCGTACGAGGTGCGCCGATCCGGGTTCGACGAGATTCTGATCCGCAATACGGCGCGCCAGGGCGCCGAAGTGATCGAGGGCTGCCGTGCCACCCACGTCGCCTTCGACCCGGACCATCGGGGTGCCACCATCGAGGCCCGCCACGACGACGGCCGTAGCGACACCTGGCGCGCCCGGTTCGTGCTCGACGCCTCGGGGCGTGACACCTTCCTGGGGAAAAAATTCGGCACCCGGCGCCGCAACCCGCGGCACAACAGCTCGGCGCTGTATGCCCACTTCAGCGGGGCGCGGCGCCATCCGGGCAGGGCTGCCGGCAACATCACGGTGTTCTGGTTCGAGCACGGCTGGTTTTGGTTCATTCCGCTGGCCGACGGCGCCACCAGCGTGGGCGCCGTGGTCTGGCCGCACTACCTGAAAACCCGCAGCAAGCCGCTTGAGGATTTCTTTCACGACACGATCGCACTGTGCCCGGCGTTGGGCGCGCGCCTGCATGATGCGGCGCGGATCACGCCGGTCGAGGCCACCGGGAATTTTTCCTACGCCTGCGACCAGACCCATGGTGCGAACTACCTGCTGCTGGGCGACGCGTTCTCCTTCATCGACCCGGTCTTTTCGTCCGGCGTGATGCTGGCCATGCAGGGCGGCTTTTGCGCCGCCGACGCGGTCGACACGTGCCTGCGCGAGCCGCAGCGCGCGCGCACCGCACTCAAGCGCTTCGACCGGCAGGTTCGCCACGGCCCGCGGGCGTTTTCCTGGTTCATCTACCGGATCACCACACCGACCATGCGCGACCTGTTCATGGGTCCGCGCAACGTGCTGCGCGTGCGGGAGGCGCTGCTGTCGATGCTGGCGGGCGACATCTTCGGAACAACACCCATCTGGACCTCACTGTTCGTGCTCAAGGGCATCTACTACGCCGCGTGCATGCTCCACCCCCGGCGCAACTGGCAGGCACTGCGCCAGCGCCGCGCCAACATCCGTGCCCCCCAGGCAGTTGAAGCCGTGGCGCGGCCGGGAACACGCTGATGCCGCGGGTCCGTTTGCCTGCACTGCGCGATGCCGTGCGGCTGCGCCTGGGCCTGGGCTTGCTGGCGGTGCTGGGCCTGGCCTGGTCGCTACTGGCGCTACCGTTGCGCTACCTGTTGCCGCCCTCGCAAAGGCAGCGGCTGGGCCGGCACGGCGCCAGCCTCACCTTTCGTGTGTACCTGCAGCTGCTGACATGGATCGGCGCCTGCCGTTTCGACCTGCGGGCGCTGGATGCGCTGCGGGATCAGCCGGCCTGCATCATCGCGCCCAACCATCCTTCCCTGCTCGACGCGGTGATGGTCATCTCGCGCGTGCCGCACGTGGCCTGCGTCATGAAGGCCGGGCTCATGCGCAACATCCTGTTCGGCGCGGGTGCACGGCTGGCCCGCTATATCCGCAACGACTCGCTGCACGCCATGGTGCGCCGGGCCGTCACCGAGGTGCGCGGCGGCAGCCATCTGCTGCTGTTCCCCGAAGGCACGCGCACCACGCGCGCGCCCGTAAATCGACTGCAGGGCACGGCCGGGCTGATCGCCAAATACGCGCGCGCCCCGGTGCAGACCGTGTTCATCGAAACCACCGATGCCGCATTCCTGGGCAAGGAATCCGCCCTGTTCCGCCGCACGCCGATGCCGGTGAGCTACCGCATCCGGCTCGGCCGGCGTTTCGATCCGCCGAAAAACGTGGCG
>DATNBK010000177.1:0-17946 GCA_035571995.1 Rhodanobacter sp.
ATCCTGGTCGGCCTGTTGCTCGGCCCGAAGGCTCTGGGCGGTGTGTTGATTGGCACCATCGTGACCGGCTTGTTCGTCGCCATTTCCATGACCACCGGCGGCGGTGCCTGGGACAACGCGAAGAAGTACATCGAGGACGGCCACCACGGCGGCAAGGGATCCGAGGCCCACAAGGCCGCGGTCACCGGTGACACGGTCGGCGATCCGTACAAGGACACCGCCGGTCCAGCGGTGAACCCGTTGATCAAGATCATCAACATCGTCGCCTTGCTGGTGATCCCGCTGCTGTAAGTCTGCCCAGGGATGGATTCTCCGCAGGGGAATCCATGGTCAATTTCGCCGTGCCGCGCAGCTTCCTGCGCGGCACTTCGTTATTGGGGCCGGCCCCGCGTTCCCCGCTCCGCCCGCGGTGGAGCTGGCGGCAGCCCCCAGGCGTTGCCGTAACCATCACCGCTGAACGGCCCCGCGCCGCGACAGGCCACGTGGTTTCCGCGTATGCTTCGCGGCCCATTACCCCCTGCTTTCCAGGACAGTCATGAGTTTGCACCTCGTATCCGCCGGCCAGAACGTGCCGGATGAAATCAATGTGGTCATCGAGATCCCAAAGGACGCCGAGCCAGTCAAATACGAAGTCGAAAAGCGCAGCGGTGCGATCTTCGTTGACCGTATCCTCTCTACGCCAATGCGCTATCCGTGCAACTACGGCTACGTGCCGGGCACCCTGGGTGGCGACGGCGACCCGCTGGACGCACTGGTGGTGCTGCCGCTGCCGCTGATGCCCGGGGCGGTCATCCGCTGCCACCCGGTCGGCATGTTGCACATGTCCGACGAAGCCGGCAGCGACGAGAAATTACTGGTGATTCCCGTGGCCCGCGTGTTTCCTGGCTATGCCCACATCCATGACATCGGCGGCGTATCCGCGCACTGGCTGCAGCGCATCGGCCATTTCTTCGAGCACTACAAGGATCTGGAAAGCAACAAGTGGGTGAAAATCGAGCGCTGGGTCGGCGCCGACGAGGCCCGGGCCGAGATCCTTGCCGGTATCTCGCGTTACCAGGACGACCAGGCCAACCACGCCGCGTGAGCGGGCGCCGCGGCGCCGCGGACAGATCCTCAGCGGCGCTTAGCGGGATTCGCCTTGCGGGGCGCAGGCGGCGCCGGTTCGCCCTTCTTGCCCAATTGCTCGAGCAAGGTGTTCATGTCCTCGGCGTGTTCTTCCTCCATCGCCAGGATGCCTTCCAGCACCCGCCGGGTCGTCGGGTCATCAGTGCCGACGTAGTGGATCATCTCCCGGTAGCTGTCGATCGCGATGCGCTCGGCCACGAGGTCTTCCTTGATCATGTCGACGATGTCCGTGCCTTCGACGTAATCCGCGTGGCTGCGATCCAGCAGCCCGACCGGGGACAGATTCGGCTTGCCTTCCAACTGGGTAATACGCTCGGCCAGCAGGTCCGCATGGCCTTGCTCTTCGTTCGCATGCGCCAGGAACTCGGCCTTGATCGCCTGCGAATGGATGCCCGAGGCCATGTAGTAGTGGTACTTGTAGCGCAGGACGCACACCAGCTCGGTGGCCAGGGCCTGGTTGAGCATGTCGACCACCACGGCGCGATCGGCGCTGTAGCCCGCGGTCATCGCCCCGTCGTCGATGTTCTGCCGGGCGCGCTTGCGGATCTGGTCGATATCGCTGACGAAAGCCGTGGTCCTGGACTTGCTCATGGCCATGATTGCATTCCTTAAGTGTGGCAAACGAACGAGAAACGGGTGCCGGGGCGGGCCCAATTCCCAGCCTACGCAAGGCAACGGTAAGGTCAAGTGAAAGCCGCGGCCGCAAACGCCACGTGCGGCTTGCTGCTCAATGCGGCCGATACGCGCGCAGGAAGGTATCGACGCCTTGCATGGCCATGAGTTCGATGTCGCTGGCGGCCGACTCGGCGCACTCGTCGCAACCAAACAGACGGCGCAACAGCAAGTCGCCCTTGATCAGGGAAAAAAATTGCACGCTGGCGGTGCGGATGTCGGGGATATCGAGCACGCCCTGGTCAACCGCTTGCTCCAACAGACGTTCCATGAGGCGATGAGTGCGGGCCGGACCTTCTTCCCACAGCAACCTGCCATAGCGCGGGTTGCCGTGACGACAATCGCTGAGGATCGCGCGGAACGTCCCGACGTTCTCCGGCCGGCAATCGATCTGCATGTGCGCGCGCGCAATCATGCGCAAGGTGTCGTCGATGCCAAGGCCGGATTTGAACTCGTAGATCTCCTCGGGCAGCAAGTCCTGGATGCGCGAACGGATGACCTCGCGGAACAGGTTGTCCTTGTCACCGAAATGGCTGTACACCGTGAGCTTGGACACGCCCGCCTCGGCGGCAATGGCATCCATGCTGGTACCGGCAAAGGCGTTGCGGATGAACAAGGCCTTGGCGGCCACCAGAATGGCCGCACGCTTCTCCATGTCCTTCGGGCGCCCGGGCCCCGGAGACTTGACTGGAGTAGCGCTGACCATGTGTCCTACCTTCCAAAGGCGGATGCGGGCTTTTATTATACGGCCCGGTACACTTATATACCAGAGCCATGCCGGATACGATATATCCGGCGCGCGTTCCGTGTGCGTCCAGTCCTCGCAAGTGCATCACGCAAGCGCGGATTCGGCCGCAAGCCATCCAGGGTGGCGCTCGACGCCAGAGTACCGGCATTGTCGGCGGATCGCCGAGCTTCTACACTTCCAGCCTTTTGATCAGCGGTTCATTCACCATGGCCATGAACTTCGAACAAGCACGCGTGAACATGGTGGAGAACCAGGTCCGTCCATGGGACGTGCTGGACAGTCGCGTGCTCGAGATCATCGGCCGCATCCGGCGCGAGGACTTCGTGGCGCCGGCACATCGGCAACTGGCATTTGCCGACCTGTGCCTGCCGCTCGGCCACGGTGAGGTGATGATGAAGCCCGTGGTCGAGGGTCGCGTGCTCCAGGCCATGGATCTGCATCCCACCGACCAGGTGCTCGAGATCGGCACGGGCTCCGGCTACCTGAGCGCCTGCCTGGCGGGACTTGCCGCGCAAGTCACCAGCCTCGATATCCACGCCGACTTCACCGCCGCGGCGCAGCAGCGCCTGCGCGACGCCGGCATCACCAACACCAATTTGCTCACCGCTGACGCGGTGCTCGCCTGGGAGCCAACGCAGAAGTACAACGCGATCGTGGCTACCGGCGCCGTGGCACAGCTACCCGAGCGCTGGCTGGAATGGCTCGCGCCCGGTGGGCGATTGCTGGTGATCCGCGGCCAGTCACCCGTGCAACAGGCAGCCCTGCTCACCCCGGCTGGGACGGGCGTGCACGAGCAGACCCTGTTCGAGACCGACCTGCCTTACCTGCGGCACGCCGAACCGGTGCCGGCATTCGTATTTTGACTCCCTATATGTTCCCCGCTCACCGAGGCCTCCCATGCGTTTGAAGCTGCTCGTTCTGGCCGTGGCGCTCAGCGTCACCGCCATGCCTGGTCATGGCGAGGATCTGCTTGGCGCCTATCGCGAAGCCCGCGCCAACGACCCAGTGCTGGCGCAAGCCGACGCCACGCGCCTGGCCACCGGCGAAGGCGTGAGCCAGGCGCGGGCCCTGCTGCTGCCGCAAATCAGCGGCGGCCTGACCCTGAGCCAGACCAACGGCGGCGGCGGTACCGCCCTCGTCAACCAGAACAATCCGGGGCAGCCGACACCGACCGGCCTCAGCGGCCATACCCGCACCCGCAGCCTCAGCGGCACGCTCAGCCAGAGCGTGTTCGACTTCAGCAAGTTCGCCAACCTGAAGGCTGCTCACTCGGCGTCCGACGCGCAGGATGAGGTGTTCCGCGCGGCTGAGCAGAACCTCTTCGTGCGCGTGGCCACGGCATATTTCAACGTGCTGACCAGCGAAGACGAGCTGGCGTTCGCCAAAGCCAACGAGGATGCGTTCCATCGGCAATACGAGCAGGCAGATCAGCAATACAAGGTCGGCCTGTCCGCGATCACCAACATGTACCAGGCCAAGGCGTTCTACGAGGCCGCCAAGGCGCAGACCATCACCGCCGAGAATGTCCTGAACGACGCGCGCGAAGCGCTCACCCAGATCACCGGCAAGCCGACCGGGGCGTTGAAGAAGCTGCGCGAGGACTTGCCGCTGGAGCCGCCAAGCCCGAACGACCAGGACGCCTGGGTCAAGCAGGCGCTGGCGAACAACCCCAACCTGCTGGCGCAGCAGGACAACGTCCAGACTGCCGAGCACAACATCACCGCCGCACGCTCAGGCCACCTGCCGACGATCTCCGCGCAAGTCACCTACAACAAGAGCGACACCTGGTACCAGGCAGCCAACTCCGGCTTCGAGCGGCCGGGCGCAACCACCATTGGCCTGACCTTGAACGTGCCGATTTTTTCCGGCGGCCTGACCCAGTCCCGGGTGCGCCAATCCATCTACCAGCGCGATGCTGCCACCGACTCCATGGAGCTCGAGCGCCGCCAGGTGGTGCGCGATACGCTGAATTTCTATCGCTCGGTGATTGCCGGCATCGCCCAGGTGCAATCAGCGAAGGCCTCGGTGGAGTCCGGGGAGAAGGCAGTGGAAGCCATGCGCGCGGGCTTCGATGTCGGCACGCAGACCTTGACCGACGTGCTGCTGGCCATCCAGACCCTGACCTCGTCGGAAAGCAGCTACTCGCAAGCCCGGCACCAGTTCATCCTGAACAAGCTGCTGTTGAAACAGGCAGCGGGTACGGCCGGCCTCGACGACTTGCAGGCCATCAACGCCTTGCTGGAGTAAGCGTAGACGCGGTGGCGGCAGCCAACGGCTCCGCCTCCCGCGCTCACTCCTGCAGCAACGAGTCAACCAGATGCATGACCCGCGGCACGGCGCCGCGCTCGCGTTCGAACACGCTGTGCGCCGCCGCGCCCATACTCCGCTGCTGCTGCGGGTCACGCAGCAATCTCTGCACCTGGGCCGCCAGCTGGGCGGCGTCGGCGACACGCACGGCTCCATGGTGCTGGATCAGGGTCAGCGTGATCTCCTGGAAATTGAAGGTGTACGGGCCGACCAGCACTGGTGTCGACAGGGCTGCCGGTTCCAGCACGTTGTGGCCGCCGATGCGCACCAGGCTGCCGCCGATGAAAGCCACGTCGGCGCAGGAAAAATAAGGCATCAACTGGCCCATGGCATCGATGACGAACACCTGGTGCTGCGCCGCCGGCGCGCCTTGCGCACTACGCGTGGCCGAGGTGAAACCCTGCGTCCGGGTCAGGTGCTCGACCAGCCGGAAGCGTTCCGGATGCCGTGGCGCCAACAGCAGCAGTGCGTCAGGAAATTCGCGCATGACTTGGCGATGGGCTTCCAGCACGGCCAGTTCCTCGCCCTCATGGGTGCTGGCGGCAATCCATACCGGACGCTCACCACCCCATTGCGCGCGCATGGCCGCCCCAACAGCCACCGCATTGTCCGGTACCGGCATGTCGAATTTCATGTTGCCGGTGACGATGATTTGCTGGGGGTCGGCACCAAGCAGCCGGTAACGGGCGGCATCGCTGCGCGACTGCGCGGCAATCACCCGGACGCAACCCAGCGCCGAACGCGCCAGCGCACGCAGCGGCCGGTAGCCGCGCAGCGAACGCCGCGACAGCCGCGCGTTGACGATCATCAGCGGGATGCCTCGCGCGTGGCAGGCAAAATACAGGTTTGGCCAGATCTCGGTCTCCACGATCAGCGCGAGCCGCGGGCGTACTTGGCGCAGGAAGCGATCCACCGCGAAGGGCAGGTCATACGGCAGGTAAACGTGGAACACGCTGTCGCCAAACAACTGGTGCACCCGCGCCGAACCCGTCGGCGTCACCGTGGTGACGACCACGGGTGCATGCGGATACGCCTGCGCAAGCTCGCGGATCAGCGGCACCGCGGCATTCACTTCGCCGACGGACACGGCATGCACCCACAGGCTGCCGTGCAGGTCGGGATGGGCGAAGAAGCCGAAACGCTCCGGCCAGCGCCGGCGGTAGGGGCGCGAGCGCAGCCCACGGGCCAGCAGGCGCAGCAGCATCAGCGGCGTCACCAGGTACATCGCCAGGGTATAGAGAACGCGCACGCCTGATCCTTGCCGTCGACGCCGAAGTATAGCCAGGGCACGCAGCCTGACCGGCAAAGGCGTGCCCCGTACAATGCGCGGCATGCCAGGCACCCCGCGCCCGCGATTCAATCGCCACCTGCTCAGCCCGCGCCATTGGCCTGGATGGCTCGGCGTCGGCGTCGTGTGGCTGATCGGGCAACTGCCGTACCGCTGGCTACTGCGCCTGGGCGGATGGCTGGGTGCCCTGGTCACGCACCTGCCGTCGCCACGACGACACATCGCGCAAACCAACATCGCACTGTGCTTCCCCGACTGGTCGGCGGAGCGGCGCGCCAAACTGGTGGATGCCAACCTGCGCGACCTGGGCCGCATGCTGGTGGAGTTTTCCCTGGGCTGGATGGCGAGCGACCGGCACCTGGCGCGTATCCCAAACCATGTTGAAGGCCTGGAGCACCTCGAGGCGGCGCGCGCGCAAGGTCGCGGCGTCCTGCTGGTGGGCGGGCATTTCTCCCACCTGGAGCTGTGCGCGCGCCTGATCTCGTCGCGCATCCGCATCGCCGGGATGTACCGGCGCATGGACTCGGAGGCATTCGAATGGGCGGTGCTGCGTGCGCGCCTGCACTATGCCGATGCCATGTTCGACAAGGCCGACATCCGCGGCACGGTGCGTTACCTGAAAGCGGGCGGCACCTTGTGGTACGCGCCGGACCAGGATATGCGCAGCAAGGACATCGTGTTTGCGCCGTTCTTTGGCGTGCCGGCTGCCACCATCACCGCGACCCATCACCTGGCCCGGCTGTCCGGGGCCGCGGTGATCCCGTTCTTCCATCGCCGCCTGGCGGATGGCGGCGGCTATGTCCTGCGCCTGGGCCAGCCGTTGGCGGGCTTCCCGAGCGCCGACGTGTTGGTCGACACCACGCGCGTCAACGCCTGCATCGAGGACATGGTTCGCGAAGCGCCGGAGCAATACCTGTGGGTGCACAAGCGCTTCAAGACCAGACCCCCGGGGCAACCTTCGCCCTACTGAGAATCCCGCTTGCGCCGCCGCGCCTCGTGCAGCTTGGCGTATTTCAGGAAGGCGTAGAACGCGTGGACGCGCGCGGCGATGAAGCCGGCCCAGCCGGCGCGCCAGTGGCCGCGCCAGAAGTAATAGCGCGCGAACGCCACGCTGGGATACAGCACCATGCGCCAGCCAAGCCTTCCCGGGCTGCGCTTGCCGGCGTCGCCCAGTTGCAAGGTCGAATAGCGGTTGGCCTTGGCCACGCGCCCGGCAATGTCGCGTTCGCCGTAGTGGTCGAGCACCACGCCCAGCACGCCGACCGGGCCGTCCACCACCACGGCCTCGTGCACCGCGTGGCCGCTCATGCGTGCGCGGCGGCGGTCGAACAGGCGCACGTAGTGATTGAGCCGCGTACCGGCCGCCTGCCAGCGCCAGAACAGCCACTCGCGACGCCACAGCTCGTAGCCGGCATGCGCAGGCTCGAGCAGGGCGCGTTGCAGCTCCGGGGCCGCATCCTCCGGCACGGCTTCGTCCGAATCGAGCAGCAGCACCCAATCGTGGCTGGCCAGGTCGATCGCCGCCTGCTTCTGCGCGCTGTAGCCGGCAAATGGCTGTTGGCTGATGCACGCCCCGTAATGCGCGGCAATGGCGAGGGTGGCGTCGGTCGAGCCAGAGTCGAGTACCACGATTTCTTCCGCCCAAGATACGCCGCGCAGGCAGGCGTCCAGGGTGTCGGCGTTGTTGCAGGTGGTGACCACCACCGAGAGCGGCTCACGCTGCATGCTGCGGCTCCGTCGGCGGCAAGCCGGTCGGCTCGACGAACAACGCCGCACACCACAGTGCCAGGAGCCAGGCAAACAGCAGGCCCCACCACGCCGAATAGAAGGCCAGGTGGGTATTCAGGGGAAACAGCATCACCGCCAGCGCCAGGCTCGCCGGAAATGCACGTGCGCGGGCTGCCGCACCGACGGCGCGCCAGCGGCGCCAGGCAAAGACGCCCGCCGCCAGCCACAGCAGCAAGCCGACGCCTCCAGTCTCGCTCAGGATCTCCAGCAACAACTGGTGCGCATGGCAGGCGCCCTCGCCGATGCCGCAAGGCTCGGCGACGAGGAAATGGTCATTGGCCGGCACGTAGTGCGGGTAGGCATATCGGAAACCGCGTACTCCGACGCCATTGACCGGATGTGCGGCAATCATGCGCGTCGCCGCGCGCCAGATGTCCAGCCGTCCGCTGAGCGCCGTATCCAGGGCCTGCGGACGATCCTGGAACGCCAGCAGGGTGCGCTCCGCACGTTGCTGGAACCGCCCCGACGTTTGCCAGGCCAGTCCCAGGGCCAGCGCCAGGCATGTCGCTGCCGCCGCGCAGAACCAGGCGAAACGGCGCGGGGAAGCCACGACATGCCAGGCAAAGCCAAGGACGACCAAGCCATACATGAGCCACGCCGCGCGCGAACCCGAGAGCAGGATGGGGCCCAGCATCAGGGCCAGCACGAGCAGCCACCCTGGATGCCCGAAACGCCGATGCGCCGCCCACAGCACAAACGGCGAGAGCACCGTCAGGGTCGGCCCGAGCTTCAGGTTGTCGGCACCGAAGATGCCGGAAATGCGCTCGGCCGGGGCGTGGCCGCGCAGGCTCCAGCCGGTGAGGATCTGCATCCACGCGTCCAGCGCCCACAACGCCACCAGTACGGCGACCGCCATGTACAGCGCGCGCAATCCGGTTGCCCTCCGGATCACCAGGCAGGCAAACAAGCCCAAGGGCACATAGCGCAACAGGCCGGCCACCGTTTCCCAGCTCTTGGCCGGGACAATCGCATCGGGCGCCGAGAGCAAGGCCGCGCCGATGTACGCGGCAAGCAGTACAGCGAGCAGGCGCGCACCCCGATTGGCGAGCAGCGCAGGGAGATTCCCAACGCCGAGCCACAGGAAGCCGACCAGGCACAGCAAGGTACCCAACTCCGCGCTGCGTCCAAACGGGAGCAATACGATCACCAGCGCGAACGGCCACCAGCGGCAACGCGCGCCGGTCTGGATGAGGTCGCCAGCAGCAGTCATGGACCAATCGACTCCGGGACAAATCCGCATTGTAGGCAACCCGCGGCGACTACTTCGCCGCGCCGCACCCGCGGTCGAGCCGGCTGCTCAGCCTGCAGCCAACTCGGCATACAGCGCCAGCGTGGCGCGCTGCATGTCTCCCAGGCGGTAGTTTTCCAGCGGGGCGATGGAAGGCGCCACGCGCAACAACTCGGCGGCCCGCTCGACCAGCCGCTCATGGTCGCCCAGCGGTACCCGACCGGCCGGATACAGCTCGGCAAGCAGCTCGCCCACGCCACCGTGGGCATAGCCAAGCACCGGCCGGCACAGCGAGAGCGCCTCCACCACGGTGCGGCCGAACGATTCGGGCTGGGTCGACAACTGCAGGACGATGGCGGATACCGCATAGACATCGCAGATGTCGTCGCGTGGCGGTGCCAGCACCAGTTGTGAAGTCACCCCGCGCGAACGCGCCAGCTCGCGCAACTCCGCCACGTAGGCCTCGCGGCCCGGCTCCACCACGCCCAGCAGCAACATGCGCACCTCGATGCCGCGCCGCTTCAGGTCGGCGAGCAGCTCGATGGCGTCGCGATGGCCCTTGAGCCGGCTGCCACGCGCAGCCAGGGTGAGCAGCGGCGCGCCGGCAAGTTCCGGGTACTCGGCGAAGAAGGCCTTCTTCCACGCTTCGTCGGCACGATAGCCATACGGGAACATGGCCGGGTCGATGCCGCGCGGAATGACCCGCACCCGCGATGGCTCCAATCCGCGATAATGACTGAGCACATAGTCGCGAACGGTTTGCGAAACCACGATCACGCGGTCGCCGCGCACCATGATGCTGCTGTACCGGCCGGGCGAATTGAGCCCGTGCACCGTGGTAACGAAACCGGGACGCGGATGCACGCCCTTGAGCGCCCACCAGCCCAGCCATGCCGGCAGGCGCGACCGGGCGTGCACGATGTCCGGACGTATCTCGCGCAATATGCGGCGCAAGCTGCCAATCCGGGTCAATGCGCCCAGCGTCTTGCTGCGCAGGTCCAGCGTGATGTGTTCGCTGCCAGCGGCGGTCAATTGCGCGGTCATGCGTCCACCCGCCGAGATCACCACCGAGCGGTGGCCGCCTTGCACCAGCGCCTGTGCCACTTCCAGCGTCGTCCGCTCGGCGCCGCCAGAATGGAGCGCCGGGATGAGTTGGACGACAGTCAGTGGCTTTTCAAACGGATTGGTGCTGGACATGGGCGCGTTGTCGAATACAGTTCCTGTCGCGGTCAAGCAAGAACAATGCCTCCAAGCCACCCAAATCCCAGACCGGCTTCAGTCACGCAGGATGTAATGCGCTCCGCAGTAGGCACAGGTGGATTCTCCGCCATCCTCGACAATCGACAAGTACACCTTGGGATGTGAATTCCACACTTTCATGCCGGGCATCGGGCAGGACAAGGGCAAGTCGGCACGCGTCACCTGGTAGCGCTTCTCGGTATTTGCCGGCTGCAATGGTTCGCTGGTGACAACAGGGCGGGACATGGCCACACTTCCTACTGGACTGTAGTCTCAAATGGTAGCAGGCTGCGCCGGCCTGCCGATGATCCACAGGGGCAAACACAGCTGCAGCCAGCGCCCGCCAGGCGCATCGGAACCGACAACCGCTTGCGGCCACTGGCCGTCCTTCTCGTTCCAGGAGCAGACGATGAACCTTGCCAAGCTCACTGATCGCGTCAAGGCGATCCTGACCACGCCGAAATCAGAATGGCCGCTGCTGGCCGCCGAGCCTGCCAGCGTCGGCAGCCTGTATACCGGCTACATCATGATCCTGGCCGCCCTCCCGGCCATCGCGGCATTCATCAAGAGCAGCCTGATCGGCTACGACCTGCTCGGCATGACCATGCGCCTCCCGATCATGTCCGGCCTGGCCCACGCCGTGGCGAGCTACCTGGTGAGCTTGCTCGTGGTGTACGTGGTGGCGCTGGTCATAGACGCGCTCGCCCCAACCTTCGGCGGCGAGAAGAACCTCGTGCAGGCGCTGAAGGCCACCGCGTACGCGTGGACCGCGAGCTGGGTCGCCGGCGTGGCAATCATCATTCCCTGGCTGGGCTGGCTCATTGCGCTCGCCGGTGTGGTGTATGCGATCTACCTGCTCTATCTCGGCTTGCCGCCAACCATGAAATGCCCGTCGGAACGCGCCGGAGCATATACCGCCGTCAGCGTGATCCTGGCGATCGTACTGAGCTGGGTGCTGGGCCTGATCATCGCCGCCGTGATCGGCACCAGCATGCCGGGGCATGCCTTCCCGCAAACTGGGGCCGCGATGACCGGCAGTGGCGTTCCCGGCTACGCTGCCGCGGTAGCCGCGCCTGCCGCGCCCGCGTTCGACGTTGGGCCAAGGGCTATCGGCAGCTGCTGAGCGGCGCGCCGCCGCAACTGAGTCAGGAGTCGAACCGGTGCCGCTTCCGTATGTGCTCTCCCCACCGGTTCCCACCCGGTGATCCAGGCCGACGGGTGCTGGGTCATTACAGACCATGCGGCAGGCAACCAGCGCCAGGCGCTGGCGCTGGCCGCAGGGCTTGGCCTGCGTGCGCGGCACCTGCAATTGCAGCCACAGGCACCCTGGTCCTGGCTGGCTCCGCGCTGCACGCTGGGTGGCCGCTATGCGCTGCCGGCAGGACAACGCAAGCTCCTCGCCGCGCCCTGGCCCCCTGTGGCCATCGGATGCGGTCGCAGCGCGGCCTTGTGCACCCGCTTGCTGCGCAAGCTCGGCGGCGGCGCCTGCTATACCGTGCAAATCCTGGATCCGCGCGCGGCACCCCGGCACTGGGACCTGGTGATTGCGCCACGACATGACGGCCTTCGCGACGCCAACGTCCTCAACCCGCTCGGCTCGCTGAACCCCATCAACGACGCCTGGCTGACCGACGCACGCGGCCGCTGGCCGCGCCTGGGCGAGCTGCCCTCGCCGCGCATCGGCGTCCTGCTGGGCGGCCCACGGCACGGCGTGGCCCTGGATGGTGCCTACGCGAGGCAACTGGCGCAGCGGCTCCTCGCAACCCAGGAACGTCATGGCGGCAGCTTGCTGGTGATGGCGTCGCGGCGCACGCCCGATGCCCTGATCGCGCCGTTCCAGGCTCAGGTCGGGCTCGCCTGGCCGGGCCTGGTCTGGCGCAGGAGCGACGACGGGCCCAATCCCTACGCCGGGGTGCTGGGCTGGAGCGACACGCTGGTGGTGACCCCCGATTCGGTGAACATGCTCAGCGAAGCGTGCGCGGTGGGGTGCCCGGTGCACACCTGGGTCAACGCGCCGCTGCCCGCCAAGCTGGCCAGTTTCCACCAGGCGCTGCGCGACGGTGGCTGGCTGCACGACCTCGATACCACTGGCCCCTTCCCCGGGGTACCGCCGCTGCGGGAAACGGCTGCCATCGCCGACATGGTGAAAACCCGCATCGCTGAGCACTTGCGCCGCCACTGAGCATGATCGTGCCCGCCCCGGTCGCTGTGCCCCGCACCGGCCGCGGGAGCTTTGCCACGGCCAGCCAGCAGCGGTACCGACCAGCGCGACACAGCTCAGCCAGGTATGGGCTCCACCCCGGCCGGCGGCCCGTCGAACGCCAGGCCGAGTGCCGCGGTCACCCCGGCCACTTCGGCGGCCAGGCCTTCGAGCTGGGCATCGCGGGGATTGATGCGCGGGCGCTGATCGAGCGTGCACGCCAGGGCCCGGCGCAACAGTTCCGCGTGGGCACGACCCAATAGTTCGCGCTGGACGTCGTCCAGCAGGCCCGCCCGCTGGCAAACCTCGACCAGCGCGGCATTGGCTGTGACCTCGAGCAATTCGGGATGCTGTGCGGCGTTTGCCAGCACCAGACCCTGCAAAACAAACTCGATGTCCAGCAAACCGCCGCGACCCTGTTTGAGATCCATGCGGTTGGCATCTGAGCGATCACGCTCCTGACGCCAACGCCGCCGCATGCTGCTGACCTCGGCCATGACCAGCTCCGGTTCGCGCGGAGCGCCCAGGATGCCGCGGCGCACGGCCAGCAGTTCGTGGCGCAAGGTCCGATCGCCTGCAATCGGCCGGGCCCGCAACAGCGCCTGGTGTTCCCAAGTCCAAGCGCGACTGCGCTGATAGGCGGTGAAGGCATCGAGCGAACTCACGAGCAGACCTTTGGAGCCGTCCGGACGCAGGCGCGTGTCCACCTCGTACAGGCGGCCGGCCCGGGTCAGCACGGTCAGCCAATTCATCACCCGTTGCGCCAGTCGTTGGTACCAGCGCGAGCCCTCCAGCGGACGCGCACCGTCGCTCATCAGGGCGGCGCGTTGGCCGTCGTAGACGAACACCAGATCGAGATCCGAGGCAAAGCCCAGCTCCTCACCGCCCACGCTGCCATAGCCCAGTACAGCAAAGCCCGAGCCCTCGCCGGCCAGGCGTCCATGTACCGCCACGACCTCGCGCTCGGCCAAGGTGGCCACCGCGTTCACCACCGATTCCGCCAGTGCTGCCAGCCGCCGGGCCGTGGCGACCGCGTCGGCGCGGCCGTCGACGAAGGCAAGGCCGAGGCGAAACGCCATCGAGGCCCTGAACTCATTGATGCGTTCCAGCTCCGCCTCCGGCTCGCGTTCGTCCAGCGTGCCAAGGACGCGGCCGATTTCCGCAGCGATGTCCGCCTGCCTGATCGGCAATTGGTCGATGCGCGGATCGAGCACGTCGTCGAGCAGCAGGGGCTGGGCAATCACCCGCTCGGCGAGCAGCGCGCTGTCGGCAAACAACCGGGCCAGGCGCTTGCGGGCTGGCGGCTGCTCGTCCAGCAGCACGAGATACGACGGCCGACGCACCACGGCCTGCACCAGGCGACACAAGCGCAACAGGCTTGCCGCGGGCGCGTCGGTCTCGCGCGCCGCACCAAACAACTGGGGCATGACGTGGTCGAGGCGCTCGCGCGTGCGTGCGGACATGCTGCGCACGGCCGGCGCTTGGGCCAGTTGGGTGAGCATGCCGACCAGCCCGGCGCCTGGTACGAAGCCCGATGCCTCCAGCGTCGACGCCTCGAGCGTCTGCGCCACCGCTCCTTGCCACAACACGGCATCGGCCACGGCCACCGGCGAGGCACGTCCGGCCTGCGGCATGAGCACCGCGGCAAACTCCTCGCTCACCAGCGCCCGATGGCGGGCCAGTTCGTCACCCAGCGTGTCCCAGTCGGGCATGCCCAGGCCGAGCGCAATGCGCTCGCGGCTGAGTTGGTCTTCGGGGATGTCGTGGGTCTGCGCGTCGCGCAGCATTTGCACACGATTCTCCACCCGGCGCAGCAGCACGTAGGCCTCGCGCAGCATCTGCACCCGCGCCGCGCTGATGCGCCCGCGCGCCTGGCAGGCCACCAGGGCATCGAGCAGGTTGCGCACGCGCAGGGACGGTTCGCGGCCACCGCGGATCAACTGCGTGAGCTGCACGATGAACTCGATCTCGCGTATGCCGCCCGGGCCGAGCTTGAGATTGTCGGCCAGGTCCCTTCTCGCCACTTCCGCGTCGATCAAAGCCTTCATCTCGCGCAGGCCCGCAAACGCGGTGTAGTCGAGATACTTGCGATAAACGAAGGGTCGCAGCAGCTCCAGCAGGCGCTTGGCCGCAGCAGGGTCACCGGCCACCGGCCGGGCCTTGATCCAGGCGTAGCGCTCCCAGTCGCGGCCTTCGTTCTGGTAGTACTGCTCCATCGCCGCAAACGACAGCGCCAGCCGTCCCGACATGCCGAAGGGACGCAGGCGCAAGTCGACCCTGGCGCAGATGCCGTCCATCGTCGGTTCGTTCAACAGATGCACCAGCAAACGCCCGAGGCGGACGAAGTATTCGCTGTTGTCGAGTATGCGTGGACCATCGGTCTGGCCACCGTGCGGATAAGCCAGCAGCAGATCGATGTCGGAGGAGAAATTCAGCTCGCTGCCACCCAGCTTGCCGAAACCCATGACCAGCAGGCCCTGCAGATTCCCTTCGTGGTCGCGGCTTTGCCCGTAGCGGGGTTGCAGCGCCTGTTCCGCCCAGCCCAGCGCCACTTTCAGCAGGGATTCGTAGAGCACGGTGGTTGCCGACAGGGTCTCCGGCAAATCATCCAGGCCGTTGACGTCGCGGAACACCAGGCGCAGGGCCTCGGCATGGCGGAACCGCCGCAGCGCCTGCATGCACTGGGCTTCGTCGCCAGGCAGGTGCAGCGCGCCGATGCGTGCGGTCGCGTCACTGCCGGAGCGCAGTCGCTCGATGCCCTGCGGCGCCAGCAACTGCGGCTGCCGGCACCACACCTCGAAGGCGAAATCGCTGGCGAGCAGGGTCCGCCGTATGCGCTCGGCCACGCCGGCATCGTCGTGCAGGCGCACGCCCACAGCGCGGCACCGCGCCGCCAGCTCGGCGTAGCGGCTGTCGATCAGCGCACGCAGCGCCGGTGATTCGTTGACAGGCATCGGCGCATTGTGCCGCAGCCGCCCGGCACGCACACTTGGCGTGCACGGGCCACGGAAAGGTCATCAGGCGGACATGCCTTTCGCGCCGACTCTTGCCCGTCAGGGGGCCGCCGCATCCGATTTGACCCATACGTCGGGTTCATGTCTGTTTGATTACATTCGGATTACCGATCGGCCCTACGAGCAGGATTCATGCGCCTGAACCCTCCCGCCCGCTTTTCCCGACTCGCCCCGCTGGCAAGCCGCAGCGTGGTGGTGGTCTTGCTGGCGCTGGCGTTCACGCTGCTGACCGGGGCGCTTGATGGCGGCGTGGGCGTAGCCCCACAAACCTTGCTGGCACAGCCACGCTTCCTGCTGGCCAATGCATGGCCAGGGTTGCTGCTGGCTGCCGTGTTGCTGATATGGACCCGTCGGGCCTTGTTGGCCTTCGCATTGGCCTTTGCGCTCCAAGGCAGCATCTATCTTGTCAATGCGTTGAAAGTCGCCAACCTCGGCATGCCCTTGCTCCCGGCCGACTTTCGCATGGTGGGACAACTGCGGCGCGGCGGCTTCCACCTGCTGGCCGGCTATCTTCCGCACAACCCATGGGTTTACGTCGGGCTGGGCGTGGCCGTACTGGCGATCGTCGCACTGTGGCGATTCGAACCGCCGCTGCTGGCGCGGCACCATCGCGGCAAACGCGTGGTGGCGGGCGGGGCGATGCTGGCAATGCTGGTCAGCCTGCTGGTTGCGTCTCCAGGATGGAAGCACGTCTACAACGGCCGGGTGCTGTGGATGGAACCTTGGTCCGCGACCGCCACGAGCAACCATTCCGGCCTGATCAGTTCGCTGATGTTGTTCCACCTGCAAGTCGATGGCGCCCACGCCAAGCCCGACCGCGAGGCCGCCCGTATATTGATCGATGAGTATGCGTCGACCATGCAGGGCCTGATGCAGGCACCCCCTGCCGGCAAGCAGTTGCCGGACATCATCGTCGTGCAGAGCGAGTCATTCTTCGATCCGCGCATCCTGCACGGGTTCCAGCACAGCGATTTCACTCCCAATTTGAACCGGCTTGCCGCGCATGCAACCGGCGGCAAGCTGTATGTGCCGACCTTCGGTGGCGGCACGATCCGCACCGAGTTCGAAGTCCTGACCGGCTTGTCCCTGCGTTACTTCGAACAGTTGCAGTTTCCCTACCTGCAATTGAGCCACAAGCCCATACCCAGCCTGGTGCGTACGCTCAAGGCCCATGGCTACGACACGTTGGCGGTACACGGCAATGACCCTGCGTTCTGGAACCGCAGGGCGGCGTTCAAGGCCATTGGTTTCGATCGCTTCGTTTCGCGCTCGGCCTTCCCCGCGGACGCACGCAAGGACGGCAAATACATGGCCGACAGTGCGTTGACCGACGAGGTCATGGCGCAGCTGAAGGATTCCGGGCCCCCGCAATTCCTGTTCGCCATCAGCATCGAGGCCCACGGGCCATACGACGTCGATCCGGCCGACGTCGCGGAACGGGATGCCATCGCCGTTCCCGAGGGCCTCACCGGCAAGGACAAACTGGAGCTGCAGAACTATCTCTACCACCTGCGGCATGCTGACGCCGAACTCGGCCGCCTGGTGCAATGGCTGGCCCAGCGCGACCGGCCGAGCCGCGTGTTGTTTTACGGTGACCATCTGCCGGCGTTGAGCGACGTCTACTCCGAGCTGGGCTTTGTGGACGGCGAAGGCATGCTGGCCGCCCCGGATACCTGGCTCCTGCTCGATCCGCATCAGCCGCAGGCACCGTCGGCACGCGCAGACACTGCGGCCTGGCTGCTGCCAGCGGTGCTGCTGGATCAAATTGGTGTCCACGAGGACGCCTATTTCGCGCTGGCAGGCCTGGTCGGCGCCCGATTGGCCGCATTGACCCGCACACCAGGCGCGGCCCCACCACTGCAGACCGCTTTCGACCGGAACACCGACGAGCGCATGCGCAACGTCAGCCTGCTGCGCATGGCCGGCAAGCTGGCCTCGGTGCTGCCCGACCAGTTGCTGGAAACCTCCTCGCGCATCGCGCACGAGAGCGGCGAGCCCGCTACCCATCCGCAGGGCGTCATCCTCCTGCCACCGGGCTGATCCAAGGGTCGTTGCGGCAGGTTGACGCAGGTGGGCTGAGGTGTAATCTTGGCGTTTACACACGGTTAACACCGCGTGTACGGTAGCTGCCTGCGCGGCATTCCATAGGGATGACCCCAGACACCTCGACTCCAATCCATCCAAGGATCATCAGATGAAATACGACGCAAATCGACTGTCGCGAGCCATCGGCTTGGCTCTGGCAGCTGGAGCCTTCACCCTCATGGGCGTAGCTCAAGCGACGGAGTCACCTGCCGCGGAGGCGCCGCAGGACCAATCGGCCTCGCAGGCCCCCAC
>DATNBK010000178.1:0-9422 GCA_035571995.1 Rhodanobacter sp.
TGGCAACGCAGCATCAAGACCCCGTACGAGCTCGAGCTGCTGCGCGAAGCCAACCGCATCGCCGTGCGCGCGCACCGCGCCGCCGAGGAGGCGTTCCGCGCCGGTGGCAGCGAGCTGGACACGCACCTGGCTTATCTCGCCGCGGCGCGCCAGATCGATGCCGAGCTGCCCTATGCCAGCATCGTCGGCATCAACGCGCATGGCGCGGTCCTGCACTACTCCGCGTTCGATCGCGTCGCGCCGGAGCGCAGCCACTCGTTGCTGATCGACGCCGGCGCAAACTGCGCCGGCTACGGCAGCGACATCACCCGCACGCATGCCGCGCCGCATGCCTGGGAATTCCAGGCCCTGGTCGATGCCGTGGACGCGGCACAGCGGGATTTCGTCGCCAAGGTGCGCGCCGGCCAGGACTATGCGCAGCTCCACCTGCACGCCCACCTGGTGCTCGCCGGCGTCCTGCGCCAGCAGGGCTTCTTCCGCATGAGCGCGGAGAGCGCCGTGGAATGTGGCATCAGCCGCGCGTTCTTCCCGCACGGCCTGGGCCACATGCTTGGTGCCCAGGTACACGACGTCGCCGGCCAGCAGCAGGACGCGGCGGGCGGGCGGATCGAGCCGCCGGACGGCCACCCACACCTGCGCATGACCCGCACCCTGCAGCCGGGGATGGTGGTGACCATCGAACCTGGCGTGTACTTCATCGACATGCTGCTGGCCGAGCTCCGCGGGCAACCCCACGCGGGCGACCTGGACTGGGTGCGCATCGGGCACTTCCGCCAATTTGGTGGCGTGCGCATCGAGGACGACGTCGTGTGCACCGACGACGCGCCGGAAAACCTCACGCGGGATGCGTTCGGCGCGGGGTGAGGTGAGGAAGAGCCCCGGCTTGCCGACGTCCCTACCGGAGAGCGGAAGCCAAGGCGGGCGCGGTCAGGAATAGCTGGTGGCGTAGACGCTCTGGACCGGCACCAGGCCATCCTGTTTCTGCGCGTCGCACACGGCATAGGTGAAGCCGCGCTGGATCGCATAGGCGCCGACTTCGCCGGCGCGGTTCATGGCCAGGAAGCCAACCTGGATGGTCTTGGAGGCCTCGCGGCGGCGCTTGACGATGCGCAGCACGGCTTCCCTGCATGCCTCGTGCGGAGAGCGGCCCTGGCGCATCAGCTCCACCACCAGGAAGCTGCCGGCGTTGCGTATCACCTCCTCGCCGACACCGGTGGAAGTGGCACCGCCAACCTCGCCATCCACATACAGGCCCGCGCCTATGATCGGGCTGTCGCCGACGCGGCCACGCATCTTCCACGCCATGCCGCTGGTCGTGCACGCACCGGCCAGTCGGCCTTGCGCGTCAATCGCGAGCATGCCAATGGTGTCGTGGTTGCCGGCACCACCTGGCATGCCGGTGCCCCGGCTACCGGTCTTGCCGTAGTCGCGCACCTCGCTGTTGATCGAGGGCTGGTAATGCGCCGTCTTCAACCATTCGTGCCAGGCCTGCCTGGCTTCAGGCGTCAGCAGGTTCTGCTGTTTGAAGCCCTGCGCAATCGCAAACTGCAGCGCGCCTTCGCCGACCAGCAATACATGCGGGGTATCTTCCATCACGCGCCGCGCCACCGAGATCGGATGCTCGATGTTTTCCAGCGCCGCGACCCCACCGCAATTGCCGTCGGCATCCATGATGCTGGCATCGAGCGTGACATGGCCGTCGCGATCCGGGTAGCCGCCCTTGCCGACGCTGTGGTTCTTGAGGTCGGACTCTGGAACCTGCACGCCCTTTTCCACGGCATCCAGGGCGTGGCCACCCGGGCCGAGGATGGTCCACGCTGCCTTGTTCGCGGCGACGCCGAAATCCCAGGTGGAAACCACCCGCGCCACGGTCGTCGCTGCGCGCGGTGCCGGCCCGGCGGCGAGTTTGCCGCTACGAGCCAGCAATGGCGCGGAAGCGCCCAGCAACGACGCCTTGAGGAAGTTCCGGCGATTGGTCATGGTGTTCTCGAGCTCCCGGCAAGCCGCTCAGCCTTCTGTACTGGCCGTCTGACCGTCCGTTTTCAGCGTGGCATGCGACGGCGCCTCGGTGGCCTGCAGGTGCTTGGCCACGGCTTCGGCCTGGCGCATCGCGCGCAGCAGGTTGTTGCCAGCCAGGGCCGCCAGGTCATCGTCGCTCCAGCCCCGGCGCGCCAGTTCCACGAACAGCGCGGGGTACTTGTCCACCGCGTCCAGGCCGACCGGCGTGGATTCGATGCCGTCGAAATCCGAACCAATGCCGACGCTCTCCACGCCGGCCACCTTGCGGATGTGCTCGATGTGGTCGGCCACCTGGGCCAGCGTCGCCTGCGGCGCCGGATGCGCCTGGGTCCACTCAGCCAGCGCCCCGTTGGTGCGCTCGGGCTGGCCCGGATACTGGGTATCGAAGCGCGCCTTGGCTCCGGACCGCTCGGCTTCCCAATCGAGCACGGCCTGCGAGATGAACACCGGGTAGAAGTTGACCATCACCACGCCATGGTTGGCCTTGACCAGGGCGAGGACGTCATCGGGCACGTCGCGCGGATGGTCGTCAAGCGCGCGTGCGCTGGAGTGCGAGAAAATCACCGGCGCCTGGCTGACCTCGAGCGCGGCGCGCATGGTGTCCGGTGACACATGGCTGATGTCCACGAGCATGCCCAGGCGGTTCATCTCATGCACCACGGCGCGGCCGAACTCGTTCAGGCCGCCGTACTTGGGCGTGTCGGTGGCGGAGTCCGCCCAATCGGTGGTGCGCGCGTGGGTCAAGGTCATGTAGCGCGCGCCCAGCACGTAATAGGCGCGCAGTGCCGCCATGGAGTTGTCGATCTGGTGGCCACCTTCCACGCCAATCAGCGAGGCGATGCGGCCGGCCTTGTGGATGCGGACGATGTCGTCGGCCGTATAGGCCATCTCCATGTCCTTGGGATACTTGTCGACCATGGTGCGCACGACGTCGATCTGCTCGATCGTGCGCTTGATCGCCTCCGGCCCGGTGATCGTGGCCGGAATGAACACCGACCAGAATTGCGCCCCGATCTGCCCCTTGCGCATGCGTGGGATGTCGGTCATCAGCGAGATCTTGCCCACGCCGCCGCCCCAGGTCTTGCCCTGCAGGTTGGACGTGTCAGCCGCCAGATCGATGTTGCCGACGTTGCCGAAGCCCATGCTGATCGCGCCCGGCAGGTCGTTGTGGCCATCGATCAACGGCGTGCGGGTGAGCACGCGTTCGACGCGCTTCTGCAGCTGGGCGTCGTTGGCGCTCGACGGGGTGGACTGCGCAAACGCAAACAGCGGCACAGCCAGGAGCAGGCCTGCGAGTAGCGGGAGCTTGGTCATGTCGGCATTCCATTGGGGCCGGGTGGCGGGAAGCGCGAAGTATCCCAGAATTCGCGTGGCGGTCGGCGTTGTCGTGGAAGATTCCATGTTCCCGGTCTACACGTAGGGCGGCTCCTCTCCCGATGCTCAAGCCGTCAAAGGACAGAGACGCGCAGGTCCGGCTCGCCGGCAAGCTGGCGCTGGATGTCGTTGATGGAGGCGCGGATGCGCCGGGTGAAGGCCGATTCGGTGTGGTGCAGCAAGAGCAGCTGTTCGGTTGCGCGGGTCATGGCGACGTAAAGCAGGCGCGCCTCCTCATTCTCGTCCTCACCGGCACGCGGCATCGCCCCCAGGTCGGGAATGATGACGCGGGGAAACTCCAGGCCCTTGCTTGAGTGCATGGTGACCAGTTTCACCGTGTCGCCACCGGCAAACAGCGCGTGCTTGCCATTGCCCTTGGCCAGGCTGCACGGGATGCCGGCATCCGCCAACACCCGGGACAAGCCATCGCCCTGCCACTGGTGGCGATGGATCACGGCCATGTCCTGCCAGGCTCGGCCACGGTCGTGCTCATCCGTCAGCGCGGCAACCAGCAGCCTCGCCTCGTCGCGGGCGTCCGCCGCGCGTGCGAGTTCCGGGACTGGGCCATGGCGGCCGGCGCTCTCGGGGGCGATGAGCGGTATGCCCTCGTCGTCGTCCGTGCGCTCGGCCAGCAGCTCGTGGGTGAAGCTCTTGGCCAACGCCAGCACCTCCACCGTGTTGCGGTAGTTGATGCGCAGGATGGTGGTATGCCCGTGGGCCTGCACACCCAGGCTCTTCCAGGTGGTCTTGCGGCGGTCGGTGCGGCCGTAGATGTTCTGCGCGTCGTCGTACAGCACCAGCAGCGCATTGGTGGCCGGGTCGACCATCTGCACGATGAGCTTGTACCAGTCGGGCTCGAAGTCGTGGCCCTCGTCGACCAGGATGGCGCCGTACTGGAAGCGCGGGATCTGTCCGCGCTCGACGCCGGCCATGACCCGCTCCACCATCTGCCCGAAGAAGTCCTCGCTGCCCTCCGGCGGCAGTTCCACGTGATAGCTCACCAGCATGTGCCGGCACCAACGGTGAAAGTTGTACACCTGCACCTTGGCGTCGAGCCCGCGCGAGGCCATGAGCTGCTCCAGCCGCGCCGCGAGCGTCTTGTTGTAGCAAAGCACGAGGATCGGCTTGTGCAGCGCCAGTGCCAGATGCGTGGCGCGAAAGCCGAGGATCATGGTCTTGCCCGAACCCGCCACGCCGTGGATGACGCGGTGTCCGCTGCCGAGCGAGCGCGCCAGCGACTCCTGCTGCATGTCCATCACCTTCACCAGGTCCGGAATGGCCATGGCACGCGGGTCGGCAGCGCTGCCATCAAACAAGCCAAACTGTCCGTTGCCCGGGTCCACGCGCAACTCAGGGAACAGGTGCCAGCGCACGCGATCGATCTGCGGCAGCGTGAGCGCCACCGGGAACACCTGCGGGAACATCGCCCACAGGCGCTGCTGGAAGGCCTCGGCGTCCACGGCTTCGTACATTTCGTCCTGGCAGATCACCAGGTGCCCGCGCAGCACCTCACCCAGGTCGCCGGCCTCGAACTGCCGGCGGCTGATACCGGTGAGCACCACGCCCCAGGCCCAGGGCATGACCAGCTTGCCGGCGTAGTGGTGTCCCTCCGGATTGCGCAGCGCGGGATCGCGCTCAAGCAGCACGCCCACCTCGAGCGCGCAGGCACGGGCCTGCAGCAAAGGATTGTTTTCCTTCACCAGCCCGCGCGCGGTGAGCAGGGTGAACTGGGTACGGTCGGCCTGCTGGATGGTGTCGGCCTTCCAGTCCTTTACCTCCAGCACCAGCAGGCCGCGGCGCGGGTGCAGGATGACGAAATCGGGATGGCGCTGCTTCAGGCCGATCGGCACGTCGTACCAGACGACGTAGTCATCCTCGAGCTTTTGCTCCAGCCGCTCGGCCAGGCGCCTCTCCCCGCCGGTCATCCGCGCCACGCAACTGCCGCGGGTAGGTATGAGTGAAGCCATCGTCGCGCCGTCCTGGATCCCCCACGGGACTGTAGCCCACCGTTGCGCGGTGCGAAACCATGAGTGCGACGCGCGTCACCGAATCGGCGCGAGCTTGCCCAGGTAGGCCAGGGTCTCGTCCAGGTTCACCACATCGGCGTACTTGGCGTCGATGTCGAACAAGCTGGCCTGGTGGGGCAACAAGGCGCGGTCACCCACCGCCTGCTCGACCACGATGGTGTGCAGGCCGTGCGCGCTCGAATCCACCGCGCTGGCGCGCACGCAACCGCTGGTCGTGCAGCCCGCGATCAGCAAGGTGTCGACCTGGGCCGCTTGCAGCCGCGCGGCGAGCTCGGTGCCGAAGAACGCCGAGGCATGCTTGCGCACCACGGTCGGCTCGTCGTCGCGCTGGCCGAGCCGGCTATCCACCTGCACCCATTCGCTGCCCGCCTGCAGCCAGCTGAGCGAGGGAATCTTGCGCGGCCACAGGCCGGCGTCGTGCAGGTCGGACGCGTAGGCGATGGTGGAGAACAGCACCGGGACGCCGACCGTGCGCGCGGCATCGAGCAGCGCCACGGTCGCCTGCAACTGCGGGCCCAGCTCGCTGGCCATCGGCGAGCGCAGGTCGGTGAAACCGGCAATCATGTCGACCACCAGCAGTGCCGGACGCTGGCCAAAGCCGACCTCGCCGACATAACCCTTGCGTCGGAACTCCGCCCGCAGCCGGGCGAATTCCCCGGCAGCGCCCCCGGTCATGGCTGCGTCGCGGCGAAATCCGGCAGCGCCGGCGCGGCGACACCGCGCTGCTGCCGCCAGGCCTCGGCAATCTCGTCGCTGGTGGTCAGCCACACGCCCTCGTGATCGGCAATGTAATCGAGCGCCTGATCGAAATACTTGTGGCGGAAGGCCTGACCCGTGCTGAAGGGATGCACGGCCAACGCCATCACCCGACCGGAATCGGACGCTACCGCGTCCGCATACAGCTGGTCGAGCTGGTCGCAGATCGCCTGCTGGAACTCGGGCCCGGTGTAACTCTTGACGGCAAACATGGTGACGTCGTTCAACTCGATGGAGTACGGCACGCTCAGCATGCCGGGCACGGTGAGCGCGTAGGGCTGGTCATCGTTGGTCCAGTCCAGCGTGTAACCCAGGCCCAGCTCGGCCAGGAGCGAAGGCGTCTCGAAACTCTCGGTGAGCGCTGGCCCCATCCAGCCCTGCGGGCGGCGACCGGTGGCCTTGGCGATGGTTTCCACCACCTCCACCAGGTAGGCGCGCTCCGCCTCCCGTGTCATCCCGGCCTGCACCGTGGAATTGTCGCGCCCATGCGCGATCCACGCCCAGTCGCGCTCGACCCCGGCGCGGATGATCTGCGGGTAATGCCCGCAGACGGCCGAATTGACCAGAGCGCTGGCGCGTACGCCATGGCGGTCCATCGCCTCCAGCATGCGCCACAGGCCCACGCGCACGCCGTAGTCGCGCCAGCCGTAATTCAGCGCATCCGGCACCAGCGACGCGGTGCCGGCAAAGATGCTGGTGGACGGCTTGTCGATCCGGTAATGCTCGATGTTGAGGCCAAGGTAGAACGCCACCCGTGCCCCACCCGGCCAGCGCAGCGGGGCGCGTTCCGGCAACGGGCTGTACGCAAACAACTGGTTGTCCATGTTCTACTGCCTTGCAGACGGCCATTTACGAAACACCGATTCTAGCTTGCGGCTTGCGGGGCACGGCTTGATGCGCGTCAACGCCGCCGACTTGCGCCGGTCCACCTCTACAATTCCTGTTCGCAACCGAGCGGAGCAAGGGCGTTGCCTAGTTTGGTGTTTGACGATGTGGCCGCGGGGACCTGCCGGGTCTTCGAGGAACCCGTCGCCGTCATACGTGCCGACGACGCCGGCCAAGTGCCTGCCGCGCTGGCGCAGATGGAACGCCGCATCGACGCCGGCTTCCATCTGGCCGGCTATTTCAGCTACGAGCTTGGCTACGCGCTCGAGCCCCGGCTCGCGGACCTGCTCCCGCCAGCCTGCCCGACGCCACTGCTGTGGTTTGCTGTGTTCGCGCGGCCGCCACGCGAAGTCGCGGCCGCAGCCCTGGAACAGGCATGGCAGCCGCGTCGCGCCTACGCCGGGCCGCTGCAATTCGAGTGGGACGAATCGGGCTATGCGGCAAAGTTCGCGCGGGTGGCGCAACACATCCGCGCCGGCGACATCTACCAGGCCAACCTCAGCATGCGCGGCCGCTTTGCCGTCATGGGCGATCCACGTGGACTCTACCTGGCATTGCGCCAGGCCGGTGGCGGCGCCTACAGCGCCTACATCGACGACGGCACACGCCAGGTCCTGAGCTTCTCCCCCGAGTTGTTCTTCGACCTGCGCGCCGACGGCACGCTCACCTGCCGCCCCATGAAAGGCACCGCGCCGCGGCTATTGCCCGCTTCCGATGGGAGCCCGCAGGCGCGTGAAGTAAGTCCCTTGCGGACGGGCGAAAATGCTGCAGACGCCTTGGCGCGAGCCGCCCTGCAATCCAGCGCCAAGAACCGCGCCGAAAACCTGATGATCGTCGACCTGGTGCGCAACGACCTGGGCCGCGTCGCGGTCACCGGCAGCGTGGAGGCCACACGGCTGTTCGAGATCGAGAGCTACCCCACCGTGCACCAGATGGTCTCCACCGTCTCGGCAAAGCTCAGGCCAGGAACCTCGGTGCGGGGATTGCTGCAGGCCTTGTTCCCCTGCGGTTCGGTCACCGGCGCACCGAAGATCCGCGCCATGCAGGTCATCCGCGAACTCGAGGACAGCCCGCGCGGCATTTATTGCGGCGCGATCGGCTGGTTCGCCCCCGACCACAGCGCCCGCTTCAACGTCGCCATCCGCACCCTGGCCATCACCGGCAACCGTGGCGAGTTGGGCGTCGGCGGCGGCCTGGTCGCCGATTCGCGCGCCGCCGACGAATACGCCGAATGCCGCCTCAAGGCCCGCTACTTCGAGGCCGCGCGCAGACCCTTGAAGTTGATCGAGACGCTGCGACTGGAAGCCGGCGACTATTGCCGCCTGGAGCTGCACCTGCAACGCCTGCAAGCCAGCGCCGCCGCGTTCGGCTTCCCGTTCGACAGAGACCGCGTGCTCGCGGCCCTCGCCGCGGCCGTCCACTTGAAGCAAACCACGCTGCCGCTACGCGTGCGCCTGACGCTCGACGAACACGGCCAAGTCGAGGTTACGACCGCCGCCCTCGACCCTGCGCCGTCAACATGGCGCTACGCGCTGGCCGAACGCACCCTCGACAGCCGCGACGAACTCCTGCGCCACAAGACCGATTGGCGCGAACTCCACGACGCCGAACGCGAACGCGCCCGGAAGCATTCCGGTTGCGACGAAGTCCTCTTTTGCAACGAACGCGGCGAACTCTGCGAAGGCTCGCGCAGCAACCTCTTCCTCGCCATCGGCGACGAGCTCCTCACCCCCGCCGCCAGCTCCGGCCTGCTCGAAGGCTGCCTGCGACGCGAGCTGCTCGCCGCCGGCCGCTGCCGCGTAGCCGTCCTGACCCGCGCCGACCTCGACATCGCCCACACGGTCTATTTCGGCAATTCGTTGCGCGGATTGATCTCAGCCATCGCCGCCATGCCGATCCGAGGGCATTGAGCCAACGTCGGCTTTCCGAGCTGCCTACGCGGCAACGAACGAGGTCAAGTACCTGCTGCACACCCGTGCGGCACGGAATGCGAGAGCATCAACGCGGCGTTCGATGCGCCGACCGGCGAGTTCAAGGCGCGTCAAACCGTTGAAAGCAACATCGCCTTATGCAGCCGGTGGTCGACTCGGCGGCGAAGCACGCCACCTGGCACGGAAAAAAATAGGGCCCTCAAGGTCGTCGCCGTACAGGTCACTTGGGACCGGGCCGTACATGGCGTGGCCTCCGGACATGGCGTAACTCCGCGCCGACAAGCGTGGTGCTCGTCCGCAGGGCGGCTGTGCCAAATTTGGGCAACTACGACGCAATTCTGTCCTTCGCCGCAGCTTGCCGCGGGACATCGCAGGGCCCGCACCGTTCACCCGCTTACCAATCGCGGCCGGGCCAGGTGCGCACGCTCCC
>DATNBK010000179.1:0-31830 GCA_035571995.1 Rhodanobacter sp.
GGCCTCAACGCCACATACTTCCCGGCCTTTTGAGCCCATTCTGTTCGGAGCGAACATGAAGCGCACCTTCCAGCCCAGCAAAATCAAGCGCGCCCGGACGCATGGCTTCCGTGCACGCATGGCGACCGCCGATGGGCGTGCCGTGATCAACGCGCGACGTGCCAAGGGTCGCAAGCGGCTCACACCGTAACGCGGCAGCATGAACTTGGCGCCCGCCGGGTTGCCGCGCCAGGCACGGCTTCGTCGGCGCGCCGATTTCGCGGCACTGAAAAGCAGCCGCGGGCGGCTCGGCGTACGCAGTTTCCAATTGCGCTACGCGCCGAACAGCGCAGGCGTGGCACGTTTGGGCCTGGCGATCTCCAAGCAGGTTTCCCGACGCGCCGTCGAACGCAACCGGCTCAAGCGCCTGGTGCGCGAGTCGTTTCGCCGGGTGCGTCATCGCCTGCCGGCCGTGGACCTGGTGGTCATGGCGCGGGCACAGGCGGCGGGCATGGACGGCGCGCAATTGTTGGCCGAGATCGACGAGCTGTGGGGCAAACTGCTGAGCGCCGGTTCCTCGCGCTCAGCATCCCTCCCCCATTGATGCGAAACCGGGGCGCCGCCACAATCGAACGTTGGCCACGCCCACCCTGCCACGTTGCCGCGCCGCGCCTCGTGCCGCCATCGGATTTGCCCCTGCGATGAATCAAACGCGCACCTTCCTCACGTTCGCCTTGCTGGCCGTTGCCTATCTGCTGTTCCTTGCCTGGCAAAGCGATTACGCCGTAAAGCCGCCGGCCGCATCGCCGGTGGCTGCGGCGCCAGCCGGCGCGCGCTCGGCGGATGGCAGTGTACCGGTGGCCATTCCCGGGGAACCGCCGCAGCCAGTCGCGGCGGCGAGCGTGGGCCAGGCGTCCGCCGCGCCCGCGCAGGTCGCGTCACAACAAGTCAAGGTAAGCACCGACGTGCTCGACCTGGTGCTGGATGCCCGCGGCGGCAGCATCGTGCGTGCGTCCCTGCCGGCCTATCCGCAACGTGCGCCGACGCACGCCGACCCGCGGCCACCGGCCACGCTGCTGTTGAATGCCGAGGATCCCACCTATTTCGTGGCGCAAAGCGGCCTGGTCAGCAGCAGCGATACGACGCCGGCCAACCAGCCGAATCACTTGGCGCTGTTCCAGCCGGGCCAGGCGAGCTACACCTTGGCACCAGGCCAGGACAAGCTTGATGTCAGCCTGACGTGGCAGGGCGACAACGGTCTCAAGGTGACCAAGACCTATACGTTCAAGCGGGGCAGCTACGTCATCGACGTGACCCAGCGCATCGACAATGGCGGCGCGCAACCTTGGGCCGGCAACGCCTATGAACAATTGCTGCGTGCCGAGCCGCCAAAGGCGACCAGCTGGCTCAAGAACTACATCGACCCGGAGAACCGCAGCTTCCAGGGCGCCGCATGGTACACCGGCGAGAAGTTCGAGAAGCTCTCGTTCAAGGACTTTGCCGAACCCAAGGACCAGCTCAACCTTGCGATCAAGGGCGGCTGGCTGGCCATGCTGCGACTGTACTTTTTCGCCGCCTGGATCCCGCCGGCGAACCAGACTGCCCAGTACGTGACGCAGACCGTCGATGCCGGCAGCGCACACCCGCGCTACCTGATCCGGGCGATCGGCCCGACCCTGCACGTGGCGCCTGGGCAGAGTGCCGATGCACACGCCCGCCTCTACGTCGGGCCGAACGTCCAAGGCAAGCTCGATGCGATTGCGCCCGGCCTGGACCTGACCATCGACTACGGCATGCTCAAGATCATCGCCGTACCAATGCACGCGGTGCTGTCGTTGCTGCACGGTTTGGCGCACAACTGGGGCGTGGCGATCATCCTGCTTGTGCTGCTGATCAAGGGCCTGACCTGGAAGCTGACGGCGATGCAGTACCGCTCCAGCGCCAGGATGCGCAAGCTGGCACCACGCCTCAAGGCCCTGAAGGAGCGCTACGGCGACGACAAGCAGAAGATGCAGCAGGCCACCATGGAGCTGTACAAGAAGGAGAAGGTCAATCCGATGGGCGGTTGCCTGCCGGTGCTGATCACCCTGCCCGTCTTCTACGGCCTGTTCTACGTGCTGGAATACTCGCTGGAGCTGCGCCACGCCGCGTTCCTGTGGATTCCCGACCTGAGCGCTCCGGACCCGTTCTACATCCTGCCCATCATCTACGCGATCGTGATGCTGGGTACGCAGTGGCTGAACCCGGTGGCCGTGGGCATGGATCCGACCCAGGCCAAGATGATGAAGGTGATGCCGCTGTTGTTCACTGTCGTGTTTGCCTTCTTCCCCTCCGGCCTGTGCCTGTATTACGCGGTGAACGGCATCGTCGGTCTGGGGCAACAATGGTGGGTCACGCATCACGTCGATCGCGAGGGCCCCGCAGTCAAACCGGCCTGAGCACGCCGCAGCATGGACGTCCATCAGTGACGCAACGCCAATCCCCAGCGGCATCGGCGCACCCGTGGGCCACGGACGTCCAGGTACCGCAGGACACGATTGCGGCCATCGCCAGCGCCGCAGGTCAAGCCGGCATTGGTGTCGTGCGGGCATCAGGGCCCCGGGTGCCGGACATTGCGCAGGCCCTGCTGGGGCGCCCCCCGAAAGCCCGCCACGCACATTTCGCGACCTGGCGCGACGCCGGGGGCGAGTTGATCGACCGCGGCCTGCTCCTGTTCTTCCCTGCCCCGGCTTCGTATACCGGCGAACACGTGCTTGAGCTGCAGGGCCACGGCAATCCCGTCGTGCTGGACCTGCTGTTGCGCCGTGTATGCGAGTTGGGCGCCCGGCTGGCCCGGCCTGGGGAATTCACCGAACGCGCGTTCCTCAACGGCAAGTTGGACCTGACCCAGGCCGAGGCGGTGGCCGACCTGATTGCCGCGCGCTCGCAGGCGGCGGCACGTGCGGCGCTGCAGTCCCTGGACGGCGTGTTCTCGCAGCGGATCGACATGCTGCTGCAGGAGCTCATCGCGCTGCGCGTCCACGTCGAGGCGGCCATGGACTTCCCGGAAGAGGAGATCGACTTCCTTGCCGATCCGGTGCTTGGCTCGCGGCTGCAGGGCGTGCGCGATACGGTCGCTGGCATCCTGCGCGAAGCCGAGCGCGGCGTGCGCTTGCGCGACGGCGCGCGGGTCGCCATCGTCGGCCGTCCCAACGTCGGCAAATCCAGCCTGCTCAACGCCTTGAGCGGCCGCAACAGGGCGATCGTCAACCCGGTGGCGGGCACCACGCGCGACGTGCTGCGCGAACAGCTCAGTCTCGACGGCGTCGCGCTGGAGCTGGTCGACACGGCCGGCTTGCGCGACACCGAAGACGAGGTCGAACGCGAAGGCGTGGCGCGGGCCCGGGCCGAGCTGGCCGCGGCCGATGCCGTGCTGCTGGTCACCGAGACGGGGCGGGCAATCGCCGATCAGGCGTTGCTGGACACGCTGGGCGAAGGTGTGCGCCGCGTGGTGCTGGTCAACAAGATCGACCGCGACGGTGGAGGGCCGCGGCAGGAGCGGCGCGGCTCGGTGGACTGGTTGTGGTTGTCCGTGAAGACCGGCGCGGGGCTGGATGCCTTGCGTGCCGAGCTGCGTCGGCTGGGTGGCGGCGACGAAGGCGCCTTCAGCGCGCGGCGACGGCATGTGCTGGCCTTGTCCACGGTCGCCACGCACCTGGCCACCGCGGCCGCGCAACTCGCGAACCGCCGTGCCGGCGAGTTGGCGGCCGAGGAGCTGCGTCTGGCCCAGCACGCCCTGGGCGAGATCACGGGCGTCTACGGCAGCGACGACCTGCTGGGCGCGATCTTCAGCTCGTTCTGCGTCGGCAAATAGGCGTGGGAGCCCCGATGGGCAAGGCTATCTGTTGGGGTTGCCAGTTGCCGTTGCCATGCTGGATCGCGCTGGCGGGTCAATGCACGCGTTGTTCGCCGGACTCGTTGCGCTTCAGTGGTGGCGGCGGCCCGGCGACGTCCAGCAAGGACATGGCGTAGCCGTCTTCCAGGCTGACGGTGGACACCTCGTCCCAGCTGAAGAACGAGACCTCGTGCATCCATTCGGCGTCCGGGCTGAGCTCCTGCATGTAGAAGCCGTCGTCATCGGAGCTGACCCAGCGCCCGATGTAGCACACCTCGCAGTCGTCCTCGCTGTCGACATGCACGCCGATGACGGGGGCCGCCTTCCCGGCTGCCTCGACCACCTCGCGCACGTTGTCCAGGGGGAACGCGGGCCACGCCTTGGGCTGCAGGTCTTTCCGTGCCAGCGCGCGGCTGAGGAAACCATGGTGGTTGTCCGGCGCCTCGAGCTCGGTCACGTCGCGATGGCGCATCACGTACATGCCGTCGTAGGTCACGCAGTCGCCCACCACCCAGAGCAGGAAGAACTCCCGGCCCACGCCACAAACGTAGCCACAAAAGCTGCCCTGCTCCAGTTCGGAACGCCATAGCCTGACCAGGGTCTGGTCTTTCAGGGCGGTCCGGAGTTGTACGCGTTGCCCGGTGGTCTTTAGTTCGACGACGTTGTTCACGGTGTGCATTTTAGCAGATTGGCGGCTTGCCGCCGGCTTACAGGATGTAGCGGCTGAGGTCTTCGTCCTGGGCAAGACTTTGCAGGTTTTTGTCTACCAGTTCGGCGTCGATGACGTACTTTTCGCCGGACTTGTCAGCCGCCTCGTAGGATATGGTTTCCAGCAGCCGCTCCATCACCGTGTGTAGGCGCCGGGCGCCAATGTTCTCCGTGCGCTCGTTCACTGAAAACGCCACTTCCGCCAGGCGGTCGATGCCCGAATCGGTAAAGTCCAAGATCACCCCTTCTGTGGCCAGCAATGCCGTGTATTGCTTGGTCAGCGCGTTGTGCGGCTCGCGCAGGATGCGTTTGAAGTCGTCCACGCTGAGCGCGGACAGCTCCACGCGGATCGGCAGGCGGCCCTGCAGCTCCGGGATCAGATCCGAGGGCTTTGCCAGCGAAAATGCACCCGAGGCAATGAACAGCATGTGGTCGGTCTTGATCGGACCATACTTGGTCGAGACCGTGGAGCCTTCCACCAGGGGCAGCAGGTCGCGCTGCACGCCCTCGCGGCTGACCCCGGAGTGTCCGTAGTCGCTGCGCTGGGCAACCTTGTCGATCTCGTCGATGAAGACGATGCCGTTTTGTTCCGCGGCCTCGATGGCCTGGGCCCGGACCTCCTCGTCGTTGAGGAGCTTGCCCGCCTCCTCGTCGATCAGCAGCGGACGCGCCAGCTTGATCGCCAGCTTGCGCTGCTGGGTCTTGCCGCCGCCAAGATTCTGGAACATCTGCCGCAACTGGGCGCCCATCTCCTCCATGCCCGGCGGGGACATGATCTCCACCCCGACGTTCATGGTCATGTCGAGCTCGATTTCGCGCTCGTCAAGCGCGCCCTCGCGCAACTGTTTGCGCAACTTCTGGCGGGTCTCGGCAAGTTCGCCGCCCGCTTTGGCCTCGTCATGGCTCCAGTCGGTGGGGGTCTGTCGGCGCGGCAGCAGCGCATCCAGGATGCGGTCCTCCGCATGGTCCTCGGCCACGCTGCGCACGCGCCGTACTGCTTGCTCGCGGGTCAGCTTGTAGGACACGTCGGCCAGGTCGCGGATGATCGAGTCCACTTCCTTGCCGACGTAGCCGACCTCGGTGAACTTGGTCGCCTCCACCTTGACGAACGGGGCGTTGGCCAGCGTGGCCAGGCGGCGCGCGATCTCCGTCTTGCCGACCCCGGTGGGGCCGATCATGAGGATGTTCTTCGGCGTCACTTCGTCGCGCATGTCCGGGGCCAGTTGCATGCGCCGCCAGCGGCTGCGCAGGGCGTTGGCCACGGCACGTTTCGCGTCGTGCTGGCCAATGATGTAGCGGTCGAGTTCGTTGACGATTTCGCGTGGGGTCAATTCGGACATGCAGGCCTCGGGAAGGCGGGTGGCAGGACGTGGTACGGCTCGGGCATGGCGCGGCAGCGGCAGCTTCGTTGCTGCGGCACCGTGGCTCCGGAGCGCGCGGTCAGGCCGCGCTGCCGGACTCGAGCTCCTCGATCGTCGTGTTGTGGTTGGTGTAGATGCAGATGTCGCCGGCGATCTTCAGTGCCGCCTCGACGATGGCGCGGGCGCCCAGCTCGGTGTTCTCCAGCAGGGCCAGGGCCGCGGCCTGGGCAAACGGACCGCCCGAGCCGGTCGCGAGCAGGCCGTGTTCGGGTTCGAGCACGTCGCCGTTGCCAGAGATCAGCAGCGAGGCTTCGCGGTCGGCCACGGCCAGCATGGCTTCCAACTTGCCGTAGCGGCGATCCGTGCGCCATTCCTTGGCCATCTCCACGGCGGCACGCGCCAGGTTGCTGCCGTGCTTCTCGAGCTTTTGCTCAAACAGCTCGAACAAGGTGAAGGCGTCGGCGGTGGCGCCGGCGAAACCGGCCAACACGTTGCCGGCCTTGCCCAGGCGCCGGATCTTGCAGGCATTGCCCTTGGCCACAGTGTTGCCCAGGGTGACCTGCCCGTCGCCGCCTATGACGACCCGGCCGTTGCGGCGCACGGAGAGGATGGTGGTGGCGTGGAAGGATTCCATGGCGGTCCCGTTTGCAGCGTGAACCGGACACATGGGGTCGGCGCGGTGGCGGTTCAACGTGGTGCCGCGCCGCGTCCCGGGCTGATGCCAGCCACGTGTGCCCCGTCCCCCTTGGTCTCAGGTTTTCTGCCGCGCCCGTGGGTGGGCGGCGTCGTACACCTTGGCCAGGTGCTGGAAATCGAGATGGGTGTAGATCTGGGTGGTGGCAATGTCGGCATGGCCGAGGAGCTCCTGCACCGCCCGCAGGTCGCCGGATGATTCCAGCAGGTGGCTGGCGAAGGTGTGGCGCAGCATGTGCGGGTGCACGTGCTTGGGCAGGCCATGCAGGCAGGCAAGCTTGTCCACCCGCAGTTGCACAGCCCGCTGGCTGATGGCGGCGCCGCCCCGCCCACGGAAAATCGGCGTGTCGGGGCGCATGCCTTCCTGTGCGCCCAGGCTGCGCAGGGCCGCCACCGCAAAGCGCCCGACCGGCACGATGCGTGTCCTGTCCCCCTTGCCGTGGACACGCACTTCGCCCTCGTCCAGGTTCATGTCGAGCCAACGCAGGCCGGCCAACTCGGACAGGCGCAGGCCGCAGGAATAGAACAGCTCCAGCATGGCCCGGTCTCGCACCGCGAGGGCACCATCGGCCGGGCTCTCCATCAGCGCGGCCGCCTCGTCCACGTCCAGGACGTCGGGCAGGGTGCGCTGCACCTTTGGTCCACGCACGCCACGCGCGGGGTCGTGGTCCAGCAGGCCTTCCCGGCCCAGGTGGCGGAACAGGCTGCGGCACGAGGACAACAGGCGCCGGATGCTCCTCGGCGCCAATCCACGGCGGTGCTCGGCGGCGATGAAAGCGCGCAGCGCATGCTCGTCCAACGCGGCAAAGCTGCCGATGCCCCGCGCCGCCATGAACTGGCGAAGCTTGCCCAGGTCGCGGCGATAGGCGGCGATGGTATGTGGTGACGCATGGCGCTCAACCGCCAGTCCGGTGAGCCAGGCGGAAAGCTGGGCGTCGATCGACACGTCAGGCCACGTCGTAGGAGCGCGTCAGCGCCGCGGTGATGGTGGTCGCGATCATCTTCAGGAACAGCGTGCCCATGCCCGGCTGAAAACGGTCCACGTCCATGCTGCCGATGGCCAGGATGCCGGAGCTGCCCAGGCGCATCATGGCTGCCGAACGGATCCCGGCGGCCTGGTCGCCAAACAGGCGCGACAATTTTTCCTCTGACAGGCGTCCGCATACCGGCTCCGCGTTGTCCGGAAAGCCCGCGAATTCCGGCACGTCGTCCAGGCGCTGCGGAATCCGCACCAGCCACTCGCCGCGCGGCAGCTCGGGTTGCGGGCCGAACAGCAGCAGGCGTACCTGCTCGCTGTGGAAGTCGGCGCTCAGCCGGGCAAAGATGGTGCGCAATGTCACCTCGAGGGTATTGGCGCGCAGCAAGGCCACGGTCAGGGCGTGCACGCGCTTCATGAGGGCCTCGTTTTCGGCGGCGACCTTGACCAGCTCGGCGAGGCGCTGCTCGAGCTGGGCGTTCTTGTCCCGCAAGTTTTGCAACTGGTAGGCGGCCAACGAGGCAACCGGACCCTCGGAGCGGCCCACGGTGAGTTGCGCGGCCAGGTCCGGATAGTCGCCGAGGAAGCCGGGGTGTGCGCGCAGGTAGGCGGCGACGGTCGCGGGGTCGAGCACCTGGTCAGTCACGATAGCAGGCATGGCATGGTTCCCTTGGGCCATCCATCTGGATGGACATGGCAGTGCGGAGCAAGCGGAAGGGATCGTTGGTGCGGGCTGGAGCGCCGGATCATCATGGCCGTCCAGAAGTCCACTCGCAACGTCATGGCCGCGGCAGCATCGCGCTGGCTGCCGCGACTGGTGCGATGGCACTGGTTGCCGGCGCGGTTGCCGGCGCCGGACGCAGCGGACCCTTGTTGCCGCAGGCCACCAAGCCAAGGGTAGCCAGTACCGGCAGCCACCATGGATATCGTCGCTCACGGGTAGGTGTTGCTGTATTCAAGATGACCTCGCATGCTGCCTCGGCATCGCCGGCGCGGGCACGGTCTGCGGGCGTCGGCGCAACTGGAGTATAGCGGCCGGCCTCGGCTGCACCGCACCGCGCGGGTCGTATCATGGCGCCACAGGCGCGCCGTGCGCCGAGGAGCTGTGATGGATTGGAGCAACCTGCTGCGCCTGCCGACCACGTTGCTGCTGTTGCTGGCCGGCCTGGTCTTGCTGCTGGCGCTGGTGCAATTGCTGCGTGTTCGGCAACGCCTGCGTGAGCGTCGGACGCTTGCGGCCAGCGTGCATGCCTTGTGTTGCACCGTTTGCGTGGCCTTGAGCCTGCTCCTGGCGGGCGGTGCCTTGACCCTGCGTGGTTATCGCGTGCTCACCGACGAGGCGCCGGTGGTGGACGTCGACGCGCGGATCCTTTCGCCGCAGAACTGGGCGCTCACCTTGACCTGGCCTGATGGTACGACGCGGCACGCCATCGTGCTCGGCGACGCCTGGCGCGTCGAGGCTGTCGTGTTGAAGTGGAAGTTGCCGCCCCTGCTCGCTGGCGTGCCGCCGCTATATCGGCTCGATCGCCTGTCGGGCCGCTACGATGACACGCAGCAGGAGGCCACGGCACCGCGCGCCGTCGTCGACCTGGTTCCGGAAGGCGGACTCGATATCGTCGACTTGCAGCGGCGCCACCCCTCCTGGGTACCAGGTGTGGATACGGTCTACGGCAGCGGCGTCTTCCTGCCCCTGGTCGACCAAGGGCATTACAGCGTGAGCCTGATGCGCACCGGCGCGCTGGTGGCGCGCGCGGATGCCGCCACCGAGCAACTGCTGGCGCAGCGACTGGATCGCTGAGCGAAGGTCAGTTGCCACTGGGCAGCGGCAGGCGCAGCGACGCCGGCGGTGGCCGCTCGACGAATTCGCGCCGGACACGGGCAAAGAGTTCGCGCTGCCCGTCGAAGAGCAGCTCGGGCAGGGCTGCGGCGAAGCTCAGCCAGCGAAAGGCATCGTGTTCCTGGTTCAGGCGCACGTGGGCGCCGGCCCCGAGCATGGCGACGAAGGCCGGCACGAGCTGGATGCAATCGCTTTGCGCGTCGTAAAACTGCTCGCAGCAATCGGCCGAATACAAGGCTTGCGGCCGTAGCCCCGTCTCCTCGTCCAGCTCGCGCAGCGCGCACTGCCACAAGGTCTCGCCAGCCTCGAGGTGACCGGCAACGTAGCTCCACACCCCATGCAGGTAGCTGCCGGCCCGGCGCAACAGCAGGACCTGCGGCTCGGGATGTGCAGACCGCAGCACCACCACGGAGGCCATGGTGCAGCGGATTGGAAGTTCTGCCATGGCGGCGTGGCGGCTTCCGGCTCAGGCCAGCAGCTTTTCGTAGCGCCAGGCATCGGCACCGTTTTCGTAGTACCGGGTATGGCCGCCGATGCGTTCGAAACCGAATTGCTCGTAGAGCTTGATGGCTTGGGCGTTGCCGACCTGCACCTCGAGCCGCAGGGCGCGGCAGCCGCGCCGGCGGGCTGCGCGTTCGGCTGCCTGCAACAGCGCGGTGCCCACGCCCTGGTGGCGTGCCTGCGGCTGGGTGGCCAGCGAATACACCCTGGCGACGGTGCTGTGCTTGCGGAACAGCAGCACCGCGGCGCCCAGGAAATGATTGTGGGGTGCGCTGGCCACCAGCACTTGCGCCGAGTCACTGTCCAGGTGCCGGCGGTACTGCGCGCGCGACAGGCGATCGCTGTCGAAAGTGCGCTCTTCCAGCTTCAGCAGCTCGTCCAGGTCGGTATTTTCTCCGCGGCGCACGCGCACCCCGGCGTAGGGCGAGGCAACCTGTGCCGTCGGTTGCGGGTCGCGCCGGGTCAGGCTGCGGAAAACCTTGTTGGCGGTGGGAGGGGGGGAAGACATTCGCGAACTTTAGCAGCCGCGACTGGCATGGGGGACTCCGCTGCGCAGCGAAACCCGCAGGCGGAGGCGCGCCGCGCGCAGCCTGCCAGCGCGCGGATTCGCCGCGCCGTCGCGGGGTCGCATGCGGGCTTGTGTCCGCCCGGTGGTGTGCGAAACTGCACATTTTTGCGGCCCCGCCCCGGGTGTTCCGGTGCATGCCGCCTTGCCTGAGGCTGTCATGACCCGTCTGGTCATCGTGGTGGAAAAGGTCGCGGATTGGGGCTCGTATTACCCGTCCGGCGACGTCATGAGCGCCATGGATTACCTGCGCTTGCCGGCGTTGCGCGACGACGAGCGCACCCATGTGTTGAACCTGTGCCGTAGTTACAAGTACCTGGGCACGGGCTACTACGTCTCGTTGTTGGCGGAGGCGCGCGGGCACAAGGTGCTGCCCTCCGTGCGCACGGTGAACGACCTGCGGCGACGGTCGCTGTATGGCGTGGACATCGGCGACCTCAACGCCATGCTCACCAACTTCCTGCCCGCCGGTGGCCGGGACACGACCGACTTCGGCACCCTGGTGTATTTTGGCGAGACGGCCTACCCGGCGCTGCAGGATCTGGCGCGGCAGGTGTTCGAGTCCTTTCCGTGTCCACTGTTGCGCATCGAGTTCGTGCGCGACCGGGTGTGGCAGGTGGCCTCGATCAAGCCCGTCGGCCTGCACACCCTGGATGATGCGCAGGAAGACGCCTTTGCCGAGAGCCTGGACCGTTTCTCCAAAAAGCTGTGGCGCAAACCGCGGGCGCGCAAGCTGTACCGCTATGACCTGGCCATGCTGGTGGATCCGGCCGAGGCCTTGCCGCCTTCGAACCGCAAGGCGCTGAAGGCCTTCGTCAGTGCCGGCCACCAGCTCGGCATCGAGGTCGATGCGGTCGGCAAGAACGATTACCAGCGGCTGGCCGAATACGACGGCCTGTTCATCCGCGAAACCACCGCGTCCGACAACCACACTTACCGCTTCGCGCATCGGGCGGAAAAGGAAAACATGGTGGTGATCGACGACCCGGGGTCGATCCTGCGCTGTACCAACAAGATCTTCCTCAAGGACTTGATGGAGTCGCACAAGCTCGCGGTGCCGCGCACCGAGATCCTCTATCGCGACGATCCGAAGGGCACGCGCGAAGTGGTCGAGAAGCTGGGCTTGCCGCTGGTGCTGAAGATTCCGGACGGATCCTTTTCCCGTGGCGTGGTGAAGGTGGAGGACGACGAAGCGCTGGAGCGGGCCGCCACTACCTTGTTCCAGCACAGCGCCTTGTTGCTGGCCCAGGAGTACCTGTACACCCAGTTTGATTGGCGCATCGGCATCTTGAACCGGCAACCGCTCTACGCGTGCAAGTACTTCATGTCGCGCGGGCATTGGCAGATTTACAACCACAGCGCCAAAGGCGCGGACATGACCGGGGGCTACGAAACCGTGTCGGTCGGCCACGCGCCCGCTTCTGTGGTCAAGCTGGCCCTGAGGGCCACGGCGCTGATCGGCAACGGCCTGTACGGGGTCGACCTGAAGCAAATCGGCGACCGCCCGGTGGTGATCGAAGTCAACGACAACCCGTCGATCGATGCAGGTGTCGAGGACGGCCATCTCGGCGACAAGCTCTACCTGCAGATCATGCAGGAGTTCCTGCGGCGCATGGAGCGCAAGCGGCAAGGCTTGAGTGCCTGACCGGCGCGCCCGGTGCGGCGCGGACCTCAGTTCCAGGTGCGCTCGCGCACCGCGAGGCGCGGGCGGTACCGGCGAAGCCCCTGCCTGGGCAGTTCCGGGGCCACGAGCGCCATCAACCCCAGCGGGGTGAGCAGCAGCCAGAATGGCGCGCTCCAGCCAAGCAGGGCGCTGTGCACCGGCAGCAGGCTGGTCGCGAGCGCGAGGCTCCCGAGTCCCAGCCACCACCCGAGCGGGCCAAGCAGGGCTTGCCGGTCGGATGCCGCAGCGGCACGGGGTGATCGTTGCATGGACATGGATTGCTCTCCTCGGCTTATGGCCCGAGCGTGCGCCCTGCCGGTCGCAAGGATTGCGACAGCGCACGCGGTCCGGGGCGCCATGATCTTGTAGACTGGCCCACCCGCGCCGCCTTGGGCGTGGATGCATTGGAGAACATCGTGGCGTCAACCAGGTTTGCCGTGTTCGGCCATCCCATCGCGCACAGCCTGTCGCCGCGTATCCATCAGGCGTTTGCGCGCCAGCTTGGCATGCAGCTCGAATTCGGCACCATCGATGCGACGCCGGAAACCTTCGAGGCTGCGGTCGGGCAGTTTTTTGCCGATGGCGGCACCGGTGCCAATGTCACCGTGCCGCACAAGCACGCGGCCTACGCACTCGCCAGCGAACGCGACATGAGCGCCGCGCGGGTTGGTGCCGCCAACGTGCTCAGCCGCTTGCCGGATGGCCGCCTGGCCGCCCACAACACCGACGGCGCATGCCTGGTGCGGGATTTGCGCGAGCGCCACGGACAGGTGCTGGAGGGCAGCACGGTGCTGCTGCTCGGCGCCGGTGGCGCGGCCTGGGGAGTGGCGTTCAGCCTGCTCGATGCCGGCGTGCGCTCGCTGACCATTGCCAACCGCACGGCGACCACGGCCGAGCGACTGGTGCACGCACTGGGACATCCGGGCCGGGTGCAAGCCTCCCCGTTGGCACGGCTGTCCGGAACCGAGCACTTCGACCTGATCATCAATGCGACCTCGGCCGGGCTGCTTGGCCACAGCCTGGACTTGCCGTTGGCGCTCGGTGGGCCGGACGTATTTTGCTATGACGTCTCGTATGCGAAGGCTGCCTTGCCGTTCCTGGCATGGGCCCGTGCAGCCGGGGCAGGGCAAGCCGTGGATGGCCTGAGCATGCTGGTGGAGACGGCGGCCGACTCGTTTGCCATCTGGCATGGGCCGCACCCGGTCACCGAGCCTGTGTTCCAGCAGCTGCGCCGGCACCTCGTTGCGCCCGTCCAGGAATCCAGCGCGCTGATCGCCTAGGGTCGTCCAGCGACAGGGTGCTTACTGCCCGGGATCCGGGGCGGCAGCGAGATACTCATCCTTCAGCAACACGTAATGGTCGGCCGAGTAGCGCAGCTGCTCGATCTGCTCGGGCGTAAGCGCGCGCACCCGGCGCGCCGGGCTGCCCAGCCACAGTTCACCGGTACCCACCCGCGTCCCGGCGGTGACCAGGCTGTTCGCGCCAACCATGGCATATGGCTCGAGGACCGCCCCATCCAGCACGGTGGCGTGCATGCCGACCAGGCAGTAGTCGCCGATGCTGCAGGCGTGGACCACGGCGGCGTGGCCGATGGTGACCCCGATCCCGAGCACGCAGGGACTGCCACCGGGCGTGTAGGGGCCGTCGTGGGTGACGTGCACGACGGCGCCATCCTGGATATTGCTGCGCGCGCCGACCTGGATGTGCTGGACGTCGCCACGCAGCACCGCCCCTGGCCAGATCGAGACGTCGTCATCCAGCGTCACGTCACCGATGACGCTGGCGGCAGGATCGACGTAGACCCGCTCGCCGAGGGTCGGGGAAGTGCCACGATAGGCGCGCAGGGAATCCATGGCGCCATGATAGCCGGCGAGCTGGTGCCGCATCCCGGACGGCCGGTGCCGCGCCGGCCGGAAACAGGCTTGCGTTCGCCGCCCACGGACGCCATCTTGCAGGTTTCCGCGGAGCTGCCATGAACCAGGACAATCCCTTGCTCGAAAACACGCCGCTGCCGGCGTTCCCGCGCATCCGGCCCGAGCATGTCCTGCCGGCGATCGAGGCCATCCTGGGCGACTTCCGCCAGGCGACCGCAGCGATGCTGGCCCCGGGTGCGCCGCGGAGCTTCGCCGGCTTGCTCCTGGCCCAGCAACGGCTGGAGCAGCGCCTGGCCAACGCCTGGGCGCCGGTCAGCCATCTGCACGCGGTAGCCGACAGCGCCGCCTGGCGAGAGGTCTACACACCGGCCGAGGCGCTGCTGGCCGAGCATGCCGTCGAGCTGGGGCAGAACCGCGAGTTGTACACCGCGGTACAAGGGCTGGCCGAAGCCACCGACTTTGCGGGCTTGCCGAGGCCGGAGCGGGCCTTGGTGGAACATACGCTGCGCGATTTCCGGTTGTCCGGGGTGTCGCTGGAGGAACCGGCGCGCTCGCGTTTTGCCACCATCGCGGTGGAGCTGTCGCGCCTGTCGACGGAGTTCTCCAACGCCGTGCTGGATGCGACCGAGGCCTGGCGCGAGCACATCGCCGACGAGCGCGACCTGGCCGGCATTCCCGAATCGGGTCGCGAGGTGTTGCGCCAGTACGCCCGTGAGCAGGATCTGGACGGCTATCTGGTGACCTTGAAGCAGCCGAGCGTGCACGCCGTGTTGACCCACGCCGACGCGCGCGGCCTGCGCGAACGCGTCTACTGGGCGTACCAGACCCGGGCGTCCGACCAGGGTCCAAACGCTGGTGAGTTCGACAACAGCGCGCGCATTGAAAAGATCATGGCCCTGCGCCACGAATCGGCACGGTTGCTAGGCTTCGCCAATGCGGCTGAGGAGTCGTTGGCCACCAAGATGGCAGCCTCGCCGGCGGAGGTGCTGGAGTTCCTGCATGACCTGGCCGCGCGGGCGCTGCCCACGGCACGCCGGGAGTTGACCGCGTTGCGCGAGTTTGCCCAGGCCGAACTCGGACTGGACAACCTGGAGCCCTGGGACGTTGCCTATGCGGCCGAAAAACTGCGGCAACGGCGTTACGCCCTCGACGAGGAACAGTTGCGCGCCTACTTTCCGCTGCCGGCGGTGCTGGACGGCTTGTTCGCGCTCGTGGAGAAGCTGTACGGGATACGCCTTGCCACGCGTGAAGGCATCGACGTGTGGCACCCCGACGTCCGCTATGTCGAGTTGCTGGACGCCGATGGCCAGGCGTTTGCCGGTGCCTACCTCGACCTGTATGCCCGCAACGGCAAGCGCGGCGGCGCGTGGATGGACGTGTGCCGCGCGCGCTTCGCCGATGGCCCGCAACGACAATTGCCAGTGGCGTTCGTGACCTGCAATTTTGCGCCGCCGACAGCGGGGGCGGCGGCGCTGCTCAGCCATGACGAGGTGCAGACGCTGTTCCACGAGTTTGGCCACGCCTTGCACCATTTGCTGACCGGGATCGACCTGCCGGCCATTGGCGGCATCGACGGGCTGGAGTGGGACGCGGTCGAACTGCCCAGCCAGTTCATGGAGAACTTCACCTGGGATCGGCAGGCCCTGGATTTGTTTGCCCGCCATCACCAGACCGGTGAGCGCCTGCCGGAGGAGTTGTTCCAGCGCCTGCTGGCGACCCGGCATTTCCATGCCGGCTTGTTCCTGGTGCGCCAGCTCGAGTTCGCGCTGTTCGATTTCCGCCTGCACCTCGAATACGATCCCGGGAAGGGTGCGCGTGCGCTGGAGGTCCTGGAGGCAGTGCGCCACGAGGTCGCGGTGCTGCACCCGCCAGCTTGGCAACGCTTCCCGCAGGGCTTCAGCCACATCTTTGCCGGCGGTTATGCGGCCGGCTACTACAGCTACCTGTGGGCCGAACTGCTCAGCGCCGACGTGTTTGCCGCATTTGCCGAGCACGGCGTCGTCGACCGCGACAGCGGCGAGCGCTTCCGCCGCGAGGTGCTGGCAGTCGGCGCGAGCCGACCGGCGTTGGAGAGCTTCGTCGCCTTTCGCGGCCGCAAGCCTGAACCCGAGGCCCTGCTACGGAGTCATGGGCTGATTTGAGGCGGCACGGCGGCCGCTCTTTGTCGCACAATGGGCCGGGCCCGCAGCCGGCAACGACGCCATGGATCGATACGAGCGCATCCTCAGTCTGCACCGATTGTTGAAGGCGGCACGTTACCCGGTACCGCTGCCGCAGTTGCTGAGTGAGCTCGGGTGTTCCCGGGCCACCTTGTACCGCGACGTGGCCTTCCTCAGGGACGCGCTTGGTGCGCCGATCGAGAGTGCAGGCACCGAGCAGGCAGCGTTCCGCTATGCCCTGGGGGAGGGCGAGCGCTTCGAGCTGCCCGGCCTCTGGCTGACCTCGGATGAGCTGGCGGCGTTGTTGGCGCTGAACGAGCTGATCAGCCGCTCCGGGCCCGGCGTGCTTGCCGGCGCCCTGGCCCCGTTCCGCTCGCGCATCGAGAACCTGCTCGCCGACCATGGCAGCGGCAAGACCCTGCCGATTGAACGCATCCGCGTCATTCCCTGGGGCGAGCGTCGGCTCGACCAACAGGTGTTCCGCATCGTCGCCGGCGCCGTGCTCGAACGGCGCCGGCTGCGTTTCGGCTATCGGGCGCGCACGACCAATACCGACAGCCAGCGCCAGGTTTCCCCGCAACGCCTGACGCATTACCGGGACAACTGGTACCTGGACGCCTGGGACCATGACCGCGAGGCGCTGCGCAGTTTCGCCGTCGACCGCATGGTCGATCCGCACACTGTCGAGCAGGCCTGCAGGGACGTGCCGGAGGCCGACCTCGACCAGCTGCTGGCGTCGGCTTACGGAATTTTTTCGGGCCTGCCCAAGGCCTGGGCCACGATCCGCTTCTCGGCGCATGCGGCGCGCTGGGTCGCCGACGAGCGCTGGCACTCGCAGCAAAAGGGTACCTGGCTGGCCGATGGGCGCTACGAGCTGCAAATCCCCTACGCCAAGTCCAAGGAGCTGTTGATGGACGTACTCAAGTACGGCGCCGACGCCGAGGTGGTCGCCCCGTTGCCGTTGCGCGAGGAGATGAAGATCCTGCTGCAGCTCGCGCTGGGCAGTTACCACGACGGCTGACGGCGGTTCTCGCCTCGAACGTTTCCACCGCCCGCGTTCCTAGGGGTGGAACGGCCAGAATATCGGGATCAGCCACATCGACAAGGCGCAGAAGATCGCGATCAGCGGGATGCCGACCTTCATGAAATCGGTGAAGCGGTAGCCGCCTGCGTAATACACCATGGTGTTTGTCGGGTAGCCCACCGGCGTGGCAAATGAGGTGGCGGCGGCAAACGCCACGGCCACCACGAACGGCCGCGGGTCGACGCCCATGGCATGGCCGATGGATACCGCGATGCCGACCATCAGCACCACCGAAGGGTTGTGGCCCATCAGCTCGGTCAGCAGGGCGGTGAGCAGGTACACCACCAGGAGCGCGGCCAGCGGCCCGTGCCCGCCGACCAGCTCCATGGCCTCGCGCACCAGCACCGTGGACAGGCCGGTCTTCTCGATCGCGATGCCGAGCGGCAGGATCGCCCCGAGCAGCACGATAATCTTCCAGTCCATGGCCTCATAGACGTCTTTGCGTCCAAAGCACCCAGTGAGCGCCATGGTGATCGCGCCGCAGATCGCCGCCATCGGTATCGGCAACCAATGCAGGCCGGAGACGATGACCACGCCAGCCATGATGCTGGCCGCCAGCCACGCCTTGCGCGACATGCCGCGCACGTCCTCGCGTTCACTGAGCACGATGAAAGCGTCGTTGTTGCGCAGTTCGGGCATGGCGCTTTCGTCTTCCACCAGGATCAGCAGGACGTCGCCGACCGCGAGCTGGATCTCGCTGATCTTGTCGCGCAGGACCTGCCCGCGTCGGTGCACGGCGAGCACGGTGCTACGGTAACGCCAATCCAGGCCGACGTCGGAAATCCGCTGTCCCTCGATGGGGCTGGCCGGTGCCACCATCACCTCGGCAAACAGGCGTCGATGCTGGTCGTCGGCTTCGGTATAGCGCCGCTCGGGTGCGTTGCGCAGTTTCGCGCGGCGGCGGAATTCCTCGATCTTCTCCCAGTCGCCGCGGACCAGCAGAACGTCACCCGCCTTGAGCTCCTGCTCGCGGGGCGTCCACATGCGCTGGTCGCCGCGCAGCAGCTCCAGCGGGTACACCCCGTAAAGTTCTCCCAGCCTGGCGTCGGCGATCCGGGTACCCAAGAGCGGCGAGCCCTCCACCACCTCGAGTTCGGTCACGTACTTGCCGGCATCCGTGCTTTGCGGCAAGTCGGCAGGGATGGCCTTGGGCAGCAGGTGCCGGCCGACGAGCATGAGGTAGGCGATACCGACCACAGCCAGCAGCGCACCCATGCGGGTGAACTCGAACACGCCAATTGCCGCCAGGCCGTTCTGTTGCGCCAGCGAGTCGGTGAGCAGGTTCGACGAGGTGCCGATCAGCGTGCACACACCACCCATTTGCGCGGCATAGGCCATCGGCATCAGCACGCCGGCGGGCGAGGTGCCGGTGCGCTGGCACACGCGCAGGGCCAGGGGCAGGAAGGTCGCGACCAGGGCGATGTTCTTGACGAAGGCCCCAAGCGGGGCGATGGCCAGCATCATGGCCAGGGTCAGCAGCCAAGGTTTGCGGATGCGCATGAGCAATCGGGTCAGCGGATCGAGTACGCCGGAGCGCTCGATGCCCAGGCTCAGGGCAAACATCGCCGCCACCGTCACCGTGGCTTCGTTGCTGAATCCGGAAAGCGCCTCGAGCGGCGTGACGATGCCCAGCACGACCAGGGCGCCGAGCACCACCAGCGCGACCAGGTCGATGCGCATCTTTTCGCTGGCGAACAACGCCACTGCGCCGACCACCACCGCCACGGTGGCCCACGCCTGCCAAGTCATCGCAGGACTCGCAGGACGTGACAGTGAAGAGACGTGGCGGCGAGTGTGGAGGCTGGCATCGGGTCACATGATAATGGGCTTGCGCCGGGGTAGTGGCGTGAGGCATGGTGCTGCACGTCACCTGTGTCACGCATCAACACGAAAAGCTGCCAACGCAGCGTGATGACGGCAAGGCACCCCACTGTCGCGATGGCCAAGAACACGTCAGCTTCCGCTTTGCCCGAGCCCGGTCGCAAGCCGACCATCGCACTCGCCCTCGGGGCGGGGGGAGCGAAGGGTCTGGCGCATATTGGGGTCATTGAGGAACTCGAAGAGCAGGGCTTCGAGATCGTCGCTATATCCGGCAGTTCCATGGGCGCGCTGGTCGGTGGCATCCACGCTATGGGCAAGTTGCCGGTCTATCGGGACTGGGTTAGCAAGCTTGCCCGCCTTGATGTGCTGCGGCTGGTTGATTGGACGTTCAGTGGCGGCGGATTCATCAAGGGCGAGCGCATCATGGAGACGCTTCTGCACTTGACCGGCGATGTACAGATCGAGGACCTGCCGATCGCCTACACCGCGGTGGCCACGGACCTGGATCGTGGCCGCGAAGTGTGGCTGACCGGGGGCTCGCTGTTTGACGCCATCCGCGCGTCCACCGCGCTTCCCACCGTATTCCGGCCATATGTACTGCATGGTCGCCTGCTGGTGGACGGCGCGCTGCTCAACCCCGTACCGGTCACGCCGCTGATCCGTTCGCGCGCCGATTACCTGGTTGCGGTCAGTCTGCATGGCGTGGCGACGCCCGCCGCGCAGCCGACGGCGGCGAAGGCGGAAGCGGAAGCAGGGGCACCCAGCTACCGGCGCCGTGTCGCCGACTTCGTGGGTCGCCTGGTGCCGCACGGTGCACGACATGGCCAAGCGCAGGGCACATTTGAGCTGCTCAACCAATCCATCGACCTGATGCAGTCGCATCTTTCACGCTTGCGCCTGGCGGTGTACGAGCCGGACCTGTTGATCGAATTGCCCCGTGACATCGCCAGCGTGTACGAGTTTTATCGTGCGCGTGAGTTGATCGAGCGTGGCCGCGAAGCGGCGCGCGTGGCACTGTCCCGATGGTCGGCTTCACCGCTGCGCCCGCGGGACGTCAGTAGCTGACGCGTCTGGAGCCCGCAACGGGCGTCGGCAGTGCGCGGGGTGGCCTCGCCAAGGGGCCTTAATCCCGCTTGTGCTTTTGCAACCAGTGTTCCATGTACGCCTTCAGCGCCACGGCGTTGTTGTGCTCCTCGTCGCGGGCGCCAAACAGCAAGACCACGGTCTCCTTGCGCGAGCGCTCCGCCAGCGGCTGCCAGTGTTCGACCTGCTGGTCGAGTTCGGCGGCATAGCGCCGCTGGAACCCGTCCCACAGCGCCGGGTCGTGGCCGAACCACTTGCGCAGCTCATTGGAGGGGGCAAGGTCCTTGGCCCAGAGGTCGTAGGCCACGTCCGTCTTCTTCAAGCCGCGCGGCCACAGCCGGTCCAGCAGCACGCGATAGCCGTCCGTATCCGCGGCGGCCGAATAAACCCGTTTGACCATGATGGACATGCGCCCAGCTCCTTGCGCGAAGGCTTCCAGCATACGGCGCGCGTGCACGCTTCGCCATGGTCGCGTGCTGCCGCGTTTGGCCGTCTATAATTCCTCGACCCGGGTGACCTTGGCGCGGCGCATCAGCCAGGCCACGCCGCGCAGGTCGGCCAGGCCCACCCAGAGCCGGTCCAGCATGCCGTACTTGGACACGCCGGCAGTGCGCGGGCGATGGCCGACCGGCACGCTCTGGCAGGCGAAGCCGGCGCGTTTGACCAGGGCCGGCAGGTAACGGTGCATGTGGTCGAAATAGGGCAGGCGCAGGAAGGTTTCGCGCTCGAACAGCTTGAGCCCGCACCCTGTATCCGGGGTGGCGTCGCGCAGCATGCGTGACCGCACCGCGTTGGCGATCCTGGAGGAGATGCGCTTGTTGAAACTGTCACGGCGCGTGGTGCGCCAGCCGGCAAAGAGCCGCACGTCTGCAGCCGCGGCGCCGCGCGCGGCCAGCAGCTTGGGGATGTCGGCCGGATCGTTCTGGCCATCGCCGTCCAGGGTTGCGATCCAGGGCGCATTTGCCGCACGCACGCCATTCCATACCGCCGTGCTCTGTCCGCTGCGGGTGACGTGGTGCAGGATACGCAGCTCGGGATACCTGGCGCGCTCGGCCCCGAGCACGGCGCGGCTGTCGTCGCTCGAATCATCGTCGATGTAGATGACCTCGAAGGCGACGTGGCCGCGCAGCGCGCCGGCAATCTCCGCCAGCAGCGGCGGGATGTTGTCGCGTTCGTTGAACACGGGAACGATGACCGAGAGTTCCAGCATGGGACAACCCTGGTGGGAGGCGGCTTGGTGGCGGCGCGCGGCTTGCGCTCCGCCAGCGGATGGCGGTCAAGCGACGGCTCGCCGCCACGCATTATCGCCTGCGCGGGTGCGGTACGGCGACGACGCTTGCCGAGGCGCGACGGCCGGTCAGTGGATTCGGCCCAGGATGCCTTCCAGCTCGTCGCTGCTGTGGTAGTGGATCACCAGCTTGCCCTGGCCGCTGCGGCCGGGGGCGAGTTCCACGCGGGTGGCCAGGCGTTCGCCGAGCTCGCGCTCCAGGCTGGCGATGTTCGGGTCGCGCCGCGGCTTGTGCTTTTTGTTGTCCGGCTTGCCATCCTGGGCGTGGCGCGCGGCCTGCTCCAGTTGGCGCACGGTCCAGCCCTTGTCGACCGCGATCCGGGCCAAGGTTTCGGCCGTGGACGTGGGCAAGGTAAGCAGGCAGCGGGCGTGACCCATGTCCAGCGCGCCGGTGTCCAGCAAGCGCTTGATCGAATCGGGCAGTTCGATGAGCCGCAGCAGGTTGGACACAGCCGCCCGCGAGCGACCCACCGCATCGGCCGCCTGTTGGTGGGTAAGGCCGAAGTCCCCGATCAGGCGCTGCAATGCGTCGGCTTCTTCCAGCGGGGTGAGATCCTCGCGCTGGATGTTCTCGATCAGCGCCATGGCCGGTACGGCGGAATCGGCGACCTGTTTCACCAGGGCCGGCAGCTCCTGCAGTTGAGCGCGCTGCGCCGCCCGCCAGCGCCGCTCGCCAGCAATGAGCTCGTAGCGGTTCTTGCCCAGCATGCGCACCACGACCGGCTGGATCAGGCCCTGGGCCTTGATCGAAGCGGCCAAGTCATCCAGCGCCGCCTCGTCCCAGTGTCGGCGTGGCTGGTACTTGCCAGGTTCGATGTGCTGGATGGGCAGCAGGCGCAACTCGCCTTCCGGCTCGGCGCGGGTGGTGACTTCGGCGTCGCCTCCGAGCAAGGCGTCGAGCCCACGCCCCAGTCCCCGTTTTTTTGCAGCGGCCATGCTCAGTCCAGGTGGTTGGGAGTCGGGGTCGCCAGCACGTGGTCTTCGCGTGCCGCTGGCGGCGGTGAGCCGGAGCCCGGGCCGGCATGCTGTTGGCGTTCGCGGCGGATCAATTCGCCGGCCAAGCCGATATAGGCGATCGCACCCCGCGAACTGCGGTCGTAGAGGTGGATGGGTTGGCCGTGGCTCGGCGCCTCGGCCAGGCGCACGTTGCGCGGGATGACCGAACGCAGCACCTTGTCGCCGAAATGCTGGGTCAATTGGGCGGACACCTCGTTGCCGAGGTTGTTGCGGACGTCGTACATGGTGCGCAGCAGGCCTTCGATTTGCAGGTGGGGATTCAGGCGGCGGCGCACGGCCTTGATTGTCTCCAGCAGGCTGGACAACCCTTCCAGGGCGAAATATTCGCATTGCACCGGGATCAGCACGCCGTGCGCGGCGGTCAAGGCGTTCAAGGTGAGCAGGTTGAGCGATGGTGGGCAATCGATGAGGATCACGTCATAGTGTTCGGCGACGGGCGCCAACTGGTCCTTCAGCCGATGCTCGCGGGCCAGCGCGTCCATCAGTTTGAGTTCGGCCGCGGTGAGGTCGGAGCCGCCGGGCAACAGGTCGAAGTGCGCCGCCGTGGTGACAATGGCCGCGCCGATCGGCGTCTCCTCCAGCAACACGGCACAGCCATTGGCCGCGACTTCCCGCTTGTCCACGCCCGAAGCCATGGTGGCGTTGCCTTGCGGGTCCAGGTCGACCAACAGCACGGCACGCCGCGCCGCTGCCAGGGCCGCAGCCAGGTTGACCGCCGTGGTGGTCTTGCCGACGCCGCCTTTTTGATTGGCGACAGCGATGATGCGGGCCATGGGAGAATCGCTAGCGTGCAGGTAAGAACACTAGATTAGCATTGCCGTATACCGTGCTCAGTGCGGAGTACGCGCCAGCACCAGCAGGTGACGCTCGGCGTCCAGGCCGGGAATGTCCAGCGCGTGCACCGCACGCAGCGCGAAACCAGGGGGCAGGGCCGCGAGCTCGGCCTCCGGCCGCTGCCCCTTCAGCGCAAGCCAGATGCCGTCGGCTGCCAGCAGGTGCCCGGCCGCGGTCAGCATCTCGGCCAGGCTGGAAAGGGCCCGCGAGGTGATGCAGTCGAACTCGCCGTCCAGGTTCTCCATTCGATTCTGCACCGCTGTGACGTTGTCGAGCTTGAGAGCGCGGATCGCTTCGCGCAGGAAACGGACCTTCTTGCCGTTGGCATCCACGAGCGAAACCTGGAGCTCCGGCAGGGCTATGGCCAGCGGCATGCCGGGCAGCCCCGCACCGGTGCCAAGGTCGGCGAGCCTCGGGCCACGGACGTAGGGCAACACGGCCAGGGAATCGAGCAAGTGGCGCACGACCATCTGCTCGGGATCACGCACGGCAGTCAGGTTGTAGGTGTGGTTCCAGCGGGCCAGCAAGACCTGGTAATCAAGCAAGCGCCGGACGACGTCGTCCCCCAGCGGCAGGCCCAGGTGGTCAATGCCGGTGCGTAGCAGGGGTTCCAGGGAATCCGGGTTCATGCGCTGTTACAAGCCTCGTCGCCGCGACCCGGTTACCTTAACGGTACGCTCGGCATCGGTACACCGATGTGGAGACAAAAGAAGACCCGCCGTAGCGGGCCGCATCCTTATCCGGGATGGCTCGAGGCAGTCCCCTTGGCGCGACGCTCTGCGGCGCCTGGCGCAAGCCCGGCACAAAGTTCAGGCAGCCGTCGCCAGCTCCACCCGGGTGACCATCATTCCGCGCTGGCGCAGCTCGTGGTTGAGCTGCTGCTTGACCCGGCCATCCAGCACGCGGCCCAGGCGGCCATGTCCGCCTTCGTCCATGGTTTCGTTGCGCAATGCCGTCAGGACGCTGTTGCGGATGAGTTGTTCCGCTTCGGCCATGACCGGGTCGGCACGCTCGGGCTCCAGCACCTGCCAGTACACTGTGCCCTGCAGTGTCGGAGTGCCGGCACCGGGGTCTTCGAAGTGCAGGGTCTGGCCGCCAAGATCGATACGGTTGGCCACCCGGTCGAGACCGGGGACGACCCAATGCAGGCCCGGCTGCAACAGCCGCGGCGGCTGCTTGCCACGATGCACGCTATAGACGTGCCCCGCAGGAACGTATTTCAAGGCTGCGGCAATGGCGGCCAGGATCCCGGTGAGCATGCTGAGCGTGAGTATGGTCATGATATCGATCAACGAGTTGCCGAAACCCAATGCATCCAGCTCGAGGTGTGATATGCAAGTAGTTTGTAACACAACCGGTTAATGTGTACTTAACAAAATATCACGAAGCAGTCCAGGGGACGCCAACGGTTCGCGTCGACGGGCTCAGTTCGATACATCGGCCTCTGGCGTCGGTGGCTGAATCAGTCCCGGCCGACAGGCTTCCCCTGAGGGCAAGCACGTTTCGTGCCCATGGTGCGGGAGAGGTTTGGCGGGTGCCAGCGGGGCGCTGGCAATGGCACGCAGGTGGCGCTACCTGCCGGGGACTGCGCCGCGGGTGACCGCCAGCGGCGCATACCGACGTGTTTGCCGCTACTGGAGTGGTTGTGCTGGGCTCAGTGCAACCAGTGGCCGGCGCGGTGTCGCGGCGGTTGGGCCGCGGGGACCGGTTCCTGCCCGCCGTCGGCGACCAGGGTCAGGGTGCGCATCTCGTCTTCGGTGACCGGCTTGGCTTCCCAGTAGTGGTTGACCGCCATCAACACGTCGGGTACCTGCGCCAGGCATTCGTCGTATTCATCCTCGCCGAGCTTCTCGAACTGGACCTCGGCCCTCAGGATGCCCTCGTCCACGGCCAGCGCCATGACCGGGCCCAGCAGTTCCATCAGATGGGGATCCTGGGTGAGGCGTACTTCCCACAGGTCGGCGCGCAGGTCGATGCCGCGGCTGAAGCCCTCGCACCAGCCGGCAGCGGAGACGGTGGGGCCCGCCTCCATGTCCACTTCGCCGACGATGGGCGTATAGGCGTCGACATCGAGTTCGGCGCTGATGGAATCGTTGAGCTTGGCCAACAAGGCCAACACGCGGTTGCCCTCCTGTTCGTCGGCAAATGGCTCGTGCAGCACCTCAGGCAGCCATTCATCGGGCAGCACCGGCAACGGCCCCACGGCCAAGGCGCTGAGCAGGCCATGCACGCCATCGAGCAGCAGCGCGCCCTGCGCGGAGTGGCTGCGCAGGTATCGATCAAGCTCCTGCAGCTCGGTTTCGTCCAGCGAACTGGGCCATTCGGTCTTGGCGGTCATCTCGGGTCAGCTATCCGGGCGAGTTCCAGGGTCACGGGCGCATGGTCGGACGGTCGGTCCCAGCGGCGCGGTTCGCGGTCGATGGCAGCACCCAAGATCAGTGATTTAAGTGCTGCGCCGACCAGGATCAAGTCGATGCGCAAACCCATGTTGCGGCGAAAGGCGCCCTGTCGGTAGTCCCACCAGCTGTAGTGCCCGGCCTCCGGCTCCAGCACCCGGAAGCTGTCATGCAGGCCCAGGTCGGTGATCGCCTTCAGCGCGGCGCGCTCGGGTGGCGAGCACAGGATGGCATCGCCCCACGCGGCCGGATCGTAGACGTCACGATCATCCGGGCAGATGTTGAAATCCCCGAGTACCACCAGGTCTGGGTGGCGTACCAGCTCGTCGGCCAGGAAGGCCCGCACCGCGGCCATCCATTCCAGCTTGTAGGTGTATTTGGCATCACCGACGGCCTTGCCGTTGACCACGTACAGGTTCACAACGCGCAGTGGCCGGTCCATGCCCAGCGGGGAGGCCGGGATGGTGGCAGCCAGGATCCGGCGTTGCGGATCGTCCAGGCCGGGGATGTCGGTGACCACGTCGACCAGGTTGCTGGCGCTGTTTTGCCGGGCGAGCAGGGCAACGCCGTTGTAACTGCGCTGGCCCGAGAACACAGCCTGGTAACCCGCGGCGGCCAGCTCGGCGACTGGAAACTTCGCATCCTCCAGCTTGGTTTCCTGCAAGGCGACGAGGTCCGGCTGCGTCGCGGCGAGCCACTGCAGCAGGTGCGCCAGGCGTACGTTCAGCGAGTTGACGTTCCATGAAGCAATCTTCATGGCTGCATTGTAGGCGATGTGCCCTCCCGGTCTGGCAGGCCCGGCGAGACGTACGGATGCACCGGCCATGGCCACGCCACCGGGAATATCGGCATTTCTGGTGTATGCTGCGCCGGCACGACTGCCGGAAGACCGGCAGGTTGCTGCATGGTATTGCGGCCCACGCTGCGTTTGCAGTCGGCGGCAAATCGTCCAAACGCTTCAAAGGTAAGTTACATGTCGGATCGTCAAAGCGGTACAGTCAAGTGGTTCAACGACGCCAAGGGTTTTGGGTTCATCACCCCGGAAAGCGGTGATGACCTGTTCGTACATTTTCGTGCGATCCAGGGCACCGGGTTCAAGTCGTTGCAGGAAGGCCAGCACGTCACGTTCATCGTGACCAAGGGCCAGAAAGGCCTGCAGGCAGAAGAAGTCCAGGTGGCCTGAGGTTTGCGTGGACTTGGGCTTGCAGCCCAAACTGGAAAGGCCCGCTTCGGCGGGCCTTTTCTTTTGCGCGTTGGCGCGGCAGCCCTGCGACGTCGCGGATGGCGCCGTCCCATCGTTCATTGCGAGTTCAACGCTCGTTACTAAAGTGTGAGTCTATTCGACGTATGTTCAAGGACGTTTGCAATGAAGAGAAGTTTGCTTGCCGCCGCCTTGCTGGCCGTCTGCGCGAGCTTTGCCGCGCAGGCGCAGGATGCTCCCACCGCGGCCCAAAATGGCGGTTGGACCGGTTCCGGTGAATTCGGCTTTGCCTCCACCACCGGCAATACGCGCTCGCAGAACATCGACGCGAAGCTTGGCCTCAACCAGGAGAACGACCGTTGGAAGAATGTGTTCTTCCTGGATGCCCTGCGTTCGAAATCGCAGCAGAAGGTCGTCGATGCATCGGGCGCCACGGTGACCCAGTTCAACACCACGGCCGACCGTTACGATGGCGGTGCGTCGGTGGGTCTGAAGCTCGATCCGCGCAGCTACATCGTGGGCGCTGCCCGCTACGAGCACGATGAATTCGGTGCCAACCTCTGGCAGGGCGTGGTCTCGCTGGGCTACGGTTATATCGCGTTGAAGACTGCCCGCACCGAGTTGTCCTTTGAAGCCGGCCCCGGCTACAAGCGTTATCAGCCAGCCGCGGTCAGTATGCTGGTGGATGGCGAGGTGGTACGCCAGCACCAGCCCACGGTCAACGAAGCGGTTGGCCGCGGCCTGGTCAGCTACCGCTACAAGCTCACTGAAAACACCGCGTTCGAAGACAAGCTGCTGATGGAAATCGGCTCCGAAGACAAGTACCTGCAGAACGATGCTGGCTTGTCGGTGACCATGACCAGCAAGTTGGCACTGAAGCTTGCATTGCAGATCCGCCACCACAGCAATGTCCTGCCGGGCGTCAAGCGTACCGACACCTTGACCACCACCAACCTGGTCTACAACTTCTAGCAGGCCGCCTGCGTCGGTCGCCTGCCGTTTGGCGACCGCGCGTGCAAGCGGGCATCGCACGCCGCCGCACCGTTGGCTCAGATACCGAGGAAGGCGCCGCCCCCCTGCGCCAGGAGCAGCTCGGCGACCCGCTGGCCGAGCACGTCGGGCTGGCTGGCGGGCATGCTGGCTTCGGCGCGCAGGATGCGGCCGCTGGCCGGGTCGCCGACCAACCCCTGCAACTGCAGGGCGTCGCCGCTGCGGGTACACCACGCCCCGATCGGTATGCTGCAACTGCCGCCAAGCGCGCGGTTCATGGCCCGCTCGGCGGTTACCGTGATCCGCGTGCCTGGATCGTCGAGTGCCGCCAGCATGGAGACGACGGCGGTATTGGCCCGGCAAGCTTCGATCGCAATCGCGGCCTGGCCTGGCGCCGGCAGCCATGCTGGTGGCACCAGGCGCCACCGAATCCGCGCGCCCAGCCCCAGACGCTGCAGTCCGGCGCAGGCCAGCACGATGGCGTCGTAGGTGCCGGCATCGAGCTTGGCCAGGCGGGTGCCGACATTGCCGCGCAGGTCCAGCACCTCCACGTCCGGGCGCAGGCTGCGCAGTTGGGCGCGCCGGCGCAGCGACGAGGTGCCCACGCGCGCGCCGGCGGGGAGCTCGGCAAGCGTCCCGAAGTCGTTGCTGACGAAGGCATCGGCGGCGTCGGCACGGGGCAGGATGGCCGGCAGCGTGAAGTCCGCATCCAACTGTGCGGGTACGTCCTTGAGTGAATGGACGGCCAGTTCAGCCCGTCCCTCGAGCATGGCCAGCTCCAGTTCCTTGAGGAACAAGCCCTTGCCGCCCAGGGACGCCAGTGAACGGTCCTGCACCTCGTCGCCGCGGGTGCTCATCGGCACCAGCGTCACGTCGAGTGCCGGGTATTCCTGGCGCAGCAGGCCCGCGACGTGTTCGGCCTGCCACAGGGCAAGCGCGCTTTTGCGCGTGGCGATGCGCAAGATCGACGGGCTCATGTGGCGCTCCTGGGTAATCGGCAACTGCTCATTGTCGCGTAGTTGCGCGACGGGTGTATGCCCGCAGGAGTAGGTGCGGGATCCAGGCGGCGAAACGTCCGGCCGTCAGGCCGGCAACTGCTGCGGTTCCGCCGTGGCCGCCTCCGCATGGTGGTCCTGGGCCAGCAACATATAGAACGCCGGCACCACGAACAGGGTGAACAGCGTACCGATCGCCAGGCCGGTGGAGATCACCAGCCCCATGTTGAAGCGGCCCGCGGCCCCGGCCCCGGCGGCAACCACCAGGGGCATGACACCGAGCACCATGGCCGCGGTCGTCATCAGCACCGGCCGCAGCCGCACCGCCGCGCCATGCTCGATCGCCTCGCGCTTGGACATGCCGGCGCGCTGCGAGTCGTTGGCAAACTGCACGATCAGGATGCCGTGCTTGCTGATCAGGCCCATCAGCGTGACCAGACCGACCTCGGTATAGATGTTGAGGCTGGTGAACAGGTTGACGAAGATCAGCGCGCCAAACAACGCCAACGGCACTGAGACCAGGATCACGATGGGATCGCGCAGGCTGTTGAACTGCGCCGCCAGGGCCAGGAAGACAATGATCACCGCAAACAGCAGGGTGGCTCCAAAGCCGCCGGATTCATGCATGAACTGGCGCGACTGGCCGGCGTAGTCGACGTTGTAGCCGCTCGGCGCCACCTCGTGCACCAGGTCGCGCAGATAGGTCAGCGCGTCGCCCTGCGACATGCCGGATACGCCTGAGATCGTCGCCGAATTCAGCTGCTGGAAGCGGTTCAAGGATTGCGGCACGACCTGGTGCGTGACCTTGGCCACGGTGCTGGCCTGGATCAGGGCGCCGCCCGGCACGCGCAGGTAGTAGTCGAGCACCTGGTCCGGATTCAGCCGATCGACCTGGAGCACTTGGGGAATGACCCGGTAGGAGCGGCCGGAGATCGAGAAATAGTTGACGTAGCCGCCGCCCAGGGCCGCACCCAGCGAGGCGCCGACGTCGGCCTGGGTCATGCCCAGCGAGGCGATCAGGTCGTGGTTCAGGCTCACCGTGGCCTGTGGCTTGTCGACTTTCAGGTCCGAATCGATGAAATAGAACTTGCCGCTGGCCTGGGCCTTGTCCAGGACCTGGGTGGCCACCTCGTTGAGGTTCGCGAAGGGCTCCGTGGTGGTGATCACCGCCTGGATCGGCAAGCCCTGCGCGCCGGGCAGCGGTGGGAACTGGAACGCGGCCACGCGGGCGCCGGCGATGCCGTTCCATTTCTGCTGCAATTCCAGCTGTAGGGCGTGCGCACTGCGGTCGCGCTGATCCCACGGCTTGAACACCACGCCGCCGATACCCTGGTTGACCGTGGGCACGCCGGTAATCTGGAACATCTGCTCGTATTCCGGCAGCTCCCGGGCCAGGTCGAACATCTGCGCGGAGTACACATTCATCTGCTGCGCAGTCGCGTTGGGCGCGCCGACGATCTGCCCCACCACCACGCCCTGGTCCTCTTCCGGTGCCAGTTCCGATTGCGCGGTGACACCGAGGGCAATCGTGGCGAGCAGCAACAGGCCGGCCATGACGATCACCACCGGCCAGGTCGACAACACGTTGTGCAACAGGCGCTGGTAGCCGTGGTGCACGCGGTCGAACTGGCGGTCGATGAACTGCACGAAACGGCCGCCTTCCTGTTCGGCCTTGAAGAACCTCGCGGTCAGCATCGGCGACAAGGTAAGCGCGACGATAGACGACACCGCCACCGCGCCGGCCAGGGTGAAGGCGAACTCGGTGAACAGGGCGCCGGTGAGGCCTTTCTGGAAGCCGATCGGCACGTAGACCGCGATCAACACGATGGTCATGGCGATGATCGGCCCGCCAAGCTCGCGCGCGGCCATCAGCGCCGCCTGCAGTGGCGGCCTGCCTTCCTCCTTCATGTGCCGGTCGACGTTCTCCACCACGATGATGGCGTCGTCCACCACCAGGCCAATGGCCAGCACCAGGGCCAGCAGGGTCAGCAGGTTGATCGAGTACCCGAGCATCAGCATGACGAAGAACGCGCCGATCAGGGCCAGCGGCATGGCGATGATCGGGATGATTACCGCGCGCAGGCTGCCGAGGAACAGGAAGATCACCAGGGTGACGATCAGCAGTGCCTCGACCAGGGTCTTGACCACCTCGTTGATCGAGCTGTTGACGAAGTCGGTACCGTCGTAGACGATGGTACCGGTCAAGCCGTTCGGCAGCTGCTGCTGGATTTCCGGGAACGCATCGCGCACGCGCTTGGCCACGTCCAGCACGTTCGCGTCGGGCGCCACCTTGATGCCGATGAACACCGAGCGCTTGCCGCTGAAGGCCACGTTGAAGTCGTAGTTGTCCGAGCCTAGGGTGACCGTGGCCACATCCTGCAGGCGGACGATCGCGCCATCGACCTGGCGGATGGCGAGCTGCTTGAACTCGTCGACCGTGTGCAGGCTGCTGTCGGCGGTCAGCTCCACGGTCACCGCCTGGCCCTTGCTCGAGCCCACCGCGGCCAGGTAGTTGTTTGCCGCCAACGCGGCGTTGACGTCACTGGCGGTCACCCCGTGGGCGGCCATCTTGGCCGGATCCAGCCAGGCACGCAGGGCAAACTGGCGCGCGCCCAGCAGCTCCGCGGTCTGCACGCCTTCGAGCGCGTCGAACTTGGGCTTGACCACGCGGGCCAGGTAGTCGGTGATGTTGTTGGTCGCCAACACGTCGCTGTAGAAGCCGATGTACATGGCGTCGACTGTCTCGCCGGTCTGCACGTTGAGCACCGGCTGCTGCGCCTGCGGCGGCAACTGGTTCTTGACCGAGTTGACCTGGGTGGTGATCTCGGTGAGCGCGCGATTGGCGTCGTAGTTCAGGCGCAGCGTCGCGGTGATCGTGGAGATGCCGGAGACGCTGCTGGAAGACAGGTAGTCGATGCCCTGGGCTTGCGA
>DATNBK010000180.1:0-43464 GCA_035571995.1 Rhodanobacter sp.
GCGGGACTACCCCGCATCTCGTCCATGAACTTGTCGGCCTGCCCCATGGTGCCCTTGTCGTCGGCGCCGTTCATGGCCAGCACGCGAGCCTTCATGTTCTTCGCCAGCGCCGGATTGTCGGTGGACAGGTCGCCGTGGAACGTCACCACGGCAGCAAGGTCCGCGCCGCTGCGCGCCAGGTCCAAGACGGCCGAACCGCCAAAGCAGAAGCCGATGGCCGCCAGCCTGGCCGTATCGATCGGCGCGGTGCGCGCCTGCGCCCGGAGCTGCTCGAGCGCGACGTTCATGCGCGAGCGCATCAGGGCGCGGTCGGCATACAGCGGCTTCACCGCCGCCTGCGCCTGGGTATTGTTCGTGGGCCGGACCTTTTCGCCGTAGAGGTCGGTGACCAGGATGACGTAATCCTTGCCGGCGATCATCTCAGCCTTCTTGACAGCGGCGTCATTGACGCCGTACCAGTTCGGCACCATCACCAGGCCTGGCCGCGGCGTGCCCACCGCATCGTCGTACACCAGCACGCTGTGGAAGGTGGTGCCGTCCTGGCTCCATGTCACCGGCCGCTGCACCATGCTGGCAGGCGCGGCAAACGGCAGCGCGGCCAACAGCAACAACCCACCCATTCGATTCATGCCCATGGCGTTCTCCTCGTGTTCGCTCAAATGCCTGCAGCGTGCCTGGAAATACGCCGCTTCACCGGTGCCAGGCGCTCGATCAAGTGCATACCCATGCCGCGCGCGGCGACCAGCGGCGGCGCGGTCCAACCGTATACCCGCGCCAGCGTATCGAAGCCGACCGCATCCAGCGTATCGGCGCTGCGCCGGCGGCGCGCATAGCGCCGCAGTACGTGCGCAGCACCGAGGTCGCGCCCTGCCTGACGTGCCGCAAGCAGGCAGTCACGCAGCTCGGCCACGTCGCGCAGGCCCAGGTTCACGCCCTGGCCGGCCAGCGGATGCACGGCGTGCGCCGCGTCCCCGAGCAGCACCATGCGCGGCGCCTGGTAGCTCTTGGCCAGGCTCAGGCGCAAGGGAAACGCGGCGCGGGGCGTCGTGGCGGTGATGCGACCTAGCCGGAAATCGCTGGCGGCGCCCAAGGCGTCCATGAAGCCCTGGTCGTCCAGCGCGAGCACGCGCTGCGCCTCGGCTGCGGGCAACGACCACACGATCGAACTGCGGCCATCGGCCAGCGGCAGCAGCGCCAGAGGGCCGCCAGGAAGGAAGCGCTGCCAGGCCGTGGCCTGATGCGGTCGCTCGGTGGCCACGTGGGCCACGACTGCACGCTGGGCATAATCGCGGCCGACGGTGTCGATGCCGGCGAGCTGGCGCAGCGGCGAAGCGCCTCCATCGGCGGCCACCACCAGGCCGGCGGCAACCTGGCTGCCATCGGCCAGCTCCAGCGCGACCTGCTCGGCGCCGGGATGCAAGCGCTCCACCTTGGCCGGACAGCGCACGCGCACGCCGGCAGCGGGCAACGCCGCCCACAGCACGGACTGCACCAGGCGGTTTTCCACGATGCAGCCCAGTTCCGCCCGGCCGCTGGCAGCCGCGTCAAAGCGCAGCGTCGCCCCGTTTCGCGCATCCCATACCTGCATGCGCCCGAAGCCGCTGCAACGGGCCTCGCGTATGGACGTCCAGACGCCCAGATCAGAGAGCAAGGCCATGGACGAGGGCGCCAGGCTGACCACGCGCAGGTCCACATCGTCCCGGGCGTCCCAGGCTGGGGGCTGGCGCGCCTCCAGCAACGCGACGGCGAAGCCGGCGCGCGCCAGGGCCAGGGCAGCGGCAGCTCCCGCCATGCCGCCGCCGACCACCGCGACATCCAGCGCCGGAGCCCGCGCGCGTACCGCGCTGCGCCCGCTGGCGCTCACGGCACGCGCTCCAGGGCCGCGCGCGGCGGCTCGCCGCGCCAGCCCATGCCGCGCCTGGCCATTGCCTGCTGCAACGGCCACAAACGGTCGAAGGCCAGCAGGCCCAGGGAACGCAGCGGCGAGAGCAGCGGCTGGTGCAGGCAAGCCAGCTCGATCAGCCCATGGCTCATGGCCATGGTGCCGGTGCGATCGGGCGCACGGCGCGCCGCGTACGCGCTCAACAAATCCGCAGCGCCCGGATCGGGCGCGTCGACGATGAGCTCGGCCAGGGTCAACGCGTCGCGCAGGCCGAGATTGAAACCCTGTGCGCCAATCGGATGGATGGTCTGCGCCGCGTTGCCAACCACCACCGCGCGCCGCGCCTGCACCGACGAGGCGACAACCCGCTGCACCGGGTACGCGAAGCGCCTGCCGGGCCTGGTCAGCCGGCCCAGGCGCCAGCCGAAGCGCCGTTGCGCCAGGGCGAGGAAGGCCTCGTCGTCTGCGCCGGCAAGCGCTTCGGCCTTGCCCGTGGCGACGGTGAGCACCAGCCCGCAGCGATGTTCGGCCAGCGGGAGCAGGGCGACCGGGCCATCATCAGTGAAACGCTCAAAGGCGCGGCCGGCGTGCTCGCGTTCGGGTGTCACCGTGCACACGAACAAGGTCTGCCGGTAATCATGGCGCTCGGCGACCAGGCCCACGGCGCCGCGCACGAAGGATTCGGTACCGTCGGCGCCGACCACCAGCGCCGCATCGACCGTGCGTTCGTCATCACCGCACCGCAAGTGCGCGCGCCAGCCGTCCGCGAGCGGCTCCAGGCTGGTGAGGCTTGCCGGGGCCAGGCGTTGCAGGTGGGTGCAGGTGTCGAGGCGATGCAGCAGGGCCGCGCCAAGCTCTCGTGCCGGCAAGGTCCAGCCGAGCGCATCCACCCCGTGCCGCGCGGCATCGATCCGCGTGCTGCCGAAATCGCCGGCGCGGCTCACCCGGATGTGTCTGATTGGCGTGGCCGCCGCCGCGGCGTGTTGCCACACGCCAATTGCGGCGAGGCCGTTGACGCTGGCCCGCGCCAAGGCCAGGTTGCGTTCGTCGTAGCTCGGCAGCGCCCCGGTACGCGGCAAGGCCGCCTCCACCAGCGTGGCGGCGATGCCCGCCGCGTCGAGCGCGATGGCCAGGCTGGCTCCCACCAGGCCGCCACCCACCACCAGCACATTCGGTGCATTCACTGTCGTCTACCAGGCTTCACGCATGCGCTGATCATACCCAAGCTGCCGCTGGGGGAGCGGCCGTTGCGATAGACTAGGTGCCTAATTCGCAACGACGCGGGATCACGATGACCAAGACGACGACGGCGCGGTTCGGTATTTTCCTGGGCCTGGCGTTGGTGATGGGCATTACCCGTTTCCATCCCTCCCTGCAGCACCACGCGCTGTGGGATGCGTCCTGGGGCGTTTTCTTCCTGGCGGGTTTCTGGCTGCGCGGCCAGGTCCGCTGGGCGCTCCCGTTGTTGCTGGCCGAGGCGGTGCTGGTGGATTACCTGGTCATCAGCGGCCAGGGGCTCGATTTCTGGACGCACTACTGCGTATCGCCTGCCTACTGGTTCCTGGCGCCGGCCTACGGCGCGTTGTGGGCGGGGGGCAGCTGGCTGGCAAAACACCAACGTGGGAACAATCTGGGCACGCTGGGCCTCGCGGTCGCTGCGCTGCTGGTGGCCGAGGGCGCGTGCTACGGGATCTCCAACGGCAGCTTCTATTGGCTGAGCAACATGGTCCCGGCGCCGCGCAGTTTCGACGCCTGGTTCGCCAACCTCGGCGACTGGTACCTGCCCTTCCTCGCCGGCACGGCCACCTACGTGGCCCTGGGCGCAGTGCTGCATGTTCTGGCCACCCAGCTCGCGCGCATGGCGCAGCGCAGCGGCCGCACGCAGTACTGACGTGGGCAATCGCCTCTCCCGCATCTATACGCGCACCGGCGACGACGGCAGCACCGGCCTCGGCGACGGCTCGCGGGTGGGCAAGGATTCGCTGCGGGTCAGCGCCTATGGCACGGTGGATGAGCTCAACGCCACGATTGGCATGGTGCTGGCCGCCGACAAGGTTCCCGATGCGATACGCGAGACGCTGACCCAGGTGCAGCATGACCTGTTCGATCTCGGCGGCGAGCTGTGCATTCCCGGCATGGAGACGATCAAGGACGCGGACGTCACGCGGCTCGAGTCGGCGCTGGACGAGTTGAACGACGACCTGCCACCGCTGAAGGAATTCATCCTGCCCGGCGGCGGCATGGCGGCAGCCTGTTGCCACCTGGCGCGTACCGTATGCCGGCGCGCTGAACGCGCCGTGGTCGCCCTGGCACGCGAGGAGGAAGTCCGCCCCCAGCCACGGCATTACCTGAACCGCTTGTCCGACCTGTTGTTCGTGATGTCCAGGGTCCTGGCCCGCGCCAGCGGTTTCGGCGAAGTCCTCTGGCAACACCAACGTCGGCCCAAGCCGAAACCGACCCCCTGAGCCGCGGCATGCTGCAGCTGTACACCCACCGTGCCTGCCTGCGACACGTGCCGCCGGGCAATCATGCCGAGTGCCCCGCGCGGCTGCAGGCCGTGCTGGAGGCGCTGGATGCCGACCGCTATGCGACCGTGGACTGCGTCGAGGCACCGCGTGCCAGCCGCGAACAACTGCTGCGCATGCATGGCACCGCGCACATCGACGCCATCTTGTCCGGGCCGGCCGGCGAAGACCCGCACATGCTGGACGCCGATACCTATTGGTGTGCCAACTCCGGTGAAGCGGCCTTGCGCGCGGCTGGCGCCGTCATCGCCGCAGTCGACGCGGTCATGGCGGGGACTTGCCGCCATGCGTTTTGCGCAGTACGCCCTCCCGGCCACCACGCCACGGCGACACAGGCCATGGGCTTTTGCCTGTTCAACAACGTCGCGCTGGGTGCCGCCCATGCGCTGGCGGCACACGGGCTGGAGCGCATCGCCATCGCCGATTTCGACGTGCACCACGGCAACGGCACGCAGGAGCTCTGTGCCGGCGACGAACGCATCCTGTTCACGTCCAGCCACCAGGTGCCCTTGTACCCCGGCACCGGCGATCCAGGCGCCGCGAACCCGGACAACTGCATCAACGGTGCCCTGGCGCCAGGTTCGGGGTCGGCTGCGTTCCGCGAACTGTGGAGCACGCTGTTACTGCCACGCCTACACGCTTTCCGGCCGCAGCTGGTGCTGGTCAGCGCCGGTTTCGATGCACATCGCCGCGATCCACTCGCGGACCTGCAGTTGGAAACCGACGACTACGCCTGGGTCACGGCGCAGCTCGTGGACCTGGCACATGTGCACGCGGCCGACCGGCTGGTGTCCACCCTGGAAGGTGGCTATGACCTCGCTGCGCTCGCCGCCAGTACCTGCGCCCACGTCGACGCCCTCATGGCATGACATGCGCCGCGACCTTCCTGCCAGCGTAAGCCCCCTTCCTGTCCGGCGAATCCAGCCGTGACCCTGACACTGTGCCCGCGCCGCGTGCTGGCCATGGCGACTGCCCTGGCGTTGCTTGCCGCGCCCGCGGCGGTCGGGGCGCAAGGCTCCGCCACCACGGCAGCCTCCAAGCCACCACCGCCGGCCTGCCCGCTGGGGACGTTCCGCTGCGTGCCGCGTCCGCCGGACTACGCCATGTGCCGCCCGAATGCGCTGCTGGAGTTCTATGACCCGACGCTGTCCACCGATGCCAGCCTGCGTCCCACGAGCCCCACCCGGATCGAGGCGCGCAAGGTGGACAGCTCCAACCAGTCCGTCTACCACCTGTCCGGTGACGTGAAGCTGACGCGCGCCGACCAGCAATTGCAGGCGGACCATGCCGAATACGACGACAAGACCACCGACTACGCCGCCAGCGGCAACGTGCGCTACCAGGAGGCCGGGCAACTGCTGGCCGCCGCCAGCATGCGCGGCAACAGCGCCGCCAACCGAGGTGTTGCCGACCAGGTCCGCTACCAGATGCTGAAATCGCACGGCAACGGCACGGCGCGCCAAGGCGTATTGCTCGATGCCTCGCGCTCACGCTACGCGTCCGCCACCTACTCAACCTGCGACGTCGGCCACCACGTGTGGGAATTCCGCGCGCGCAGCATCAGCATCGACCAGGCCAATGGCGTCGGCGTGGCCCGCAACGCAACCTTGCGCGTAGGCAAGGTACCTATCCTGTACCTGCCTTATTTCAGCTTCCCCACCGACGACCGGCGCAAGAGCGGCTTCCTGTACCCCACCCTGGCGCACACGAGCCGCTCCGGCTTCGAGGTGGCCGCGCCGTATTACTTGAACCTCGCGCCGAACTACGACGCCACCCTCGACCCGCGCATCTACACCGACCGCGGGATCATGCTGGGTGGCGAATTCCGCTACCTGCTGGGCGGCAGCAACGGCCAACTGAACGTGCAGTATGTGCCGCGCGACCACGGCAGCCCGAGCGGGCTGGCCGACACCACCGGCACGCACCGCTACCTGCTGAATTTTTCCGACCGCACGCCACTGTGGAAGCACTGGGCCCTGAGCACCTCGATCAACCGCACCTCCGACAGCAGCTACCTGTACGACTTCGCCAACAAGGGACAGGCTCGCACCGTGTACGCGCTGGACTCGAGCGCCGCCCTGATCGGCGGCGGCACCTGGTGGAATGCGGCATTCGGCGGCGTCGCCTACCAGAACACCAATCCGTTCCTGACCGACAGCGCGCTGCCGTACCGGCAGTTGCCCTACGCCAGGTTCAGCCTGGACCTGCCCGTGTCGCGCTGGCTGGAAGCCGGCATGGACAGCGCGGCGGTCGCGTTCCGCAAGCCCGGCGACATCAGCGGCCAGCGCGTGGACCTGACGCCCTACCTGGCCGCAAGCTTCGGTGGCGCAGCGTGGTTCGTGCGTCCGCGGCTCGCCTATCGCTATACCACCTACCAACTCGACGGCGACCGGGCGCGTTACGGGTACTTCGGTCTGCTTGGCAGCGGCGCCAGTTCCCCGTTCGTCCACGCTTCGCCCAGCCGCGCGCTGCCAATCGCCAGCATCGACAGTGGCCTGATTTTCGAACGCGACGCCCACCTGTTTGGGCAGTCCTACACGCAGACGCTCGAGCCACGCCTGTATTACCTCTACGTGCCGTACCGCAACCAGGACGGCCTGCCGCTGTTCGACACCAATCTGATGACCTTCGACTACTGGCAGCTGTTTTCGACCAACCAATACTCGGGTGCCGACCGGCAGATGAACGCGAACAACCTGACTGGCGCACTCACCACCCGGCTGCTCGATGCCGGTGGTGCCGAGCGCCTCTCTGCAAGCTTTGGCCAGATCCGCTATTTCACCCCGCAACGGGTGCAGTTGCCGACCGGCCAGGACAGCGTGGCGCCAGCCACCGATTGGTCTGGCTCGGACTACGTGGCCCAGCTCAACGTGCAACTCAGCAGCCGCTGGCGCCTGAAAACTGCCTACCAGTGGAACCCGAATACGCACAAGAGCGATGTCGCCATGCTGACGTTGCAGCAACGCCTCGGTGGAGACGGCGTCCTCAACTTCTCCTACCACTTTCGGCGCGGGCTGCTGGAACAATACAACGTGTCCATGGTCTACCCGCTGTCCGAGCGCTGGCGCCTGGTCGGCGCGCTGGCCTGGTCGGTGCCGGACCGCCGCATGGTCGAGGCCTTGGGTGGCGTGCAATACGACAGTTGCTGCGTCGCCTTGCGTCTGGTCATGCGCAGCTACGTCAACCAGGGTTATTACGGCTATGGGCCGGCATCGGCGCCGACCAACCTCGACAAACGCGACAACGCGGTGCTGTTCGAGTTCGAATTCAAGGGCCTGGGTTCCACCGGCGGCCAGCTCGAGCCCCTGCTGCAGCGTGATATTCTCGGCTACCAATAGCCGCCCTGCCTACACCGAACAGGTGTTCTTTGATGAAGTGTTCCGTTGCATTCCTCCTGGTCGCAGCCGCGTTCGTCGCGCCGCTGCACGCGCAACTGCTGCCCGGCGCGCCTGCGGCCACGACCACGCAGTCGCTGGACCGCATCGTCGCCGTGGCCAACGACGACATCATCCTGCAAAGCGAGCTCGATGAAGCGGTGCATTCCGTGCAGCAGCAATATGCGGCGCATCCCGACCAGCTGCCGCCAGCCGACATCCTGCGCAAGCAGGTGCTGCAGCGCCTGATCATGATGCGCCTGCAGGTGCAGAAGGCGCTTGACCAGGGCATCCACGTGTCCGAGGCGGACGTGGACGCCGCGGTAGACGGCGTGGCCAAGCAAAACAACATCACCGCCGACCAGCTGCGCGCCGAGATCGAGCGCACCGGCAGCTTCGCGCAATTCCGCCAGCAGCTCGCCGACCAGCTCATGGTGCAGCGCCTGCATACCAGCGTGGTGCACGACTCGGTGTCGGTCACGGACAGCGAAGTGGACAACCTCCTGAACAGCCCGACCTACAAGGCCGGCGAGGTGCACATCGGGCACATCCAGATCAGCATCCCCAGCGGCGCCGACGCGGCGGCGATCCATGCCAGCCAGGTAAAGGCCGAACAAGCCGAGACCGCGATCAAGGGCGGCATGGACTTCAACGCCGCGGCGATCCGCTATTCGGACGCCCCCGATGCCCTGGACGGCGGCGACCTCGGCTGGATGCGACTGGACGAGTTGCCCGCCGCCTTCGCGGATGCAGTCACCACCATGCAACCCGGGCAGGTGAGCCCGCCCATGCGCGGCCCCACCGGCTTCCACATCATCAAGTTGTTCGGCCAACGCCAGCCGAGCAAGCAGGTGGTGACCGAATTCCACGCGCGGCAGATCCTGATCGCGCCCAGCGAACTGCTCAGCTCGGCGCAGGCCGAGCAAAAGGCCCAGGACCTGTACACGCGTATCGTCGACAAGCACGAGGATTTCGCCAAGCTGGCCAAGGCCGATTCCACCGACTACACCACCGCCAACCTGGGCGGCGACATGGGCTGGCTCCAGCCCCAGGCGATGGACCCGGTCATTGCGCAGCATCTGCAGGCGATGAAGGACGGCGACGTATCCAAGCCGTTCCAGGCCAGCGACGGCTGGCACGTGGTGCAGCGCCTTGGCGCCCGCGAGAGCGACGTCACCGAAGAGGTCGCCCGCAACCAGGCCCGCCAGGCCATTGGCAACCGCAAGTCCGAGGAAGCCTACGAGGACTACCTGCGCGAGCTGCGCGCCAATGCCTACATCAAGATCCTGGTGCCCAGCCTGTCCGACACCACGGCAGAGGCGCCCAGCACCGCCTCCCGCGGGGAGTGACCGGCCAGCCTCTGCCACGGTTGGCCATCACCACCGGCGAGCCGGCCGGCGTCGGTGCCGAACTGGTGGTGCGCCTGGCGCAACTGCCATTGCCGGCGACCCTGGTCGCGCTTAGCGACCGCAGCCTCTTGCAGCGTGCGGCGCAGCGTTGCGGGGTGGCGCTGGACCTGGTTGACGATGACGGAAGCGTGGCCGACAGCCGCGTTCCCGGGACACTGCGCGTGCAACACGTCGCACTGGGCGCGCGCGAAGTCCCCGGCCAGCCCGATCCGCGCAATGCCGGGCACGTGCTGGCCACCCTGGCCATGGCTGCGGACGGCTGCATGGATGGCCGCTATGCCGCGGTGGTCACCGCGCCGCTGCAGAAGGCCACGATCAACGAGGCCGGCGTGGCGTTCCGCGGACACACCGAATTCTTCGCCGAGCGCGCGCACGCCGACGTGGTGATGATGCTCTCCAGCCCAACCCTGCGCGTGGCCCTGGCCACCACGCACTTGCCGCTCGCGGCAGTGCCGGCGGCAATCACCGCGCCCATGCTGGTCCGCACCCTGCGCATCGTGCATGCCGAGTTGCGCCGCAAGTTCGGCATGGACGCGCCGCGCATCGCCGTGCTCGGGCTCAATCCGCACGCCGGGGAAGGCGGCCACATGGGCCGCGAGGAAATCGACACGCTGATCCCGGTGCTCGCGGCGCTGCGCGGGGAAGGCATGCAGCTCCTGGGTCCGCTGCCGGCCGACACCGCCTTCATTCCCGCGCAACGCACGCGCTACGACGCGGTGTTGGCCATGTACCACGACCAGGCCTTGCCGGTATTGAAGAGCGAAGCGTTCGACAGCACGGTCAACCTGACCCTGGGCCTGCCCTTCATCCGCACCTCGGTGGACCACGGCACGGCGCTCGACCTTGCCGGCAGCGGCACGGCCAGCGTGGCCAGCCTGGTCGCCGCGACACGCATGGCCATCGAGCTCGCCGCCCGCTCGCCTGCCCCGTGAACGCACCCAAGAAGAGCTATGGACAGCACTTCCTGGAGGATCACAGTTATATCGAGCGCATCCTCGGCGTGTTGGCACCCAGCGCCGCGGACAGCTTGCTGGAGATCGGTCCCGGCGAGGGTGCGCTCACCCTGCCGCTGCTGGCTGCCGCCGGGACGCTCACCGCGATCGAGCTCGATGCCGATCTGATCCCCGCGCTGCAGCGACGCGCAGCGGCGCTCGGCAAGCTGGAGGTCATTCCGGCGGACATCCTGCATGTCGACCTCACCGCGCTGGCGCAACGCCTGGGGACGTCCAAACTTCGCGTGGTCGGCAACCTGCCCTACTACATCTCCAGCCCGATCCTGTTCCATTGCATGGATCACCTGGAGGTGATCCATGACTTGCACTTCATGCTGCAGAAGGAAGTGGTCGAGCGCATGGCCGCGGCTCCGGGCAGCAAGATCTATGGCCGTCTGTCGGTGATGCTGCAACTCGCCTGCCGGGTGGAATCGCTGTTCGAGGTGCCGGCGCGCGCGTTCCGTCCCCCGCCGAAGGTGGATTCGGCGGTGGTGCGCATGCGGCCGCTGGCGCCCCACGAACGCCCCTCTGCATCGGCGCAGGATCTGCAGCTGGTGGTCAAGGCGGCGTTTGCACAACGGCGCAAGACCCTGGCCAACGCGTTGGCCCAGGTGCTCGATCGCGACGCGATCCGCCGTGCCGAGGTCGATCCCGGCGCGCGCGCCGAAACCCTGGAACCCGCCGCGTTCGTACGCCTGGCTCAAGCCTGCGCGGCACGCCGCGACAGCGCCGGCGCCGGGTGAGTCGCACTGCGCGTAGCCGCCACGCCTGCCCCGCTGGCGGGTGCAAGCCGTACAATCCACACATGACTGAAGATTCGACCTACACCATCGAAGTGCAGGTGCAAGCACGTTTCGTCGCCGACCAATCGGAGCCCCAGGCCAACCGCTACGTCTTCGCCTATACGGTGCAGTTGCGCAACGCCGGCAGGGTCCCGGCGCGCCTGCTCACGCGCCACTGGATGATCACCGACGCGAATGGCCGGGTGCAGGAGGTGCGTGGCGACGGCGTCATCGGCGAACAGCCGTGGATGCGTCCAGGCGACCGCTTCGAGTACACCTCCGGCGCCGTGCTGGAAACGCCGGTGGGGACCATGGGCGGCAGCTACCAGATGCTGGCCGACGACGGCACCTGCTTCGACGCGCCGATACCCACGTTCACCTTGTCCATCCCGCGCACGCTGCACTGATGGCGGCGCACTGACATGGCGACCTATGCGATCGGCGACGTACAAGGCTGTTACCCGGAGCTGCAACGCCTGCTGGACAAGTTGCGCTTCGACCCCGCGCACGACCGATTGTGGTTTTGCGGCGACCTGGTGAACCGCGGCGGCGAGTCACTGGCGACGCTGCGCCTGATCCATGGGCTGCGCGAGAATTCCATCATCACCCTGGGCAACCACGACCTCAGCCTCCTGTCGATCGCACAGCGCCGCCCCGAGGCGCAGGCGCGGGTCAACCCCGAGCTGCGCGAGGTGTTGTTTGCCGAGGACGCGCCGGTGCTGTGCGAATGGCTGCGCTCGCAAAAGCTGCTGCACCACGATCCGGCCCTGGGCTGGACGATGGTGCACGCCGGCTTGGCTCCCGCCTGGACGCTGCGCCAGGCCCAGGTCGTCGCACAGGAAGTCGAGCGCGAGTTGTCCAGCCCGCGCCACCCCAAGCTGCTGCGCAACCTCTTCGGCAACCGGCCGGCGGCCTGGTCCAACAGCCTGAAGGGGCTGGACCGCTATCGCGCCGCCATCAACATCTTTACCCGCATGCGCTACTGCGACGTGAACGGACACATCGATTTCGACGCCAAGGGCATGCCGGGCACGCAGAAGCCCGGCTTGTATCCGTGGTTTGCCGTGCCGGGGATGCGCCAACGCGGCCTGCGCATGGTTTCCGGCCACTGGTCGGCCCTGGGGCGCTTCATGGGCTGTGGCGTGCATGCCATCGATACCGGCTGCGTCTGGGGCGGCCAGCTCACCGCCCTGCGGCTCGACGTCCCCGACCCGCAGTACATCACCGTCGAGGCCGAACCCCACCGCACGCGGCGTTGAGCGGCGGAGACGGCGGCAGTTGCGGCAGGCTCAGCTGAGCCTGCCGTGGCAATGCTTGTACTTCTTCCCCGAGCCGCATGGGCAGGGATCGTTGCGGCCGATCTTCGGGCCAGCCAGTTGCACCGGCCGCGCGGGCCCGGCGGCCGGCGCCGCATCCTCCTGCCCTGGGGTGCCCTCGCCAAAGGCGCCGCCCGCGGGCGCGCCGCCACCGGTCGCCAGCATCTGCTGCTGCAGGCGCGCGGCAATGCGGCGCTGCTCGGCCTCCATCTCGGCCACTTCCTCTTCGCTGCGCACGCGGATCCGGGCCAGCATCTGCACCACCTCGGCCTTGATCCGGTCGAGCATCTCGGAGAACAGCCGGAACGCCTCACGCTTGAACGCCTGTTTCGGATCCTGCTGCGCGTAGCCCACCAGGTAGATGCCCTGGCGCAGGTAGTCCATGTTCGCCAAGTGGTCCTTCCAGGCGTTGTCGACCACGGTCAGCATCACGTGCTTTTCGAGCTGACGCATGGTCTCGGTGCCGATCTGTTGTTCCTTGGCGGCAAACATGGTGTTCACGCCGTCGAGGACGTGCTCGAGGATGCCTTCGGCATCCACCTCGGCCTGGCCTTCGAACCAATGCACCAGGTCGAGCTGCAGGCCAAACTCGCTCTGCAGGTCGGCATCCAGGCCGGGAACGTCCCACTGCTCGTCGATGCTGTCGGCGGGCACGTGGGCGCGCACCATGGTGCGCACGACGTCCTCGCGGATGTCGGCCACGGTGGCGGACACCTCCTCGCCCTCGAGCAACTCGTCGCGCTGGGTGTAAATCACCTTGCGCTGGTCGTTGGCGACGTCGTCGAATTCCAGCAGGTGCTTGCGGATGTCGAAGTTGTGCTGCTCGACCTTGCGCTGTGCCTTCTCGATCTGCCGGCTGACCAGGCGATCCTCCAGCGCGTCGTCGTCCTTCATGCCGAAGCGCTTCATCCAGCGGATCAGGCCCTCGCCACCGAAGATGCGCAGCAGGTTGTCATCAAGCGACAGGTAGAAGCGCGACGAGCCAGGGTCGCCCTGGCGACCGGAACGGCCACGCAACTGGTTGTCGATGCGCCGCGACTCATGCCGCTCGGTACCGACAATGTGCAGGCCACCGGCGGCCACGACCTTCTCGTGCTCGACGCGCCAGTGCTCGCGCACCTGCTCGCGCTCGGCCTCGGTCGCCTCCGGTGGCAAGGCGGCGAGCGCAGCGTCCAGGCTGCCCCCGAGGACGATGTCGGTACCGCGGCCGGCCATGTTGGTGGCGATGGTCACCTGCCCGTAGGCACCGGCCTGGGCGACGATGATGGCCTCACGCTCGTGCTGCTTGGCGTTCAGCACTTCATGTGCGATGCCGACGTCGTCCAGCTCCTTGGACAGCAACTCGGAAACCTCGATGGACGTGGTGCCGACCAGGACCGGCTGGCCCGCCGCATGGCGCGCCTTGACGTCCTCGATGACGGCGCGGTACTTGGCCCCCGTGCTGAGGAAGATCATGTCCTGGTTGTCGACCCGGATCATCGGCTTGTGGGTGGGGATGACCACCACCTCCAGCCCGTAGATGCTCTCGAACTCGAAGGCCTCGGTGAACGCCGTACCGGTCATGCCCGAGAGCTTCTTGTACATGCGGAACAGGTTCTGGAACGTGACCGTGGCCATGGTCTGGTTTTCGCGCTGGATCGGCACGCCCTCCTTGGCCTCAACCGCCTGGTGCAGCCCATCCGACCAGCGCCGCCCGGGCAGGGTGCGCCCGGTGAACTCGTCGACGATGATGACCTCGCCGTCGCGCACGATGTAGTCCACGTCGCGCTGGTAGATGCCCTGCGCGCGCAGCGCCGCATTCAAGTGGTGTACGACCGCCAGGTTCTTCGAGTCGTAGAGGGCACTGTCCTCGCTGAGCACGCCCGCTTCGTGCAGCAGCTCCTCGGCGTGCTGCATGCCGGTCTCGGACATGTGCACCTGCTTCTGCTTCTCGTCGACCCAGAAATCACCAGGGCCGTCCTCCTCCTTTTGCCGCACCATGTGCGGCACGATCTTGTTCACCGCCAGGTACAACTGGACCGAATCCTCGGCCGGGCCGGAAATGATCAGCGGCGTCCGCGCCTCGTCGATCAGGATCGAGTCCACCTCGTCGACGATCGCGAAATTCAGCCCGCGCTGGTAGCGCTGTTCCTTGCTCAGGGCCATGTTGTCGCGCAGGTAATCGAAGCCGAACTCGTTGTTCGTGCCGTAGGTGATGTCGGCGTTGTACGCAGCCGCCTTGTCGCCCTGGTCCATCCCCGGGTAGACGACCCCGACGCTCAGCCCGAGGAAGTTGTACAGCACGCCCATCTGCGCCGCGTCGCGCCGCGCCAGGTAATCGTTGACGGTTACCACGTGCACGCCAGCACCGGCAATGGCATTGAGGTAGACCGGCAAGGTGGCGACCAGGGTCTTGCCCTCGCCGGTGCGCATCTCCGCAATCTTGCCCTGGTGCAAGACCATGCCGCCCACGAGCTGCACGTCGTAATGGCGCAGGCCGAGCTTGCGCTTCGAAGCCTCGCGCACCACCGCAAACGCCTCGGGCAGGAGCTTGTCCAGCGACTCTCCGGCCGCGTAGCGCTGCTTGAACTCGTCGGTCTTGGCGCGCAGCTCCTCGTCGCTCAATTTTTCGCAGGCCGGCTCAAGCGTGTTGATACGGGCGGCAACCCGGTTCAGTTGGCGCGTGACGCGCTCGTTGTGACTGCCAAACAAGGACTTCAAGGAGCGACTGAGCATCGGTCTTCCGCTTGGGTAAATGAGCGCCCGCCTGCGCGCGGGCCAATCGCACATGTTACTACACGCCTCTACGCCAACCTCGCAGGCACGGCCTGCAAACGCCGCGGCACGAACCCGGCCTGCCACGCCGGGGCCACTGCACGCAGCCGCGATCGGAACGGCGCGCACGGGCCGGACAGGGCCCTGCCCGGACCTCCGAATGGCGTCGGCGCCGGGCTGATTCAAGGGCGGCAAACCGCCACGGCAGCCGGCCAGTCACGCGCCCGCGTATCATCCACCCATGGAGAAACCCGCAAGCAGCACGCATGGAGCCGCTCCCCGTGGCTCCAGGTCATCGCGCCATGCGCCCCAGGCCTTGGCCGAATGCGGTTCGTTCGCGCAACTGGCGCGACGCGCGCATACGCTGGAAGCGCTGGACCGGGCGTTGCGGCAGACCTTGCCCCTGCCGTTGCGCGACCAGGTCCGGTTTGCCGACGTGCGCCACGAGCGCCTGGTCTTCCTGGCCAATTCGCCCGCCTGGGCTTCGCGCCTGCGCCTGGCCCAAGGCCAGATCCTGGCGTGCGCGCGCGCCATCGGCGTCGCCGCCGGAGCCATCAGGGTCAAGGTGGTGGCGCCGTCCGCCACGGTGGCGGCACCGGCCGCAGCAAGCAGTTCGATCTCGGCGGCGGCAGCCGCGCATCTGCGGGCGGCGGCCGGTGGGCTTCAGGATCCGGAGCTGCGCGCCATGTTCCTTGCACTGGCTGCGCAAGCCAGCCAGCAACCGGCCGGGGAAAGCTGAGCCGCAGTCCTGCCACGGCACAAACAAGGGGTGCCGCGAAATCGAAGTCCCGATTGCCGGCTGGCCGGCGCCGGACGTTGGCCTAGATGGCCTGGGCCGGATGCGCGTAGGAGATCGGCGATACCGCTGGATCGTCCTGGTAGCTGACTTCTTCCCAGGCCGAGGTATCGGCAACGAGGGTACGCAACAACTTGTTGTTGAGCTCATGGCCAGACTTGTGCGCGTGGTAGGCGCCAATCAGGCTGTGGCCAAGCAGGTACAAGTCGCCAATCGCGTCGAGGATCTTGTGCTTGACGAACTCATCCTCGTAGCGCAGGCCGTCCTCGTTCAACACCCGGTAATCGTCCAGCACCACGGCATTGTCCATCGAGCCGCCCAGGGCCAGGTTTGCCTCCCGCAGGACCTCGATGTCGCGCATGAAGCCGAAGGTGCGCGCGCGGCTGACTTCCTTGACGTAAGACGTGGTGGAGAAGTCGATCTCGCTGTGCGAGGTGCGCTTGGAAATGATCGGGTGGTTGAAGTCGATAGAGAAGCCGACCTTGAATCCCTCGAACGGGGCGAAACTGGCCCACTTGTCGCCGTCTTCCACTCGAATCGGCTTGCGGATGCGGATGAAACGCTTGGCGGCGTTCTGCTCCTCGATCCCGGCCGATTGCAGCAGGAACACGAAGGGCCCCGCGCTGCCGTCCATGATCGGCACTTCGGGCGCCGACAAGTCCACATAGGCATTGTCGATGCCCAACCCGGCCATCGCCGAAAGCAGGTGCTCGACCGTGGCCACCCGCGCCTCGCCGTTCACCAGCGTGGTCGAGAGCCTGGTGTCGCCGACGTTGTCCTGGCGCGCGTAGATATCCACCGGCGGCTCGAGGTCCGTGCGACGGAATACGATGCCCGTATTGGGTGCTGCCGGGCGCAGCGTCATATACACCTTGTCGCCGGTATGCAAACCGACGCCGGTGGCACGTATGACGTTTCTCAGCGTACGCTGCTTGATCATGGGAGCGGATCTCGTGGCGGCAACACCGACAGGCGCGCATACTAACACAGTCTTAACCAATTTCAATAGCAAACCGTACTGTACAGTATGACTAAGCTACACGCGCGTTCACCTTCGCCAGATGCGTCGGATCGCGCCCTGGGTGGACCTGGACCACATAGCCGATGCGTCGACGCTGCGGCAGGTTCCCCGGTCAGAGCGGAACGCGCCCGCTTGGTTCCCTCCTGCAATGCCGAATCCCATCACCTCCTCGTCACGCCACAGTCCACGCCCGTCACCCGGGCGCGTCGCGTGTGCCGCTTGGACGCCGCCGCTTCCGCTGGCGCGGCGCCAGCCTGATCAGTCCGCCTGCCGCCGCAGGAAGGCCGGGATGTCCAGGTAGTCAAACCCGGGTTCGCTCCTGCCCGCGCCCGCCGCATCGGCACCCGTGCCCGCCTGCGGTCCGCGCTCGCGCTGTGCGTAGTCCACCACCTCGTTGCCGGTACCGGTGCGCAGCAGCACCGGGCGCGGACGCTCGATGGCCGGCTCGACCAGCTGGATCGGCGGTCGCGCGCGTGAGGCGTCGGCACGATTGAGGCCGGTGGCGACCACGGTCACCCGCACGTCGTCCTGCATGTCCGGATCCATCGAGGTACCGATGACCACGGTAGCGTCTTCGCTGGCAAAATCGTGGATGATGCGGCCAATTTCGTCGAACTCGCGCATGGTGAGGTTCGGTCCGGCGGTGACATTGACCAGGATGCCGCAGGCGCCGTTGAGGTTGACGTCCTCCAGCAGCGGGTTCTTGATTGCCGCCTCGGCAGCGGCCTGGGCGCGGTCGTCGCCGCGGGCGGTGCCCGAACCCATCATGGCCTGGCCCATTTCCGACATCACCGTGCGTACGTCGGCAAAGTCCACGTTGATCAGGCCGGGCGCCGTGATCAGGTCCGCAATACCCTGGACCGCACCCTGCAACACATCGTTGGCGGCCTTGAACGCATTCAGCAGCGTGACCTCGCGGCCGAGCACGTTGAGCAACTTCTCGTTCGGCACCGTGATCAGGGAGTCGACGTGCTGGGACAGGTCCTCGATACCCTTCAACGCCACCTGCATGCGCCGGCGACCCTCGAACGGGAACGGCTTGGTGACCACGGCCACGGTGAGGATGCCTTTCTCCTTGGCCAGTTGCGCCACCACCGGCGCCGCGCCCGTGCCGGTGCCGCCGCCCATGCCGGCCGTGATGAACACCATGTCCGCACCCTCGAGCATGGCCTCGATGCGCTCACGGTCCTCCAGCGCCGCCTGCCGGCCAACCTCCGGGTTGGCGCCGGCGCCAAGCCCCTTGGTCACGTTGCCGCCGAGCTGCAGGTGCGTGCGCGAACCGCAGGTGGTCATGGCCTGGGCGTCGGTGTTCGCGACCACGAACTCGACCCCCTCGATATTGGCGTTGAGCATGTGGGCCACGGCGTTGCCGCCGCCGCCGCCAACCCCGATCACCTTGATGATCGCGTTGGGTGAAAGCTTTTCAATCAATTCAAACATGTCCCGTCCTCCGTCGTTGTTTTATGACCCGCGTCGACCTGGCATCGACCGCGGGCGCCGGGCTGTATCCCTGGAGTGCCCTGGCGATGCATCCCGCACCACCTTGAAACCGGATGGCCGTTATTACCGGCCACCATGCCGCCACCACCATTCAAAAATTCCGCGCCACCCACCCGCGCAACCTGCCGACCAGCGCGTCCGAGCCACCCACCGAGGACCGACCGCTGCGTTGGCTGCCGACCCGCGCGCCATGCAGCAGCAGGCCGACCCCGGTCGCGTGCAAGGGGCTGGTCACCACGTCGCCCAGGCCCTCGACCTGTTGCGGCATGCCGATGCGCACCATCTTGTGGAAGATCTCCTCGGCGAGCTCCAGCGCGCCTTCCATGCGCGAGGCGCCGCCAGTAAGCACCACGCCAGCCGCGACCAGGCTCTCGTAGCCCGAGCGCCGCAACTGGTCCTGCACCATCTCGAAGATTTCCTCGTAACGCGCCTGCACACTCTGCGCGAGCGATTGGCGCGCCAACCGACGCGGCGGACGATCGCCGACGCTCGGCACCTGGATGGTTTCCTCGGCATGGGTCAGCCCGGTCTGCGCGCAGGCGTACTTGATCTTGATTTCCTCCGCATGCGCGGTTGGCGTGTGCACGCCGTAGGCAATGTCGTTGGTCACCTGGTCGCCGCCCACCGGCAGCGAAGCGGTGAAGCGGATCGCGCCTTGGGTGTAGATCGCCACGTCGGTGGTGCCGGCACCAATGTCCACCAGGCACACGCCGAGTTCGCGTTCGTCGTCGGTGAGCACGCTCATCGCGCTGGCGAGGCCGGACGGCACCAGGCCATCGACCGTGAGGCCGCAGCGCTGGATGCACTTGGTGATGTTCTGCACCGCGGCGGCGGCACCAGTCACCAGGTGCACGCTGGCCTCCAGCCGCACCCCGCTCATGCCCACCGGGCGGCGGATGCCATCCTGGCCGTCGATGCGGTATTCCTGCGACTCCTTGAACAGGACCTTGCGGTCAGCCGGGATGGCCACGGCACTGGCCGCCTCCAGCACCTGCTCGAGGTCGCCGGCGGTGACCTCGTGGTCGCGGATCGCGGCGCTGCCATGCGAGTTGCGGGTTTCCAGGTGGCTGCCGGAAATCGAGGCGAACACCGAGCGGATGTCGCAGCCGGCCATCAGCTCGGCTTCCTCGACGGCGTGCTGGATCGAGTGGACGGTGGATTCAATGTCCACCACCGAGCCCCGCTTCATCCCGCGCGACACGTGGGTGCCAATGCCAATCACGGTAATCGGCTGCTCGGGTTCGTACTCGCCCACGATCGCCACCACCTTCGAGGTGCCGATATCCAGTCCGACCACGAGTTGCTTGTCGTTGTGGGTTCTCATGCGGGTGGCGTGCCTCCGGCGGTGGTGGGCGTCGCCGCGGGCCAAAGCACGGCAAAGCCATTGGTGTAACGCAAGTCGGCGTAGACGAAGGCGCGGTCGTGGCCAGTCATCAATTGCGGCAGCACGTCCAGGAAGCGGTGCAGGCGCGAGGCCGCCTGGGCGCTGTCGCCGACCACGACGCGCGCGCCATCGCCAATGCGTATGCTCCAGCTGCCGCGATCGGTCAGGGTCAGGCCCTGGACTTGCACCCGGGCGCCGGCAAACGCCTTGCGCGCCTCGCTGTAGAAGCTCACCACCTCGGCGAGGCGTGCATCCGGACCGCGCAATTCAGGCAGGGCAGGCGCGCCGGCAGGCAGGCTGGCATCGAACACCACGCCCTTGTTGCTGATGAGCTGCTGCTCGTTCCAGTGCGCAAATGGTTGGCGCTCGTGCACTCGCAGCACCAGCGTGTCCGGCCAGCGCTTGCGTACCTCGACCGCCTCGACCCAAGGCAAGGCCGCCACGGCCCGCTGCACCGCACCGAGGTCCAGGGCAAAGAAGCCCTTGTCCACGCGCGGCGCGACCGCGGCACGAATTTGCGCGGCATCCACGTACTTGAAGTGGGCCTGCACCACCAGCCGGGTCACCGGCCAGCTCTGCGCCGCAAACCAGCCGCGCAGCACGCCGACCAGGGGCAGCGCCACCAGCACAATTGCCAGGCACCAGGCCAGCACGCGGATCGACCCCCTCATGGCTGGCCTCCGACCGGTGCGGCCTGGCTGGCGGCCGGCGGCAGCGTGCTGCGCATGCTCGTCTCCAGCACGCGCCAGCAAAGTTCCGGGTAGTCCATGCCGGCCACCGCGGCAGCCTTGGGCACCAACGAGTGCGAGGTCATGCCTGGCGCGGTGTTGACCTCGAGCAGCCAGTTCTGCCCGACGCGATCGCGCATGACGTCGACCCGGCCCCAGCCGGTGCAGTCGAGCGCGGTGAATGCCGACCAGGCCAGCTCGCGCAGGCCCTGCTCCGCGGCGCCCTCGAGGCCCGGGCAGAGGTACTGGGTGTCCTCGGCCACATACTTGGCGTCGTAGTCGTAGAAATCGGCATGCGGCACGATGTGGATGCTCGGGAGCACCTCGTTGCCGAGCACGCCGATGGTGAGCTCGTCGCCCTCGATCAGCCGCTCCACCAGCAGCGCCCCGGGATAGCGCGAGGCCAAGGCCGCGGCCGCGTCGAGCTGCGACCCGGCAAACACGCGGGTCACGCCCACACTGGAACCCTCGCAGGCCGGCTTGACGATGAGCGGAAAGCCCAGCGTGGCCGCGGCGGCGTGCACGCTCTCGCCGTGCGGTACGGCGACGAAATCCGGCGTGGGCAGGCCCAGCGATTGCCACACCCGCTTGGAGCGCGGCTTGTCCATGGACAGCGCCGAGCCGAGCACGCCTGAACCGGTATATGGCACCCCCAGCGCATCCAGCGCGCCTTGCAGCACGCCGTCCTCGCCGCCGCCATGCTGCCCATGGAGGATGTTGAACACGCGTGCGAAACGCTGCGCCTGCAGCGAATGCAGCAGGGCCGGGATGCCGTCCACCGCTTCGGCGTCGACGCCACGCGCGCGCAGTGCGGCCAGTACATTGCGTCCGGAATTCAGGGACACCTCGCGCTCGGCCGAGGTCCCGCCCATGACCACGGCGACATGGCCGAAGTCGCGCGCGTCGGTGATCCGCCTGGCAGTCGTGGCATTCATGCGGCGCCCTCCGTCTTCAGTTGGCCGCGGGCGGCCAGCGTCGTTGCCGCCGCCCCTATGTCGCCAGCCCCGAGCAGCAGCACCATGTCGCCGTCGCGCAGCAGGGCCGGCAGCGTGGCGCCGAGTTCGCGCGGGTGGTCGATGAACACAGGATCGACCTTGCCACGCGCACGCACGGCACGCGCCAGCGAGCGCCCGTCGGCGCCGGCAATGGGCGCCTCGCCCGCGGGATACACGTCGGTCAACACCAGGGCATCGGCCTCGCACAGGACGCCGGCAAAATCGTCCAGCAGGTCGCGGGTGCGGGTGTAGCGATGTGGCTGGAACACGATCACCAGCCGCCGCCCGGGCCAGCCGTCGCGCGCGGCCTGCATCACCGCCGAGAGTTCGCGCGGATGGTGGCCGTAATCGTCGACGAGCAGCACCTTGCCATCGTCGATCGCCAGCTCGCCGTTGATATGGAAGCGCCGGCCCACACCCTGGAAACGCTCCAGCGCACGGGCAATGGCATAGGGCTCGACGCCAAGGTGCCAGCCGATGGTGGCCGCGGCCACCGCATTCAATACGTTGTGCCGCCCCGGCAGGTTCAGCGTGATCGGCAACGAAGGCTGGCCCGGCAGCAGCAGGTCGAAGTGGGTACGCGGGCCATCGGCGCGAAGGTTGGCACCGCGCACGTCGGCAGCCTGCTCGATGCCGTAGGTCAGGGTCGAGCGCGCGGTGCGCTGGGCCAGCTCGGCGACTTCCGGGTTGTCCACGCACAGCACCGCCAGGCCGTAAAACGGCAGGCGATGCAGGAAATCGGTAAAGGCCTGCTTCAGCTCCGCGAAGTCGCCGTGGTAGTGGTCGAGGTGGTCGGCATCGATATTGGTGACCACCGCGATCACCGGCGACAGCTTGAGGAAGGAGCCGTCGGATTCATCGGCCTCGGCCACCAGGTAGGCGCCGGCGCCGAGCCGCGCATTGGCGCCGGCCGACAGCAGCTGGCCCCCGATGACGAAGGTGGGATCGTAGCCGGCCTCGGCCAGCACGCTGGCGGTGAGGCTGGTGGTGGTGGTCTTGCCGTGCGAGCCGGCCACGGCGATGCCGCGCCGGAAGCGCATCAGTTCGCCCAGCATTTCCGCGCGCGGCACCACCGGGATGCGGCGCGCCTCGGCAGCCATGAGTTCGGCGTTGTCGGACTTGATCGCGCTGGACACCACCACGGCATCGACGTTGGCGACGTGGGCCGCGTCATGGCCGATGGCGACCTCCACGCCCATGCCGGCGAGGCGCTCGGTCACCGCCGAGGCCGCACGGTCCGAACCGGACACCTCGTAGCCCAGGGTATGCAGCACCTCGGCAATGCCGCTCATGCCGGCACCGCCGATGCCGATGAAATGCACGCGGCGGAAACTCTGCATGATGTCGCCATGCGGCGGGAGGCGATGCGCGGTCATGTGCCCACCTCCACGCAGACGCGCGCAATGACCGGCGCGGCATCGGGTTTGGCCAGTGTCCGCGCCGCCTCGGCCATGGCCAGGAGTTGCGAGCGGCTGTCCAGCATCGCCTCCAGGCAGGTCGCCAGGGCCTCGGGATCCAGGGCTTGCGCGGCATGCAAGTCTTCGCTCATCAGCCGCGCGGCGCCGGCGGCAACCAGGGCTTCGGCGTTGCGCGTCTGGTGATCGTCCACCGCATAGGGGAAGGGCACCAGCAGCGCACCGAGCCCCACCGCGGTCAGCTCGGCCAAAGTCAACGCACCAGCCCGGCACACCGCGAGGTCGGCCCAGGCATAACGCGCAGCCATGTCGTCGATGAAGGCCACCAGTTGCACCTCGACTGCCGCTGCGGCGTAGGCCGCGCGCGCCTCGTCCAGGCCGCGCGTGCCGCACTGGTGCACCACGTCCGGACGTTGCCGTGGCGGTATGGTGGCTAGCGCGCGCGGCAAGGCCAAGTTGAGTGCACGCGCGCCCAGGCTGCCGCCCAGGACCAGCAGGCGCGGCCGGCCGCTGCGCGCGGCGTAGCGGGTTGCGGGCGGCGGCACCTGGGCAATGGCCTCGCGCACCGGATTGCCGACCCAGCGCCCGCGCGGCAGCACGTCGGCAAAGCCGGTCAACACCTCCCGCGCGAGGTGCGCCAGCAGGCGGTTGGTCACCCCCGCGACGCGATTCTGTTCGTGCACCACCAGGGGCACGCGCAGCAACCAGGCCGCCAGGCCACCCGGTCCGGCAGCATAGCCACCCATCGACAGCACGCTGCGCGGCCGCAGCTTGCGCAGCACGCGCCAGGCTGCAAACAGCGCGCGCAGCAGCATGAACGGGGCCAGCAGGCGCTTGCCCCAACCCTTGCCGCGCAGGCCACCGACCGCGATCAAATGCACTGGAATCTGCCGCGCTGCCACGACGTCCGCCTCCATGCCACCGCGGGCGCCAAGCCAGGCCACCGGTACACCTTGCTCGCGCAGGCGCTCGGCCACGGCGAGGCCCGGGAAGATGTGCCCGCCGGTACCGCCGGCCATGATCAGCACGGGTGCGTAGGCGCTCATGCCGCCTCCAGTTCGCGCGCACGCGCGGCGGGGCCGGCATCGGCGGCGGTAACTGCCGTCGGCAGGTGCTCGCGCGCGGCGCGGATGTCCAGCGCACGGTTGATCTCCAGCGTGGCCCGCAGGAGCAGGCCTCCCATCATGCACGTCAGCACCATCGACGAGCCGCCGTAACTGATCAGCGGCAGGGTCAGGCCCTTGGTCGGCAGCACGCCCAGGTTCACGCCGATGGAGACGATGGCCTGCAGGGCCAGCATCAAGGACGCGCCAAAGGCGATGTGGGCGGCAAACAGGCGGTTCACTTCCACCCCGCGCAACGCCAGCAGCAGGCCGCGCCAGACCACCAGGGCAAACAGGCCGATGACCAGCAGGACGCCGGCCAGGCCAAGCTCCTCGCCAATCACGGCAAAAATGAAGTCGGTGTGCGCCTCGGGCAGGTAGGACAGCTTGAGCACGCTCGAACCCAGGCCGACCCCGTCCCATTGTCCGCGGCCGATCGCCATCAGCGACTGGGTGAGTTGGAAGCCGTCGTTGAAAGGGTCTTTCCATGGATCGAGGAAGGAGGTCAGCCGCTTCATGCGGTAGCTTTCGCCGGTGGCGGCGATGTACAGCAAGGGCATCAGCGGCAGGCCCATGCCAAACAGGTACAGAGGCCGGGCGCCGCCAAACCACACCATGGCGATCGTCACCGCGATCACCAGCGTGGCCGAGCCGAAGTCGGGTTGCGCCAGCAGCAAGAGCACGATCAGGCCAGCCACCATCAGCGGCTTGAACAGGCCGAGGAACCGGGTCTCCACGTTGTCGCGATGGCGCACCAGGTAACTGGCCACGTACACCACCAGGATCAACTTCACGGCCTCGACCGGCTGGAAGGTGGTGACCATGAGGTTGAGCCAACGGCGCGCGCCATTGATGCGCAGGCCCAGGTGCGGCACGAATACCGCCACCAGCAGCACGAAGCCGACCGCCAGCAGCGGCAGCGCCCAGGTCTCGAAGCGCTTCAGCTCAATGCGCAGCACCAACGCGGCACCAAGCACGCCCAGGGCCAGGAACACCAACTGCCGCTTCAGGAAATACATCGCCCCTAGGTGCTGGTTGTCGGCCACCGCGATCGAGCTCGAGGTGATCATCACCACGCCGATGGCGGCCAGGCCAACCAGGCCGACCAGCAGCCAGGCATCCACGCGGCCGCGTGGTTGTTGGCGCCTGGTCGCTTGCATGGCGTCAAACATCTCAGCGCACCTTCAACGTAGCGAGGCCAATCAACACCAACACTACCGAAATGATCCAGAAGCGCACGATCACCCGCGGCTCGGGCCAACCCTTCAGCTCGAAGTGGTGGTGGATCGGCGCCATGCGGAAGATGCGCTTGCCGGTCAGCTTGTAGCTGCCCACCTGCAGCATCACCGAGACGGTTTCCATCACGAACAGGCCGCCCATCACCAGGAGCACGATTTCCTGGCGCACGATCACCGCCACGCAGCCCAGCGCTGCGCCGAGCGCGAGTGCGCCGACGTCGCCCATGAACACCTGCGCGGGATAAGTGTTGAACCACAGGAAGCCCAGCCCGGCGCCGGCCAGCGCGCCGCAGAAGATCGACAACTCGCCCGCGCCGGGAATAGAGGGGATGCCCAGGTACTCGGAAAACACCCGGTTGCCCGCCAGGTAGGCAAACACGCCCAGCGCGCCGGACACCAGGACCACCGGCATCACCGCCAGCCCGTCCAGGCCATCGGTGAGATTCACCGCATTGGAGAAGCCCACCATCATGAAGTAGGCCACGACCACGAAGAACGCGCCCATGGGCAGCGCCACCTGCTTGAACAGCGGCACGTACAACGCGGTTTCCGCCACCGGCAGGCCGCCAAGCGAGGCTGGCGCGGTGTGGTACAGGAACAATGCGGCGCCCAGGCCGCACACCGATTGCCAGAAATACTTCCAGCGCGCCGGCAGGCCGCGGCTGTTCTTCAGCACCAGCTTGCGATAATCGTCGACGAAACCGATTACGCCAAAGCTCAGGGTGACCGCCAGCACCACCCAGACGTAGCGGCTGTGCAGGTTGGCCCAGAGCAGCGTGGCCACGGTCACCGCCAGCAGGATCATGGTCCCGCCCATGGTCGGCGTGCCGGCCTTGAGCAGGTGCGTCTGCGGACCGTCCGAGCGCACCACCTGGCCGGCCTTCAGCGCCGCCAGCTCGCGTATCACGGCCGGCCCCATGAGCAGGGACATGACCAGCGCGGTCAGCGCCGCCATGATCGTGCGGAAGGTGATGTACTGGAACACGTGCAGGACGGTGAAGCGGCCTGCGAGCCACTCGGCCAGCTCAAGCAGCATGCGTGTCACCTCCCGCCGCGGTGCCCGCGCCATCCCGCAACGCCTGGACCACGCGCTCCATGCCGGCCGAGCGCGAACCCTTGACCAGGCACGTCACCCCTTCGTGCAGTTGCGGTCGGAGCGCGGCCAGCAAGCTCTGCTGGTCGGCGTAGTGCTCGCCGCCGGCACCGAACGCGCGCACCGTCTCCAGGCCCAGCGGACCGGTCGCGAACAGGCGCTCGATCCCGCGCTCCCGCGCCCGCCGGCCGAGCGCAGCATGCAGTGCGACCGCCTCGGCTCCGAGCTCGGCCATGTCGCCAAGCACCAGCCAGTGTTCCCCGGGCGCCAACAGCAAGGTGTCGATGGCCGCGGCCATCGATCCCGGGTTGGCGTTGTAGCTGTCGTCGATGAGTGACCAGCCGCCGGCCGCCGGCTGGCACTGCAGCCGCCCGGGCACTCCCCGCACGCTTTCCAACCCGGCCACGATGGTCGGCAGCGGCACCTGCAAGGCGGTGGCCACCGCAGCGGCAGCCAGGGCATTCATGACATTGTGCCGCCCCGGCAAAGAAAGACCCAACTCTGCCTCGCCGTGCGGTGTCCGCAATACGAAACGCGAACCCTCCAGGCTGGAACGGATGTCGCGCGCGCCAATCTCCGCGGCTTGCTCCAGGCCGAAGCGCAGCACCTGCCGCCCGGCCGCGAGGGTGGTGAAGAAGGGCGCAAAGCGGTCGTCCGCATTGATGACAGCCACGCCATCGCGCGGCAGTGCCTCGTACAGCGCGCCCTTGGTGCTGGCGACGCCCTCCACGCTGCCCATGCGTTCGAGGTGGGCCGGCGCGACCAGGGTGACCAGGGCCACCTCGGGACGGGCGATGCCGGCGAGGTAGGCGATGTCGCCGGGCTTGCCCGCGCCCATCTCGAACACGGCGTACTGCGTGTCCGCCGGCATGGCCAGCACGGAGAGCGGCAAGCCGAGCTCGTTGTTGTGGTTGCCGGCGCTGACATGCGTACGGCCGTGGCGGCCAAGGATCGCAGCGACCAGGGTCTTGGTGGTGGTCTTGCCGTTTGAGCCGGTGATGCCCACCACACGCACGTCGCGCTGGGCGCGCACTGCACTGGCCAGGTCGCCGAGCGCCAGCGTGGTGTCGTTCACCAGCACCTGCGGCAGCGGGCTGTCGACGCGACGGCTCACGAGCGCACCACCGGCGTCGTGGGCCGCCACATCCGCGAGGAAATCGTGGCCGTCGACGCGTTCGCCGGCAATCGCCACGAACAGGTTGCCGGCTTGCACGGCACGGCTGTCCAGGGCGACGCCCGCCACTTCGGTGTCGTTGCCGAGCAACTGCCCGCGGGTCCACATGGCGATGGCCGAGAGCCGCATCATGCTTGCCGCTCCGGGACCTGGCGGCGCAAGACCGCGGCGGCAACCTCGAGGTCGCTGAAGTGATGACGGCCAGTGGCACCGTCCTGGTAGGTCTCGTGGCCCTTGCCGGCAATCAGCACCACGTCGCCGGCACCGGCGCGCGCCAGGGCCAGGGCGATGGCCTTGGCCCGGTCGCGCTCGACCAGGTGCGGATCCGGTGCAGGCATGCCGGCCAGGATCTGCGCGACGATGGCGTCGCCGTCCTCGCCGCGCGGGTTGTCGTCGGTGACGATAGCCACGTCGGCCAGCCGCGCGGCAATGCCGCCCATCAAGGGCCGCTTGCCGACGTCGCGCTCGCCGCCACAGCCAAACACGCACAGCAGCCGGCCGGCGCAGTGTTCGCGAAGCGCGACTAGCGCCTGTTCCAGCGCATCGGGAGTGTGTGCGTAGTCGACCACGACCAGCGGCTGCCCGCCGTCGCCACCGAGCCGACTCATGCGTCCAAGCACCGGCTGCAGGGCACCGAGGGCTGCGACAATGCGTTCGAACGGCACGTCCAGCGCACCCAGGCAGGCGGCCACCAGCAGCAGGTTGTCGACGTTGAAGTGGCCAAGCAGGCCGCTCTCGACCGCATGCACGCCCCAAGGCGTATGCAGGGTGAAGGCCAACCCATTGCCGGAGGTGTCAACGGCGCTGGCGTGGATCGCCGCGCCGACATCGGCGTGCTGGCTCACCGTCAGCAACTCGACCCCCGGCGCCAATCCTTGCGCCAGCTCGGCGCCAAAGGCGTCATCGATGTTGATCACCGCCACGCGCAATCCGGGCCAGGCGAACAGCCGCGCCTTGGCCGCGCCATAGGCCTGCATGCTGCCGTGGTAGTCCAGGTGGTCGCGGGTGAGGTTGGTGAAGACGGCCAATTCGAAGTCCACGCCGTCCACGCGTTCCTGGGCCAGCGCATGCGAGGAGACTTCCATGGCCACGTGGCTGGCGCCGCGGTCGCGGAAGCCGGCCAGCAGGGCCTGCACGCTGAGCACGTCCGGCGTGGTGCGCGCGCTGTCGCGCAAGTGCCCCGCCATGCCGATGCCCAGCGTGCCGATGCTGGCATTGGGCAGGCCGAGGAAGCTGAAAGCTTGGCCGAGCAGTTGCACGCACGAGGTCTTGCCGTTGGTGCCGGTCACCCCGAGCACGTGCATGGATTCGCTCGGCCGCCCGTAATAGCGCGCGGCAATTTCGCCCAGGTGGGCGCGCAGCCCACCAATCCACAGCACCGCCACACCGTCGAGCGTCGCCGGCAACTCTTTGGTGAGTCCAGGAACGGCAGCGCCGGGCGCTGGCGTTTCCGCCAGGATCACCGCCGCGCCGCGCTGCACCGCGCCGGCAGCAAAGGCAAAGCCGTGTGCCTGGGTGCCGCCCAAGGCCACGAAGGCCTCGCCGCGCCCCACCTGGCGCGAATCCAGACTCAGCCCGGAGATCACGATGCGGTTTGCGCCAGGGTTGGCGGCCAACTCCCGGTCGGCAATGCCAAGCAACAACTGGTCGAGGTGGCCGGTGCTCATGGCGGCCCCCCGTCGACCGGCGCGTCGTCGATCGCCGCCTCGCGTGGCGGCGCTGCGCCGGCCAGGCCACCCGTGCCCTGCAGCGGGCCGCCGACGTACCAGCGCCCGATGTTGTCCGGCGGCACGTCGAGCAGGCGCAGCGCGCCGGCCATCACGTGCGCAAACGCCGGCGCCGACACCATGCCGCCGTAATAGCTGCCCTTGCTGGGGTTGCTGATGATCACGACGCCGACCAGGCGCGGATTGCTGGCCGGGACGATGCCGGCAAACGCGGCAATGTAATTGTTCCGGTCGTAGCCGCCGGCGCTGGCCCGGTGCGCCGTGCCGGTCTTCCCGGCGACACTGTAGTTCGGGATGCGCGCCTCTGGCGCCGTGCTGCCCGGGCCGGTCACGGTTTCCATCATGCGCACCAGCTCGTGCGCCACCTGCGGCGAAACCACCTGCTTGCCCGGGTTGTCGGCGCCGCGGATGAAACTGGGCGCGTGCATGACCCCGTTGTCGGCCAGTGCGGCGTAGGCGCTGGCCAGTTGGAGCACGGTCACGTTCAGGCCGTAGCCGTAGGCCATGGTGGCCTTCTCCAGTGGCCGCCAGCTGCGCCCGATCTTGAGGTAGCCGGAGGACTCGCCAGGAAAGCCGCTGTTGGTGCTGTTGCCGAAACCAAAGGCGCGAAAGGTGTCATACATCAGGCTGGTGTCGAGCTGCATGGCGATCTTCGCCGCGCCGACGTTGCTGGACTTGGTGATCACGCCGGTCGGCGTGAGCAGGCCGTAGTTGTGCGTGTCGTGGATGTCGTGGCCCTGGAAGAACCAGTGCCCACCGGTGGTGTCGATGATGGGCGTGGTCGGCGTGAACTTCCCGCTGGACAAGGCCGCCGCCAGGGTGAATGGCTTCATGGTCGAGCCGGGCTCGATGACGTCGGTCATGGCCCGGTTGCGACGCTGGGCCGGCTTGCTGGCGCCGACGTCATTCGGGTTGTAGGTCGGCAGGTTGACCATGGCCAGGATTTCGCCGGTCTTCACGTCCAGGACCACGATCGAACCCGAATCGGCCTGGAATTTTTCCAGCGTGCTGCCAAGCTCGCTGTAAGCCAGGAACTGGATGCGGCGGTCGATGCTGAGCGTCAGGTCGCGGCCAGGCTGGGGCGCGCGCAACTGCTCGAGGTTCTCCACCACGCGGCCCATGCGGTCGCGGATCACCTGCTTGGAGCCGGGCTGGCCGGACAGCCAGCCGTCATAGGCAAGCTCGAGACCCTCCTGGCCGTGGTCGTCGATGTTGGTGAAGCCGAGCACGTGCGCGGTGACGTCACCGGAGGGGTAGTAGCGCTTGAATTCCCGCTGGCTGTAGACGCCCGGAATGTCGAGGTGCAGGACCTCATCGGCCGCCGCCGGGCTCATCTGCCGGCGCAGGTAGACGAATTCGCGGTCGGCACGCTGGGCGAGGCGCTCCTTGAGCTCGGCTGCATTGACGCCCAGTGCCCGCGCGAGCTTGGCGACGCGGCTGTCGTCCTCCAGCACCTCGGACGGGTTGGCCCACAGCGAGGTGACTGGCGTGGACACCGCCAGCGGCTCGCCGTTGCGGTCGAAGATGGTGCCACGGGACACCGGTATCGGCATCTCGCGCAGGAAGCGGGCATCGCCCTGGCGCTGGTAGAACTGCTTGCGCACCACCTGCAGGTCGAACGCGCGCGCGACCAGGCCGATCGAGGCCAGGCCGAGCAAGCCGACCACCAGCACCATGCGCCGGCGGGCATCAGGCCCCTCCCGGCGGCGGCCCGAGCCCGGCTTGCGCGGAAGCGTATGTCCGATCATCGATGCAACAACCGGATGTCTTGCGGGCGCGGCTGCAGCATGCCCAGCCGGCTGCGTGCCTGCTCGTCGATGCGCCGCGGCTCGGCGTAGGTGGCCTGCTCCAGCTCCAGCCGTCCATATTCAATGTTCAAGTCGTCGCGCTCGGCCTGCAACGCCGTCAGGTGCACGAACAGCACGCGGCTCTCATGACGGGTCCACACCACGCCAATGGCGCTGGCCAGCACAGCCACCAGCAGACCGAGCAGAACGATGATGCCCAGCAACTTCATGCAGCCACCGCCACGGGCAATTTTTCGGCCACGCGCAGCACGGCCGAGCGCGCACGCGGGTTGGCTGCCAATTCGGCAGCACCCGGAAAGTGGGCCTTGCCCACGGCCTTGAGCCGCGCCACGGGCGCGGCCACAGGTGGGCCGCGCCGGCGGTTCTGCACATGGCCGGACTGGGCGCGGATGAACTGCTTGACGCTGCGGTCCTCCAGCGAATGGAAGCTGATCACCACCAGCCGGCCGCCGGGGCGCAGGCGTTCGAGCGCGGCCTCGAGTCCGTCGTGCAACGCCGCCAGTTCTCCATTCACCTGGATGCGCAAGGCCTGGAAGCTGCGCGTCGCCGGATGCTTGCCGGGCTCGCGTCGGCCCACCACGCGTTCGATCAGCGCGGCAAGCTGGGTGGTCCGCAGCAGCGGCCGGTCCTGGCGGTCGGCGACGATGGCCCTGGCAATGCGCCGCGCATGGCGCTCCTCGCCGTATTCCCACAACACCTGGGCAATCCCCGCCTCGCTGGCATGGGCGAGGAAATCCGCCACGCTGGCGCCGCTTTCCGGGTCCATGCGCATGTCCAGCGGCGCGTCGTGCATGAAGCTGAAGCCGCGCGCCGCCTCGTCCAGTTGCGGCGAGGACACGCCCAGGTCGAGCAACACGCCATCCAGGCCGGACGCGGTGGCTTCCCATGTGCCCAGGCTGGAGAAATTGGCCTGGCAGATGGCCACGCGCGGGTCGTCGGCAAACTCGGCGCGCGCCGCGGAAATGGCCGCCGGGTCGCGATCCATCAACAACAATTGGCCATGCGCGCCAAGCCGGGACAGCACCGCTCGCGCGTGTCCGCCGCGACCAAACGTGCCATCGAGATATCGTCCGTCTGCGCGCACCGACAGACCCTCCACCGCCTCATCCAACATCACCGGGACATGCCGCAATGGCTGCTCACGATTCGCCACGCTGCACTCCCGCTCTCGTCTGGCCGTATGCCCAGGAGCCTGACCGCGCTCCTAGAGGCGCAGGCCCGCCATCTCGTCGGTGATTCCGTTCTCGCCAATGACCTGCCGGATCTTGGCCAGGTGCGCCTGCTCGCTCCACAGCTCGAATTTGTTGCCCATGCCAAGCAGCACGGCTTTTTTCTCGATGCCGGTGGTGGCGCGCTGGTTTGCCGGCAACAGGATCCGCGCCGCGCCATCCAGCTCGACCACCGCTGCCGCACCCACGAGCTTCATCTGCAGGTCGCGATGGGCCATGACCACCTTGGACAAGGCGTTGACCTGGTCGCGCACCGGCTCCCACTCCGCGTGCGGGAACAGCCACAGGCAACCCGGCTCGAACGGGTTGTACGTGATCACCAGGCGGTTGCCGCACTCGCGGGCCACCTGCTCGCGATACGCAGTCGGTATCGTGAGGCGACCCTTGTCGTCCACGGTAATGGCGGTTTCGCCTTGGAACACCAGCTTCACTCCACTAAAACCCACAATTTCTCACTAAAGTCCACGATACCTGTGAGCAAAGCTCGATGTCAAGGAAAATCGCTTGTGAATCAATGAGAAAGCCGCACCCCCGGTGAAGGCTACAGTGCTTTCTCACGACCAATCGCAAGGTGCTTGAATGCACGGACAATTATTTTTTGGAATCCCGCACTCTCCCGCGCCCGTAGGGTGAACCCACCGTAGGCGATGCTCGCGACCAGCCATCTTTGTTTGCAGGTGTGGGTGTCGGCGGAGGGTGTTCGAAGGTGCCTCGACGTAGGGCGGATCAAGGAGCGCAGCGACGGATCCGCCAGCACGACCCCAAATTGCGGCGTGCGCCCCCACCCCTCTGGCGGATCAGGCCTGCGGCCTTGATCCGCCTACACCTGCCGGTACGCGTCGGCTTGCGCCGTGGAATCTCCCACAGCGCAAACCGACGAAGAGAAAGAGGTGGAGTCGGCCTGTAAGCCGGGTTCTGTACGTCTTGCGACGCGACAGTCATTCCTCTCGGCCAGGCGTCGCCACCTGGCTCCAGCGACCTACCCGGGAACAACGCGGGCCGCGTTGACGTTCCCCTATTTGGTCTTGCTCCGAGTGGGGTTTACCGTGCCGTACGGCGTTGGCCCCGTACGCGGTGCGCTCTTACCGCACCCTTTCACCCTTACCTGAGCCCCTTGCGGGGCCATCGGCGGTCTGCTCTCTGTTGCACTGGCCGTCAGCTCACGCTGCCCAGGAGTTACCTGGCACTCTGCCCTATGGAGCCCGGACTTTCCTCGATGCGCACAAGGCGCGACGCGACTGTCCGGCCGACTCCACCGCCAGTGTAGTCGAATGCCAAGGCCAAAACCCAAAGTACACGGCAAACCACCGCGTCGGCCCTCGGCCGGCAACGGCTATACTGCGCCCCGATGCCGTTTGCCGCGCCGTGCCGCGCATCGGCGGTACGTTCCAGACCCCTTCCCCTGCTTGCGCTCGAGGGCGCAAGCCCCCGCGAGGTTGCATGAAGATTTCCGCTTGTTCCAAGGCCTTGTTGTGGGCTTGCGTGTTGTTGACGACGACGGCCTGCAACGGCCAGGCTGGCGCCCCCGGCCAAAGCCCGACGAGCGCAACGGCACCCGCCGCTTCCAGCACCGCGCGGCCTGCCGTGCTGGCCAAAATCGAGTCCCAGGGACTGGAGATCATGGGCGACTTTGACGCTCCGTCCGGCCTGCACGGCTATGCCGGCTTGGCTGGCCAGGAGCCGCTCACCGTGTACACCACCGCCGACGGCAAACATGCCCTGGTCGGCGTGCTGGTTGACGCCAAGGGCAACGACGTCGGCGCCGACGCGCTGCGGCGCTTGGTGACCCTGCCATTGTCCAAACGCCAGTGGGCCGCCTTGCAATCCAGCACCTGGATTGCCGACGGCGCGGCCAACGCGCCACGCGTCGTGTATGCGTTCACCGATCCGAACTGTCCGTATTGCCACCGCTTCTGGGAGGCCGCCCGGCCCTGGGTCGAATCCGGCAAGGTGCAGCTGCGGCACATCATGGTCGGCGTGATCCGGGCGGACAGCGCGAACAAGGTGGCCACGATGCTGACCGCCAAGTCGCCCTCCGATGCGCTCGTGCGCAACGAGCGGACGTTCGACAAAGGTGGGATCGAGGCTGCCGCCCAGGTGCCGGAAGCCGTGCGCCAGAAGCTCGACGGCAACGAGAAACTGATGCTGCAGATGGGTTTCCAGGGCACGCCGGGCATCGTCTACCTTGACGCAAACGGCGTGCTGCAACGCCGCTCCGGCCTGCCCAGCGCCGACCAGCTGCCGGTGATCCTGGGGCCGCGCTGAGCACGCCCTCGTTCCGCCATGCCGCGCGACGCAGTCGCACGGCAAAGGCGCCGGGTTCCCGTTTGCGCGCACTGCGGTCCGGAACGTTTTTGGGAACTGCTGAGCCAAGGCGACGCCGCTGCCTCTGTTGTCATTACCGTGGAGCAACCCCTCGGCGTCTTTCCCACGAGCCCTCTGTCGTCATTCCCGCGAAAGCGGGAATCCAGGCGCTTTTTTGCATTCCCATCGCCAGCGGGAAAGCACTGGATTCCCGCTTTCGCGGGAATGACGCCGGGGAGGGTTGCGTCGGGGGGTGACGGTGTGGGGGGTGACCGGGGCGGTGGCCGTTCCGCTAGCGTTTAGGCTCGGGCTGATCGGTGGTGTACAGCGCCTTGCGTGGTGCCCCGCTGAGCGCGGCGGCAAGTCGTGCGGCCTTGGCCGGCGGCAACTCCTCGCGCAGTACGGCAAAGATGCGCCGACCCTCGGCGAGCTGCGCATCGACTTCATCGCCGCAGCCGGACACCAGCACCACGCATTCGCCGCGTTGCTGGTCCGGATCGACGGCGACCCGAGCCGCCAAGGTGTCCAGGGGCTCGCCAAGCACGGTCTCGAACATCTTGGTCAGCTCGCGCGCCAATACGGCTTCGCGCGCGCCGCCGAAAACCTCGCGCATGTCCGCCAGGCTCTCGGCAATGCGGTGCGCCGATTCGTAGAAAATGAGCGTGCGCGGATCGCCGGCCAGCTCACGCAGGCGGCTGCGGCGGCCTGCGGATCGCGGCGGCAGGAAGCCCTCGAACACGAAGCGGTCGCTTGGCAGCCCGGCCACCGACAGCGCGGCGATGGCGGCGCAGGCACCCGGCACGGGTACGCAGCGGATGCCGGCCGCGCGCGCGGTACGGACCAGGCGAAAACCCGGGTCGCTGACCAGCGGCGTGCCGGCGTCGCTGATCAGAGCCACCGACTGGCCGCCCAGCATGCGCTCCACCAGTCCCGCCACAGCCTCGCGCTCGTTGTATTCATGCAGCGCCAGGAGCGGCGTGTCGATGCCGTGGTAGAGCAGCAAGGGACGGCTGTGGCGGGTATCCTCCGCCGCGATCACACTCGCCGCGCGCAACACCGCCACGGCGCGCGACGACAGATCATCGCGGTTCCCGATCGGGGTGGCGACCACATGCAGGCAACCCGTAGCGACACTCGTCATCCGGCAGACTCGACTCAAGCGCGAGGCGTGATCCGCTATCATCGCGCATTGCCGTCATGACGACCCGGAATCCTCCCATGCGCTTCACGCGCTTTGCCCAGGCCATCGTCAGCGCACTGGTCATGTCGCTGGTGCTGGTGGCGTGCGCGCCGGTCAGCACGCGGCCATCCGCCGAAGAGACGGCCGCCGCGCAGGGGGCCGCGACGTTGGCCGGCGGCGGCCATTTCGATGCCGCGGCCCAAGCCTACCTGACCCTGGCTGACGGCAACCGGCCCCGCGCCGACCACTATCGCCTGCTGGCCGCGGAAAGTTGGCGCCAGGGCGGCGAGCTGGACCGCGCAGCGCCCACCCTGCAGAAGATCGACCGCAGCAAGCTCGTCGGCGACGAACCCCTGCGCCTGGACCTGTTGCGCGCCGAACGCGCCCTGGACACAAACAACCTTCCCGAGGCGCTGCACCTGACCATCGAGCCCAAGGAGGCAGTGCCCGCCACGTTGCGGCCCCGCCTGCTGGAGCTGCGCGCACGAGCGCTGGCGGCAGACGGCGACCACTGGGGCAGCGCACGCACCCGCGCCGAGATGCAGGACCAACTGAGCGGCTTCGACCGCCAGCAGAACCAGAAGCAGATCGTCGCGCAATTGGCCCTGCTCGGCGCCGGGCCGCTCAAGCAGCGCGCCGCCGCCATGCAGCCTGGGGACCGCATGCTGCCATGGATCAACGCCGCCCTGGCCAGCCTTGGCGTCACCGTGGTGCAGCCGCCGGCCCAGCTGCAGCGCCCGGTCGGCACGCTGCTCCCGGGCGCCAACGCCAACGTGCGCGAAGGCTACAAGGTGCCGCAACAACTGGCCTTGCTGCTGCCGCTCGACGGCGCCTATGCCGCGGTCGGCACCTCGGTCGCGGAAGGCTTCTTCGCCGCCTATTTCGATGCCGGGCGCGAGCAGGCGCCCCGCCCCGCCGTGCGTGTCTACAGCACCCACAGTACGCCCGATGGGGCGCTCAGCGGCTACCAGCAGGCGCTGGGCGATGGCGCGCAACTGGTGGTCGGTCCGTTGACCCGCGATGCCGTGGCCGCGCTGTTCAAGCAGTCCAGGCTGCCGGTGCCCACCCTCGCCTTGAACCATCCGGACAATCGCCAGCTACCCGCCGGCGACGCCAGCGAATTCGGACTGATGCCGGAGACCGAGGGCGCCCAGGCTGCGGCACACATGATCGAGCGTGGGCTGCGCCACGCCTATACCGTCGTCTCCAGCGTCGACTTTTCCCAGCGCGCCCTCACCGCGTTCAAAGCCGAATACGCCGCGCGTGGCGGCACGCTGCTGGGCAGCGCCACGTTCGAAAGCGGCGGCACGGCGATTGCCGGCCTGAATCTGGCCAACGCACCCGCGGACGCCGGCGTGTTCATCAGCATGCGTCCGGCGCAGGCCCGCGTGCTGGTGCCGCAGCTGCGCGCCGCCAAGGTCCTGTTGCCGGTGGTAGCCACATCGCACGTCTACGACGGCTCCGACGATGGAGCCAGCAACCGCGACCTGGACGGCGTGGAATTTTGCGATGCGCCCTGGTTGTTCAACGCCCAGCCAGGCCTGCCGCCCTTCGTCGACGTCGAGGCGTTGCTGCCGTCCGCGCGGGGCGCCACCGCACGCCTGTTTGCCTTCGGCATGGACGCCTGGAACCTCGTGCCCTACCTCGACTGGCTGCGCAACAATCCAGGCAGCTATTTGCCCGGCGCCACTGGCCAGCTCACCTCGGACCAGTTCGGGCGCATCCGCCGCGTGCTGACCTGGGCGGTATTTGCCAACGGCATCGCGCACCCGCTGGATGGCAGCCTGCAAATGGACAACGTGCCGTCGGCCGCGCCACCCGAGCCGGCGCCGATCCAGCCCCTGCCGGCGCCGGCATCAAGCGTCGCACCGCCCGCCGGCTCCAGCGTGGGCGCGCCGCAGGAGCCGGTCGCGGTCCCGGTGCGCAACGACTGATGCGCGAGCCCAGTGGCGCGGTTTTCGAGCAACGCGCCTGCGCCGCACTGGAGCTGGCTGGCCTGCGCGTGCTTGACCGCAATTACCATACGCGTCGCGGCGAACTCGACTTGGTCATGCGTGATGGCGACACCATCGTCTTCGTCGAGGTGCGTTATCGGCGTAGCGCAAGTCACGGAGACGCGGCGACATCGGTAACGGCGGTCAAACGCGAGCGCCTGATTTTTGCCGCCCAGCACTGGTTGAGCGCCCATTCCGCACACGCGCAGCGCTCCTGCCGCTTCGACGTGGTCAGCTACGATGGGCCCGCGGCGACCGCGCAGCAGACCTGGCTGCGCGCTGCGTTCGACGCCAGCTGAGCACGATCATGCACATCGGCCCCTATCACATCGACCCGCCCGTCGTCCTCGGCCCCATGGCCGGGGTCACCGACAAACCGTTCCGCGTGCTGTGCAAGCAGCTTGGCGCCGGCCTGGCGGTATCGGAGATGACGACGGCCGATCCCAGCCTGTGGCACACCCGCAAATCGCTGCACCGCATGGACCACGCCGGCGAGCCGGAACCGGTCAGCGTGCAGATTGCCGGCTACGATCCCGGCATGCTGGCCGAGGCGGCGCGCTTCAACGTCGCCAACGGCGCGCAGATCATCGACATCAACATGGGCTGCCCGGCAAAGAAGGTGTGCAATGTCTGGTCCGGCTCCGCGCTGCTGCAGGACGAGCCGCTGGTCGCGCGCATCGTCAAGGCCGTGGTCGACGCGGTGGACGTGCCGGTCACCCTGAAAATCCGCACCGGCTGGGACCGCGAGCATCGCAACGCGGTGAACATCGCCCACATTGCCGAGGACGCCGGCATTTCCGCGCTGGCCGTGCACGGCCGCACGCGTGCCGACCGCTACGCTGGCGAGGCCGAATACGCCACCATCGCTGCGGTCAAGGCGACTGTGCGCATCCCGGTGCTTGCCAACGGCGACGTGACCACGCCGCAACAGGCGCAACGGGTGCTGGATGTCACCGGCGCCGACGCCGTGATGGTTGGTCGCGGCGCCCAGGGCCGCCCCTGGATCTTCCGCGAGATCGCGCATTACCTGGAACGCGGGGAGCTGCTCGCCGAACCGGCACCGGACGAAGTGGCAGCTATCCTGCTCCACCACCTCGGGCAGCTCTACGCCTTCTACGGCGAAGAGGCCGGCGTGCGCATCGCGCGCAAGCACCTGGGCTGGTATGCCAAGGACCGCCCGGAAAATGCCGCTTTCCGCCAGGTGGTCAACCGCGCCGGGTCCGCAAGCGAGCAACTGCGCCAGACCCGCGACTATTTCGCGGTCCTCGCCGGGCAGGCCGCGCTCGCTGCGTGAGCGCCAGCGGCAATCCGCGCCGCCCGCAAACCAGCCTGGTCGCCCCAGATCGCGCTTGCCAGTCACGCCAGCCAAGCATCGCCCTGCCGCCCATTGACTCAGACCGGCACTCGCCGTAATGTCCGCTTTTGCTTCAGGTATCTCTCCATCCGCATATATCGATGAATAGGCAACGGGTCAAGCCGGGCCTTCGTTGCTGATGCATCGCTACGGCGGCGGCTGGGGCCATCGGCATTCGCGACATCCGGCCAGGGCGGCCGCCACGGCATCCCGGCCAAGGCAGCGGCCCGCGCCTATCCTGGCATGCGCCGCAACCACCCATTCGACATCGTCATCCCGATCCAAGAGGAACACTCCATGGCACAGGTCACCTTTCTCGGCTTTCCGCGCATCGGCCTCAAGCGCGAACTCAAGCGCGCGTTGGAAGCGTATTGGCGCGGCAAGACGGCGGCTTCCGACCTGCTCGAAACCGCGCGCATGCTGCGCCAGCGCCATTGGCAACTGGTCAGTGACGCCGGTGCCGATGTCGTGGCCTGCAACGATTTCAGCCTGTACGACCAGGTGTTGGACACCGCCGTGCTGTTCGACGCGATCCCCGCGCGCTTCCGGCCCGTATTCGAGAAGAGCCATCTGGATGGCTATTTCGCCATGGCGCGGGGCCACAAGGGTGACGGCGTCGACCTGCACGCACTGGAAATGACCAAGTGGTTCGACACCAACTACCACTACATCGTGCCCGAGCTCGAGGCCGGCCAGAAGTTCGCCCTGCGCGGCGACAAGCCGATCGCCGAATTCCTGGAAGCCAAGGCACTGGGCCATGCGGCGCGCCCGGTGGTGCTCGGCCCGCTCTCGTTCCTGTTGCTCGCCAAGACCGTCGATGGCAGCGCCCCGCTGGCGCTCCTCGACGCGCTGCTGCCAGCCTACGTCGACCTGCTGCAGAAGCTCGCCGCCAGCGGTGTCGAGTGGGTGCAGTTCGACGAGCCCTGCCTCGTGCTCGACCAGGACCAGGCGACCAGCGAGGCCTATCGTCGCGCCTACACCGCACTGGCCGCCGCGCACGGGCCAAAACTCCTGCTGGCCACGTATTTCGGCGCGCTCGGCGACAATCTGGCGCTGGCCGCCAGCTTGCCCGTGGACGGCCTGCACGTTGATCTCGTGCGCGCGCCAGCCCAGCTCGACGCCGTGCTCGGCGCGCTGCCCGCCCACGCCGTGCTCAGTGCCGGTATCGTCGATGGCCGCAATGTCTGGCGCAGCCACCCGAGCCGCGCCCTTCCCCTGCTGCGCAAAGCCTTGGCGGCCGTCGGCAGCGACCGGTTGTGGCTAGCGCCGTCGTGCTCCCTGCTGCACACGCCCATCGACCTCACCGCGGAAAACGCGCTGGACCCGGCGCGACGCGCCACCATGGCCTTTGCCCGGCAGAAAATCGAGGAATTGCGCGCCTACGCCGACGTGCTGGCCGGCAACGCCACGGCCACGACGGCACTCGCCGACCAGCAGGCCCAACTGGACGAGCAACTGCAAGCGTCCGGCATCAAGAATCCGGCCGTGCGCGCGCGCCTCAATGCGCTGAGCCCGCAGAGCACGCTACGCCGCTCGCCCCACGCCAAGCGTGCCCTGACCCAGGCCGAGGTGCGACCGCTGCCGCTGCTGCCCACCACGACGATCGGCTCGTTCCCGCAGACCGACGAGCTGCGCAAGGCGCGTGCCGCACATCGCGCCGGCCGGCTTGACGACGCGGCCTACGACGCGCTGCTGAAGAAGGAAGTCGGGCACGTCGTGCGCTTCCAGGAGTCAATTGGCCTGGACGTGCTGGTGCATGGTGAGCCCGAGCGCAACGACATGGTCGAATATTTCGGCGAACAACTCGACGGCTACCTGTTCACCAAGCTCGGGTGGGTGCAAAGCTACGGCTCGCGCTGCGTCAAGCCGCCGGTGATCTGGGGTGACATTGCCCGCCCGGCGCCGATGACCGTGGCCTGGTCCAGCTACGCGCAGTCGCTCACGACCAGGCCGATGAAGGGCATGCTGACCGGCCCGGTGACGATGCTGCAGTGGTCGTTCGTGCGCGACGACCTGCCGCGCGAGACCGTGTGCCGGCAGATGGCGCTGGCCTTGCGCGACGAAGTCCATGACCTGGAGGCGGCCGGCATCGGCGTGATCCAGATCGACGAGCCTGCGCTGCGCGAAGGCTTGCCACTGCGCCGCGCCGACTGGGCCGGTTACCTGGCCTGGGCAGTCGAGTGCTTCCGCATCACCGCGGGCGGAGTGCGCGACGCCACGCAGATCCACACCCACATGTGCTATTCGGAGTTCAACGACATCATCGAGGCCGTTGCCGCCATGGACGCCGACGTGATCTCGATGGAGACCAGCCGCTCGCGCATGGAGCTGCTGGACGCGTTCGTGAAGTTCCACTACCCGAACGACATCGGCCCGGGCGTCTACGACATTCATTCGCCGCGCATCCCCGACCAGGCCGAGATCACCGACCTTCTGCGCCGCGCCCTGGCGGTGCTGAAGCCCGGGCAGCTATGGGTGAACCCGGATTGCGGCCTGAAGACCCGTGGCTGGCCCGAAGTGGAGGCGGCCCTGCGCAACATGGTGGCCGCCACCCTGGAGCTGCGCAGCGAGCTGAAGCTCTCCGCCTGACCCTCGGGGCTCCTGGCGCGTGGCCAGGATGCCGCTGACGACCGTGGGAGTCCCTTGCGGGCGGGCTCCCACGAGGCAGACGTGCGCCAACACGCGTGCGTTCGCAAATCGAGTCACGTAATATCCCCGCCGGGGCCGTGGTCACTTGTGCATGCGTATTCCGCTGGAGAACACGCTTCATGCATGACGTCATTGATCCATCGAAAGCGGAGGCGGCGCGCTGGCCACGCGTCGACGTGATGCTGCGCATCCTGGCCACGCGACTCACCCACGCTGCCGAAGGTCGCGCGTCGACGCTCGACGAGACCTTGGGCGACCTGCGCCAACGCCTGCGCGAACCGCAGGACGAGGAGTCCCTGCAGGCGCTGGTGCACGAGCTGACCATCGCCATGCGCTCGCTGGAGGCGGACATGCAGGCGGCACCGGCCGGGACTGCGCCGGCCAACCAGGACGGCCAGCCCACCCGCGCGGGTGCGACATTGCTGGACCTGATCGACCAGCTGGAACCCGACCAGTCCGCCATTTCCGAGTGGGCCCAGCTGCGCACCGAAATCGCTGCCAGCCACGATCCGGACCAGCTCTCCGCGCAGGCCGCGACACTGGCCCGGCTGCTCAACCAGAACCAGCAGCAACGGGCCATGCAACTGGCCGCCGTGCAGGAGCTGCTGACCCAGGTGATCACGCAGTTGGGCGAATTGGCGCAATACCTGGAGCGCGCCGATGCCGACCAGGCCGACGGCGCCAACGCCCGCCAGACGCTGGACCGCAACCTGACCAGCGAGATTGACGCCCTCGGTACCCGGCTTGAGGCGGCGCCGGAACTGAATTCGCTGCAGGCGGAGATCCAGCAGCGCATGCAGGCAATCTCTTGCCACCTGAAGGCATTCCATGAGCAGGAGGACGCGCGCGCCCGCGTCTGGCAGACCCGCTCGGAGCAGATGGACCTCCGTATCCACGAGCTGGAGCGCTCCGCCCAGGACATGGAGGTCAGCCTGCGCAAGGAACACCAGCGGGCCACGACCGACCCACTGACCGGGATCGCCAACCGCCTGGTCTTCGAGCAGCGCATGGCCGAGGTCTGCCTGCAGGCGCAAGCAGGCAGGATCGCCTGCCTGCTGATCCTCGATATCGACCACTTCAAGCGCATCAACGACCAGTATGGCCACGCCGCCGGCGACCGCGCCCTGTGCATCGTCTCGCGCCAGTTGGGCTCGGTGCTGCGCATGGGTGACGTGCTGGCGCGCTACGGCGGCGAGGAATTCGCGGTGATCCTGTCCGGCGCGGATTTGGAGGCGGGCCGGCAAAAGGCCGAGGCCCTGCGCAAGCAGATCGAGACCACGAGCTTCCGCGGCAGGCAGAAACCGGTGCGCATCACGCTGTGCTGCGGGGTCACCGAGGTGGGCGCCGGCGATACGCCGGCCACGGTGTTTGCACGCGCCGACCGTGCGCTGTACCTGGCCAAGGACCGCGGCCGCAACCGCGTGGAAGCGCAGTGAGGCTTGCTGCGTCAACGCAAAAAGGCGAAAAAAGGGGACGGAGGGAGTTAAATCAGCAGCCAGGTCTCTCGCATGGTCAACCAACCTGGCTGATTTAACTCCCTCCGTCCCCTTTTTTCGCCGTGATGGACGGCTGAACCGCAATCCAACCGTCGCCTGCCCCGGACGCCGGTCGGCTGTAAAGCCGGCCCTGTCGCAGTATCATGGCGCATTCGTATCTTTCCATCCGCAACGAGGGATATTCACCCGATGTCGAACTACCTGTTCACCTCCGAGTCCGTGTCCGAAGGCCATCCAGACAA
>DATNBK010000181.1:0-7542 GCA_035571995.1 Rhodanobacter sp.
CCTGCGCGGCTACCGCAATGAGAGCGCACAAGTCGACCTCGAACTGGGCGAGGCTTGGCGCATCCACGCCATCCCGGACCTGTTGCGCGCCGTACGCGCCATGCCCGAGGTACGCGCCGCCAACCTGCAGTTGGTCCGGCAGGGCAATTGAGGGTGGCAGGCCCGTCGCCGACGGTGCCGCCAGGCGCCTGCACGATAGAAACCCCCCAGACCCCCGGCGCATTGTCGGACGGTATACTGGAGCGCTTTAAAGCCGCAAACTGCGCCGAATGAATCCCAACTTCATCGATTTTGAACAACCGATCGCCGAACTCGAGGCCAAGATCGAGGAATTGCGGCACACCAGCGACGGACAGGCGTTCGACATCGACGACGATGTCCGCCGGTTGCGCGAAAAGCTCAAGCTGAAGACGAACGACATCTTCCGCAACCTGAGCTCGTGGCAAAAGACCCAGTTGTCGCGCCACCCTGCGCGGCCGTACACGCTCGACTACATCGGCGTGATGTGCGACGAATTCCACGAGCTGGCCGGGGACCGCATGTACGGCGACGACCCGGCCATCGTCGGCGGCCTGGGCCGGATCAACGGCCGACCGGTGATGATCATCGGCCACCAGAAGGGCCGCGACACCAAGACCAAGATTCGCCGCAATTTCGGCATGCCGCGGCCCGAGGGCTACCGCAAGGCCTTGCGCCTGATGCAAATGGCCGCACGCTTCAAGCTGCCGGTGCTGACCCTCATCGACACCCCGGGCGCCTATCCTGGAGTCGGCGCGGAAGAACGCGGCCAGAGCGAGGCGATTGCCCGCAACCTGATGGAGATGTCGCAGTTGCCGGTGCCGGTCGTCTGCACCGTGATTGGCGAAGGCGGTTCCGGTGGCGCCCTGGCGATCGGCGTCGGCGACTACACCATCATGCTGCAGTACGCGACTTATTCGGTAATCACGCCTGAGGGTTGCGCCTCGATCCTGTGGAAGAACGCCGACAAGGCCAAGGAGGCCGCCGAGGCGCTCGGCATGACCGCCCCGAGGCTGCTCGAGCTGGGCCTGATCGACAAGGTCGTGCGTGAGCCGCTGGGCGGCGCCCATCGCAACCCGCACTCGATGGCGGTCAGGTTGAAGGCCGTGTTGCTGCAGCAGTTGGACCGATTGGCGGCCATACCGACGCCGGAGCTGCTCGAGCGCCGCTACCAGCGCCTACGCGGCTACGGCGCGTTCCAGGAATAGGCCCGCCTCACGCATCCCCGCTGTCGTAGCGCGAGATTCCATGGTGTCGCTCAAAACGTAGGGCGGATCAAGGCCATAGGCCGGATCCGCCATGCCGTGATGTGGAGCACGATACGTCAAAGGCGGATCCGTCGCTGCGCTCCTTGATCCGCCCTACGCGACGACCTCTTCCCGCAATATGCCGGACACCGTGTCGCCGGCGCTATCATCGACCGCACCCACTGCTGGAAGCCCGCCATGCCCCAGGACACCGCGAAGCTCGCCGTGCTCATCGATGCCGACAATGCGCGGCCGGCGATCATCGAGGGGCTGCTGGCCGAAGTGGCCAAATACGGTACGGCCCACGTCAAGCGCAGCTATGGCGACTGGACCAAGCCGGATCTCAACGGCTGGAAGGAGGTGCTGCTGCGCTACTCGATCCAGCCCATGCAGCAGTTCCGCTACACCGTCGGCAAGAACGCCACGGACTCGGCGATGATCATCGACGCACTGGACCTGCTCTACACCGGGCGCTTCGACGGCTTTTGCATCGTTTCCAGCGACAGCGACTTCACCCGCCTGGCCTCGCGCATCCGCGAATCCGGCCTGATGGTGTATGGCTTCGGGGAAAAGAAGACACCCGAACCTTTCCGCACTGCCTGCGACAAATTCATCTACACCGAGGTGCTGGCAGCCACCGATGCGACGAGCACCGAGGCCGAAGCCGCGCCGAAGAAGCGCACCACCAAGGAATTGCGCGGTGATTCGCGCCTGATGAACCTGCTGCGCGGGGCCATCGAAGCCGCTTCCGACGACACCGGATGGGCCAGCCTGGGTGTCGTGGGCAGCATCATCAACAAGCAATCCCCGGATTTCGATTCGCGCAACTACGGCTACTCGAAGCTGAGCGGGTTGATCGGCGGCCTCGGCTTGTTCGACACCGAGGAGCGCCACATCGGCAACGGCAAGCACCTCTACGTGCGGAGCCGCAGCGGCAAGAAATGAGCGCCGGACTCCAGGCGCAGCTGCGCGAGGCGCTGGCTGAGGTCGCGGTTGCCGCCTTGTGCGTCGCCTACAGCGGCGGGCCGGACTCCACGGCGCTGCTGCACGCCTTGGCCCTGCTCCCCGAGGCCCGTGCCCATGGCCTGCGCGCACTGCACGTCGACCACCGCCTGCAGGCGCCAAGCCCGGCCTGGGCCGAGCATTGCCGGGCCTTCTGCGCGACGCTGGACGTGCCCTTGACCGTGGTTGTGGTGCAGGTGCAGCGCGGCCGCGGCGAGGGCCTCGAGGCCGCGGCGCGCGAGGCCCGTTACGCCGCCATGGCCGCCGAACTGCGCACTGGCGAATGCCTGGTGCTGGCCCAGCACCGCGACGACCAGGCCGAGACCGTCCTGCTGAAACTCCTGCGCGGTGCCGGTCCCGAAGGCTTGGGCGGCATGCGGCCGCTGCGCGCGTTTGGCACCGGATCGCTGTGGAGGCCACTGCTCGCTTGTTCGCGTGAGGAACTGCGCGGCTATGTCGACGCAGCGCAACTTCCGGTCATCGACGATCCGTCCAACGACGACATCCGCTTGGCACGCAATTTCCTGCGGCACCGGATCATGCCGCAGCTCCTGCAGCAATGGCCGCATGCGGTGTCCGCGATCGTGCATAGCGCCCAATTGAATCGCGCCGCGGCCGACGCGCTGCGGACCCGCTGGCTGCCCGAGCTCGAGCGCCTGCGCGACCCCGCGGACAACAGCCTCGATGCCGCCGGCTGGCTGGCACTCGATCCGGCCCTGCGCCATCCCCTGCTCGACCACTGGCTGCATGCCGCCGGCCTGCACGCACCGACCACCGCGCAACGCCAGCAGATCGAGCGCCAATGCCGGGCACAGCCCGGCCGCGTACCGTGCATCCGCTGGCGGTATACCGAATTGCGCATCTGGAAGGGACGGCTGTGGGCCATGCCTGTGCAGGAATCGCCACCGGCGGCCTGGACGATTGCCTGGGAAGGACAGCGGGTTGCCTTGCCCAGTGGCGGGAGCTTTGCCCTGGATCCACCCGGCGCTCGCCTGCCAACGCCCGTCACCTTGCGCCTGCGGCAAGGCGGAGAGCGCCTCAAGCCCATGGGCGCCCCATACACACGCGACGTGCGCGACTTGTTCCAGCAAGGCGGGGTGCCGCCTTGGCAGCGCAATGCCTGTCCCTTCGTCTATGAGGATGGAGAACTGCTGGCGGTTGGCGACCGTTGGGCCAGCGCGCGTGGCGCGGCGTTGTTCGCGGCAGCCGGGGCGCAGCCGTCCTGGCGGCCCTGTCCACCGCCGGCGGGCTCCCGCCCCCCTGTCACTGATTGATTCCGCCCCGGCACTGCGTTAGCGTTGTCGGTCATGGCCAACCTCGACACCACCCCGCCCACCCTGCCGCCAGCGGACTTCGAACAGGCGCTGGACGAGCTCGAACGGCTGGTGGCGCAGATGGAAGGCGGGGAGCTGAGCCTGGAGGAATCGCTCAGCTCATTTGAACGTGGCATAGGCCTGTTCCGGCAATGCCAGCAGTCATTGGAGCAGGCCGAACTCCGCGTGCGGCTGCTGCTCGATCCGGACGCTCCCGAAAGCGCTGAGCCATTTGAACCCAGACCCTGACCTCGGCCCGGCACTGCAGGCACTGATGGCCCGCACGGAAGGTGCGCTGGAGCGCTGCCTGCCGCCCCACGAAAAATCCCCCACAGCCCTTCACCAGGCCATGCGCTATGCCGTGCTCGGTGGCGGCAAGCGCCTGCGTCCGTTGTTGGTCTACGCCACCGCCGACGCTCTGGGCCACGACGCGCCTGGCCTCGATGCGCTGGCCTGCGCAGTGGAGCTGATCCATTCCTATTCGCTGGTGCATGACGACCTGCCAGCCATGGACAACGATGCGTTGCGGCGTGGCAGGCCCACCTGCCACGTCATGTTCGGCGAGGCCATGGCCATCCTGGCCGGCGACGCGCTGCAGGCACTCGCGTTTGAGCTGCTGGCCAGGGGAAATACCGCAGCCAATGCAGCGCCCGGACTGACCCTGCGCATGCTTGGCGTGCTCTGCCGCGCCTGTGGCGCGGGCGGCATGGCCGGCGGCCAGGCCCTCGACCTTGCCGCGGTTGGCCAGAAGCTGACCCTGGCGGAACTCGAACACATGCATGCATGCAAGACCGGCGCGCTGATTGGCGCCGCGGTCTGCCTGGGCGCCCTTGCCGGCGGCGCCGATGCCGCCATGCTGGACAAGCTGGAACGCTACGCCCACGCGCTTGGTTTGGCCTTCCAGATTCGCGACGACATCCTGGACGTGGAAGGCGAATCGCAGGTGCTGGGCAAGACGGCCGGCAAGGACGCAGCCGCCGACAAGCCGACCTTCCCTTCCATCATCGGCATGCGGGCTGCCGTGGCGCGCCTGGAAGAACTGACCGCCGCCGCGCTGGAGGCGATCGCGCCGCTGGGCGCGCGTGGCGCCTTGCTGTGCGAGCTGGCGCTGTACTCGGCGCGACGCACCCATTGACCCTCTGGGTCCATAGGTTGTGGGAGCCCGCTTGCGGGCGATATCCGCAGCCATACACCCAACGGCATCGCCTGCGAGCGGGCTCCATAACCAACAATTGCAACCACGCCCCGGCGACAGGGTGAGGATTGGCACATGGCGACCACGAGGGCCGGGCCTAACATGCCGGCATCTGGTCGACCGGAGTCAGGCGCATGAAACTCCATGCAGCGCTGCTGGGCGTGATCGCGCTCGCGCTGGGCATGCCTTGTACCGCCCAGGGCACCCATCCGCCGGCGGCATCCACCGTGAGCTTGAACGTGGCGCTGCCCAATCCGGCGCAGAAGCTGCTCTACGTGCACGAAATCGTGCCGGTCGCGCCGGGCCCATTGACGCTGTACTACCCGAAATGGATTCCTGGCGACCACTCGCCCGATGGCCCGGTCAACGAGCTCATGGGCCTGGAAGTCAGCGCCAACGGCAAGCGCATCGCCTGGCAGCGCGATGAGCTGGATCGCTACACGTTCCACCTGACGGTGCCGCCGGCAGTCAACCGGATCGATGTCAGCTTCCAGTTCTCGCCGACCGATCGGGTGACGCCGAATCTCCTGGACCTCACCTGGGACCAGATTGCGCTGTACCGCGCCGGCGTGCCGACCAGGGCGCAGTTGTTCCAGCCAACCCTGGACATCCCCGCCGACTGGCAATACGGCAGCGCACTCGATACCGCCGAGCGCAGGGGCCGGCAGGTCACGTTCAAGCCCGTGCCGTTCAATACCCTGGTCGATTCACCGGTGATTTCCGGCAAATACTTCCGCCAGGTCGACGTCACGCCGCCTGGCTCCGCCGTACACCGCTACCTCGACCTGGTGGGCGACGACGCCCAGGCGATCGCCATCACCGATGCGCAGCTCACGGGCTACCGCCACCTCATCGAGCAGGCGCAGGCGCTGTTCCAATCCCATCATTACGATGCCTACCACCTGCTGCTCACCCTGAGCGACCACACCTCGGTGGGTGGCCTGGAACACCACCAGTCCAGCGACGACCGTGCGCGCGGCGGGGCCAAGACGTTTGCCGATCCCGAGCACTTCATGCTCGACGCCTCGCTGCTGCCACACGAGTACACGCACTCGTGGAACGGCAAGTTCATGCGGCCGGCCGGGCTCTGGCAGCAGGATTTCGAGCAGCCCGAGCGGCCGAAGATGTTGTGGTCCTACGAGGGCTTGACCGTGTACCTGGGTGACGTGCTGACCGCGCGCAGCGGCCTGTGGTCAGCCGACACCTGGCGCGAGGTGGTCGCCTACCGCGCAGCAGCCATGGCGCACCGCACCGGCCGCGACTGGCGGCCGCTGGTCGACACCACGGTCGCCGTGGACTATGGCGCCCCCGCCGCCTGGGCAAACTGGCGCCGGCAAAACGATTTCTACCGCGAAGGCCAATTGCTCTGGTTGGCCGTGGACATGAAAATCCGCGCGTTGAGCCACGACCGGCATTCCATCGACGACCTGGCACGCGGCTTCTTCAGCGTGGACAATGGCAGTTTCGTCACGCATACCTATACGTTCGACGACCTGGTCGGCGCGCTCTCCAAGGTCCAGCCGTACGACTGGGCCGGCTTCCTGCACGGGTGGGTGGACGGCGCCGGGACGGACGTGCCGCTCCTGTCGGGCATCGCGGCCAGCGGCTGGCGCCTGATCTACACCGACCAGCCCTCGCGCTACGAGCAGGCCCTGGAAAACGTCGGCATGGGCGAACTCGAGGGCTCGGAGGTCAACGAGATGTCCTCGCTGGGCCTGGCGCTCAGCCAGGCAGGCATGGTCGAGGACGTCCTGTGGCAGGGGCCGGCGTTCAAGGCCGGCTTGGCGCCGCACCTGCGCCTGCTCTCGGTCGATGGCCATGCCTACAGCACGGCGGCGTTGCGCGCCGCCATCGTGCGGGCACAGCACAGCAAGCAGCCCATCGAGATCCGCGCCGAAGGCGACGGCGTCACCACGCTATACGCGGTCGACTACCACGCTGGCTTGAGGTACCCACACCTGGCCCGCGTGCCGGGGACAACGGACTACCTGAAGGAAGTACTGGCGCCACGCCCCACCACCAGCGGTTCCTGATCCGCAGCAGGGCTGCGTTCACCATGGGTGACATACCCGGCACGAAGCTTACCTCTCGTCATTCCCGCTTCCGCGGGGATGACGGGGAAAGCTGCAGTGCGGCATGGGCTCAAGGCTCCGCCTGCGGTGTCAGGAACAGGTGGCCGATGGTCACGGCAAGCGGATAGGGCCGGCCATGGTTGCGGTTGCTGAGGATCACCACGGTCAGGTGTTGCTGCGGCCAGCGCACGATGACATTGCGAAAGCCCATGGTTTCGCCGGAGTGCCAAAGACTGCCGTCGCCGCCAATCTGCCAGCCATAGCCGTAGCTGAAATCGGGATCGTCCAGCGGGTCGTGCGCGCTGAAGGCCGCGTGGCGCGAGGCCGCGCTAAGCAGGCGGTCGTCGTACAGCGCCGCGTCCCACTGCTGCATGTCGTCGATGGAGGTATAGACGCCACCGTCGCCGCGGGTGGCGCTGGTGACGCTCTGGTCGGTACGCACCCATTTGCCGCCGACCTGGCTGTAGCCATAGGCGCGATCGTCGACCTGTGGGCCGCGGTGGTGTTCGTAGAGCAGCGTGTGCTGCATGCCCAGCGGCTGGAAGATCCGCTGGCGCATGAAGTCCGCCAGGTCCATGCCCGAGGCGCGCTCGACGATCAGGCCCAGCAGAACGTAGCCGCCATTGCTGTAGCGGTGCGCGCTGCCGGGTGCGAAATACAAACGCTGCTGGCTGGCGATCAGTCGCAGCACGTCC
>DATNBK010000182.1:0-6511 GCA_035571995.1 Rhodanobacter sp.
ACTGTGGCTGGCGGCCGGCGACTTCCCGCCGTGGAAGCTGCTGGCGATCTTCACCGTCGGCGTGTTCTCCATGCGCGCAGCGGGATGCGCGATCAACGACTACGCCGACCGCAAGCTCGACCCGCAGGTCAGGCGGACGGCTGGACGGCCAATAGCCAGCGGCCGGGTGAAGCCGCGCGAGGCCCTGGCGGTGTTTGGCGTGCTGCTGGCAATCTCGTTCGTGCTGGTGCTGTTCACCAACGCGCTCACCATCAAGCTGGCATTTGCCGGGGCGGCGCTGGCGGCGCTGTATCCCTTCAGCAAGCGCTATACCGACATGCCGCAGGTGGTGCTGGGCGCGGCGTTCGGCTGGTCGATCCCGATGGCGTTTGCGGCCGTGCTCGGCACCGTGCCGGCGCTGGGCTGGCTGCTCTTCATCGGCAACATCCTGTGGTCGGTGGTGTACGACACCGAATACGCGATGGTGGACCGTGAGGACGACCGCAAGGCGGGCACGCGATCCACCGCTTTGCTGTTTGGCGACGCCGACGTGCCGATCATCGGCGTGCTGATGGCGACGCTGCTGGTGACCCTGGCCCTGGTCGGCCAGCGCGCCACGCTGGGCTGGCCGTATTGGGCGAGCCTCCTGGTGGCCGCGGCCTTGTTCGCCTACCAGTTGCGCCTGATCCGCCACCGCGAAAGGGACGCGTGCCTCGCCGCGTTCCGCCACAACAACTGGCTGGGACTCACGGTATGGGTCGGCATCGCCCTTGCGCTTGCCGTGCAATAAAGAGAATAACGAGAATAACGGGGACGGAGGAAGTTAAATTGCGATTGACGACGCAGCAATGAGACCGTTGACAGCTATGCAATTTAACTTCCTCCGTCCCCGTTATTACGCCCCGTGGAATAACGCCCTATGTGCCGGGCAGTGGCGCCCGTGCCAGCGCCCAGACGTCCACTTGCTTCACGCCGGACCGCTTGAGCACCCGCGCGCATTCGGCCAGGGTGGCGCCGGTCGTCATCACGTCGTCGACCACCGCGACGTGGTCGGCCAAGCGGATACCGGGCGCGATGGCAAACGCGCGGCGCACATTGTGCCGACGGCTGGCTGCGTCGAGCTCGCTTTGGGCCTGGGTGGCGCGCACGCGGTGCAGGGCCTGCGCGTACAGCGGCAGTCCAAAAGCGTGCGCAAGAGGCTTGGCCAGTTCGAGCGCCTGGTTGAAGCCACGCCGACGCAGCCGTCCGCGGTGCAGTGGTACCGGCAACAGCGCCTGCGGCAAGGTGGACGACGGCGGCGACGGCTCACGTCGCCAGAGCGTGGCCAGGACCCGGCCGGCGGCCAGGTCGCCGGCGAATTTGTAGCGGGTCTCCAGCCGGTCCAGCGGCCAGCCGTAGCGGAACGGCGCCCACGCGGCATCCCATACCGGCGGATGCCGCAGGCAATATCCGCAGCAAACGGCGGCTGCCGGCAGCGGCAAGGCGCAGCGCACGCAGCAAGATGTATTGCGTGGCATGTCCACGGCGCAATCGGCGCACAGGTCCAGGCCCGGCGTGCCGGGCGCACCACACAAGAGGCAATGCCACGGCAGCACGAAGTCGTGCATGCGACGCCAGCCGCCAAGCCACACGCGTCGGCAGGCCGGATTCATGCGCACGCGTCCCGCGCCGCGCGCAACGACGTCGACCGTGCGCCCACCGCGCCGCAAGCGGGTGACATGGATGCTGCAGCGGCGGCGACACGTTGACGCATGCCAGACATGACACCCGACCTCGAAGTTCGCGGTTGGATCGAGCGTAACCAGACGCAACTCCGGCGTCTGCTGCCTCCGGCGCGCGCCGCCTTGGACACGCCGGAGGACGACGCCAGCATCGGACGCCGCCGGCACGGTCACGCCGGATTGTTGCAGCGACGTACACTGGTTCGGCCATCCACGCATGTGCGTCCCGCTACACTCGACCGCACGCCATCTGCTCGACGAGGTTGCCCATGACTGAGACTGACCGCGAAAAATCCGCCGCTTCCACCTGGCCAGGGATTGCCGGCACCGCGCTGCGCGTTGCATTCGGCGTGATCTGGGCAGTCAGCGCGGCACTCACCTGGACCGCGGAATTCGCCAACAATTACGTGGGCTACCTGCACAACGCGGCCACCGGTCAGCCGGCCTGGTCGGCCTGGTGGTTCGACATGTGGATCGGTATCGTCACGCCGAACGTGGGCTTCTTCATCTGGGCCACGCGGCTTGCCGAAACGCTGCTGGCGCTGGCGCTGCTGCTGGGCTTCGCGCGCAAGATCACCTACATCGTCGGCATCTTTTTCAGCCTGCTGATCTGGAGTACGGCCGAGGGCTTTGGCGGCCCCTACTCGGTAGGCGCCAACAACATCGGCGCGGCCATCAGCTACGTGTTGATCTTCGCCGCGCTGATCGTCATCAACCTGCGCTCGGGCACCAGCCCCTACAGCCTGGACTACCTGATCGAGAGCCGCTGGCCAAGCTGGCGCCGGTTCTCCGAGTGGAATCCCCGCGTGCCGCTGGAGCAGATCCGGCGCGTGTCATGGCGCGTGCAGGGTCCGGCGCTGGCCGGCGTGCTGGTGCTGGTGGCCCTGCTCTTGGCCGGCCTGCATAGTGCATTGAACGTGCGCTCGGCCAGCCCGGCTGCGGCAGCCGCCGCGGTGTCGCCGCTGTCGCTGGCCTCGCCCGACCCGGTCAAGCAGGCCCGTGACGCCCGCCTGCCGCCGGTGCAGGAAGGCGACAGCGTGGACGTGCAAATCGACTCCACCGACGACACCGTGGAAATCGCCAGCGGCGTGCACTACCAGGCCTGGACCTTCGGCAAGACCGTGCCCGGCCCGGTGATCCACGTGCGCCAGGGGCAGACGGTCAACGTGACCTACACCAACCGTGGCACCATGCAGCACTCGCTGGACTTCCACTCCGCGATCACGCCGCCCAGCATGCATTACGTGGAGTTGATGCCGGGCGAATCGATCACGTATTCCTTCGTGGCCAAGGTGCCGGGTGCGTTCCTCTACCACTGCGGCACCCCGCCCGTGCTGCTGCACATCGGCAACGGCATGTATGGCGCGATCATTGTCGATCCCGTCACGCCGCTGCCGCCGGCAGCCGAAAGCTACGTCCTGGTGCAGGGCGAGTGGTACACCCAGCAGGTGGCCGGCACGCTGATGGCTGGCAACTACGAGAAGATGCAGGCGATTCGTCCCGACGAAGTCGTCTTCAACGGCGTGGCCTTCCAATACGTCGCCCATCCGCTCACCGCCAAGCCCGGTGACCTGGTCCGCCTGTACGTGGTCAACGCGGGCCCGAGCCTGTGGAGCGCGTTCCACGTGATTGGCGGCATCTTCGACAAGGTTTACCCCGGCGGCAACGCGGCCCAGGCAATTGATGGCGTCTCCACGTATAGCGTGGGTCCAGGCGAGGGCGCGGTGTTCGACCTGACACTGGACGAGCCGGGCAGTTATCCGTTCGTGGACCACTCCATGGCCCACGCGGTGCTGGGCGCGCAGGGGATTTTGAAGATCACCACGCCGGGCGAGACGCTGGCCGCGCCGCCGGTCAGCAAAGCGCCCGTGGACGAGTCTGCCGCCGCGCCACCACCAGCGGCCGCGACCGGCCCGTACAAGTTCGACCCGGCCCGCGGCGCCACGCTGTATGCCACCTACTGTTCGGCCTGCCACCAGCCCACCGGTGCGGGGCTGCCCGGTGCGTTCCCGCCGCTCACGAACAACAAGGCAGTGCTCGATGCCGATCCGACCAAGCACCTCAGCGTGATCCTGCATGGCCTGCACGGCGAGGCCATTGACGGCGTCAGCTATCCGAGCGCCATGCCGCCGTTTGCAGCGAGCCTCAACGATGCCGACATTGCCGACATTGCAAACCACGAGCGCGTCTCCTGGGGCCACCAGGCCAAGCAGGTCACTGCCGACCAGGTGAAGGCGGTACGCGCGGCGCCCCCAGGCAAATAGCTCGCGGTTTGAACCGGCCCGCCCTGACGCATGACAGGGTGGGGCCGGACGCGCCCGGTATAATCGGCGGTCCCGCGTTGCCGTCATGTAGGAGCCCACTCGTGGGCGATGCCCTTGCGTCCCAATTGAATCCAGGCGAAAGCATGGCCCGCGCACGAGGGACCTGCGGTCGTGGCCGGCGGGTTCCAGCCAGCAAGTGGCGGATGGGCGGCGACACCCGGGGCGTGAGGGCATGAGCGAGTTCCTGCTGGACCTGCGCCAAGTGCGCCGGCGCGCAGCACGTGCCGCGGCCACGTTCGAACAACACGACGCCCTCGAGCGCGAGGTCGAACAGTTGCTGCTCGACCGCCTGGGCTTCTACCTGCAAACCCCACAGCGCGTGGTCGATGTGGGCGCAGGCACCGGCCGCGGCGCGGCGGCGCTGAAGAAGCGCTACCCGAAGGCGGAAATCATCGCGATCGACATTGCCGTGCCCATGCTGCACGCGGCGCGCCATCACAGCAGTTGGCTACGGCCATTCCTGCGCGTGGCGGCCGAGGCCACCACACTGCCGCTCGCCGACAACAGCGTCGACATCCTGCACGCGAACCTGTGCTTCCAGTGGGTCAATGACCTGGCGGCGCTGTTTGCCGAATGCACCCGGGTGCTCAAGCCGGGGGGCTTCCTGGTGTTCTCCACGCTGGGTCCGGACACGCTCAAGGAGCTGCGCGCGGCGTGGGCCGAGGTGGACGAGGCCCCGCACGTCAGCCGCTTCCTGGACATGCACGACGTCGGCGACGCGGTACTGGCCGCCGGCCTGCGCGACCCCGTATTGGATGTGCAGTACATCACCCTGACCTACAGCCAGCCACGCAAGCTGCTGGAGGAACTGCGCGGCCTGGGCGCCACCAACGCCGACCAGGCGCGGCGGCGCACGCTCACCGGCAAGACACGCTACCGCAACATGCTGGCGGCTTACGCCGCGGCATGCACGGACGGCTCGACACCGGCAACCTGCGAGGTGGTCACCGCCCACGCCTGGGGGCCACCGCCCGGCCAGGCACGCCGCAGCGCCGGGGTGGAAATCGCCAGCTTCTCGGTCGACAGTTTGCGCGGCTCGCGCCGGAAGCGGTAACGTTCGCGCGTGCGGTGACATTCAGGGCCACCTGTGACTTGTGGGGCATGAGTTGGGGATGTCGAGCGCGCACACTGGGGCATGTCCGACCGCTGCGATGCCGTGGCCGGCTGTCACCGTCTTCCACGACCCAAGGGGATTCCATGAACTCCAAGCGCATTCGCGTCACTGTAGGCGTCATGTTGTTGTGCGGGGCATCCGCGCTGATGGCAGTGCCCGCCGCCGCGCAGTCCAGCAGCCAGGCAAGCAACGCCGGCAGCTCCTCTACTGCCAACGCAAACGAACTGGTGCAACAACTGCTGAAACCGCTGAGCGCCACCACGCGTGGCACGGTCAGCGTTGAAGGCAAGTCGGTCAGCTACGCCGCCGTCGCCGGCACCCTGGTCGTGAATGGCACCGGCAACGACGAGGCGACGCCGCAGGTGGCCATGGGCTACTTCGCCTACTTCAAGGAAGGGGCGGACCGCGCCAAGCGACCCATCACCTTCATCTACAACGGCGGCCCGGGCTCATCCACGATGTGGCTGCACATGGGCGCCTGGGGCCCGAAACGGGTCGTGACCAATGACCACACGCATACCCCGGCTGCGCCCTACCAATTGGTCAACAACGACTACAGCCTGCTCGACGCCAGCGACCTGGTCTTCATCGACATGCCCGGCACCGGGTTTGGCCGCCTGTTGGCGCAAGGGAAGGACGCGCAGGAGCGCGCCAAGAGCCACAAGGAGCTCGCCGGCAAGACCTGGGGCGTCGATGCCGATGGCCAGACCTTTGCCCGCTTCATCACCCAGTTCCTGTCCAAGTACAACCGCTGGAACTCGCCCAAGTACCTGTTTGGCGAAAGCTACGGCACCACGCGTTCGGCCGTGTTGGCAGCCGACCTGGAAACGCGGCACAACGTCGACCTGAACGGCGTCATCCTGCTCTCGCAAATCCTGAACTTCGGCACCAGCGTCGACGGTGCGGACATGAGCCCCGGCAATGACCTGCCCTATGTCCTGGCCTTGCCGACCTATGCGGCCACGGCCTGGTTCCACCACAAGTTGCCGAAATACGACAAGGGCGGTTTGCGCCCCCTGCTCGAGGCGGCGAACAAGTTTGGCCGCGACGAGTACCAGCCGGCCCTGTACGCCGGCGCCACGCTGAGCGATGCCAAGCGCAAGGAGATTGCCGGCAAGCTGCATGACTTCATCGGCCTGCCGGTGGACTACCTGCTGAAGGCCAACCTGCGCGTGACCGGCGGCATGTTCGAACACGAATTGCAGGTCGACGGCGACCTGGCCACCGGACGCCTGGATACGCGCTTCTCCGGCCCGGCCATGGATCCCATGGGCAAGGAAACCGATTACGACCCGCAGTCGGCGGCGATCAGCGCTGCCTACGTCGGCGCGTTCAACGACTACGTGCGCACCGAGCTCAAGTTCGGCGACGGC
>DATNBK010000183.1:0-3454 GCA_035571995.1 Rhodanobacter sp.
GGGCGAGACCGTGATGGTCAGCAACACCTCCGGCTTCTCGCGCGAAGTGCCGGTGGACAGCGCGGGCCGTTACCGCGTCGATCACCTGCCCGTGGGCACCTACACGGTTACCTTGAAGCAGAACGGCACGGTCGTCAGCACCCACGACAACGCCTACGTCTCGAGCGGCGGCGCCTCTGGCGTCGACTTCGCCACCGCCAGTGCCAACGCCACCCAGCTGTCCTCGGTGACGGTCACGGCCAATGCGCTGCCCTCCATCGACGTCACCAACGTCAACTCGAGCACGGTCATCACCGCAGCCGACCTGAAGCGGCTGCCGGTGGCGCACAGCGCCGAAGCCATCGCGCTGCTGTCGCCGAACACCACGTCGGGCAGCGGCTTCTTCAAGGGCACGTCCGGCCAGTCGTTGGTGTCGTTCGGCGGTTCCAGCGTGTCCGAGAACTCCTACTACGTGAACGGCTACAACGTCGGCGAGCCGTACAAGAACCTTGGCGGCTTCCAGTTGCCCTACGGCGCCATCGAGCAGCAGGAAACCCTGACCGGCGGCTACGACGCCAAGTACGGTCGTTCCGATGGCGGCGTGATCAACCAGGTTGGCAAGCGCGGCACCAATGACTGGCACTTCGGCGGCCAGGTTTCCTGGCAGCCGCGTTTCCTCGAGGGCAATCCGACCAACTACCGCTACGGCAATCCCGCGATTCCGGCGTCGAGCAGCCTGGTCAACTACGCGCCGGCCCCGAATGCGCCGGGCTCGCTGCGGCAGTACCGCAACAACAACAAGGAATGGCAGACGATCTACTCGGCCTACGTGGGCGGCCCGCTGATCAAGGACAAGCTGTACCTGTTCCTGGCCGGTGAAACCACCAAGACCCAGGGCACCAATGTCGAGATCATCGATAACGCCAAGGTGCAGGACTTCCACGACAAGGAGACGAAGTTCTACGGCAAGCTGGACTGGAACATCACCGACAGCAACGTGCTGGAACTGACCGCGCTGCGCAACAACACCAGTCTCGGTGCGGGGAACACATACCTCTACGACTATGGCACCCTGCAGAAGGGCGCGTACTCCAGCAAGAACGACGTCACCAAGGACAATGCCCAGTTCTACATCGGCCACTTCACCAGCTACATCACCGATGCGGCCACGCTGAGCATCACGGCGGGCAAGGGCCATTTCCAGGACCCGGTCGAGTACGGCAACACCAGCCCGTTGCCGTTCCTTTCCCGCACCACCAATGCAACCCTGCCCGACGGCAGCCATCCGCACAACGCCCAGACCAATACCTCGTGGACTTCGCCCGGCGCGAAGAACTCTACCCGCGGCCTGCGCGTGGACTTCGACTACAAGCTGGGCGACCACGACCTGCTGGCCGGTATCGACAACATGTATTACCGAGCCATCGATCAGGGCCCGAACCAGCAGAACCCGTTCAATCCGGCGATCAATTACTACTGGCGCTATTTGCCGGGTGGTGTGGTGCAGAAGCGTGAGATCGGCTGGGCGACCAGCATGACCATGTCGCAGAAGGCGTACTACCTGCAGGACAACTGGCAGGTGGCCTCCAACGTCTACCTGAGCATCGGCCTGCGCAACGACCGCTTCACCAACTACAACGACCTCGGCAAGGCCTTCGTCGACGAGAAGAACCAGTGGGAGCCTCGCATCGGTGCGAGCTGGGACGTGTTCGGCGACTCCTCGTTCAAGGTCTATGGCAACGCCGGTCGCTACTACCTGGCGCTGCCCAACAATGCGGCGGAGCGTGCGGCCAATCGCTCGACCTACCTCACCACGAACTACTCGTACACCAGCATCGACCCGGTCACCGGCATTCCGCAGGGCCTGACCGCACTGGGGCCGACGACCTCGCCGGACGGCGAGACGGGCGCGCCCAAGGATCCGATGCAGGTCGCCGCGCGCAATCTGAAACCGGAGTATCTGGATGAGTTCATCGCGGGCTTCGACAAGAAGCTGGGCGATCACTGGGTCTACGGCGCCAAGGCCATGTGGCGTCAACTGAAGGCCGCGATCGACGATGAGTGCTCGCCGAGCCAGATCGACGCCAAGATGCAGGCCATGGGTGTAAATCCGGCACTCACTGCACCGGGCGGTGCCTATTACGATTCACTGTATGGCGCCTCCTACTGCCGTCTGTTCAATCCAGGCCGCACCAACAACATGCTGGTCGTTTCCAGCGACAGCAGCCACTCGAACATGCTCGTGCCGATGACCCTGAAGGATTGGGGCTTCGATCGTGGTGCCGTTCGCAAGTACGGCTCGCTGAATCTGTACCTGGAGCATCCGTTCGACGGCAAGTGGTATGGCCGCGTTGACTACACCTTCACCCGTGGCTTCGGCAACACCGAGGGTCAGGTGCGTTCTGACTTCGGCCAGGAAGACATTTCCAAGACCGAGGACTGGGACAGCTGGCAGCTGATGGACGGCCAGTACGGCGAGTTCGCCAATGTGCGCAAGCATCAGATCCGCTTCCGCGGCGACTACCAGGTCTCGCCGGAATGGCTGCTCTCGGCCACCTTGCTGGTGCAGTCCGGTATGCCGATGGAGTGCCTGGGCTACTACGGTCCGCTGACCCAGGGCCCGGGCGGCTACGAGCGCGGTGGCGCCAACGACCCGACCGGGTACAACAATCTGGGTACCGGCAACTACCACTGGTGCAATGGCAAGCGCATGCCGCCGGGTTCGGTGGGTCATACGCCTTGGACGGAACTGCTCAACCTCGGCGTCCATTATCGTCCGGCGTTCGCCGACCACAAGTTGAGCTTCAACCTGGATGCCTTCAACGTGTTGAACCAGCAGCGCGCGTTGCAGACCGATCCGTCGTTCCCGAACTCCTTCAACCCAAAGAACAACACGATCTACGTCAACACCAACTATCACCAGCCGCTGTTCACCACCCCGCCGCGTACCGTGCGGTTCTCGGTGACTTACGACTACTGATACAGCAGACAGTTAGCAACGTTCTGCAGCCACCGGCCGTCATGGCCGGTGGCTTTTTTGTGAGCGGTCGTGACACGGGATGTGCCGGTGCGTGTGGCCAGGCGTGTCGAAGGACGGTTGACGGACACGGGATTTGTCAAAAGGGAGCGCGCGCCGTGGGCGGCGCACGCAGGTACCGGGCGCGTTGGTCCGAAGCCCGCCCGGATGACGGCTTCGGGACCCGGGTCAGTTCGCGGTGCGGATGCGCAGGTCGCCGCTGAAGGTCTCGACATTGATCGAGCCGCTGCCGTTGCCGAGGCGGGCATCGAGCTTGCTACCGGGGCCGTGTTCGGATTTCTGCGCGCTGCCGAAATCGCTGCGCAGGTCGCCGCTGAAGCTGCTGGCATGCACGGTGGCCGAGGTGGCGGCGGGCAGTTGCAGCTGCACGTTGCCGCTCATGCTGTCGATGCCGAGCTTGCCGTCCGGCGCGAGGCCGCCGGCGATCTGCACGTCGCC
>DATNBK010000184.1:0-7491 GCA_035571995.1 Rhodanobacter sp.
CAGGCCACCGCGCACCTGAACGCGATCAACCGCTTGGGTCCGCACCCTTGGCCGCTGAGCTTTTCGTACGGCCGGGCCATGGTGAGCAGCGCGCTGAAGCTGTGGGCCAAGGACACCAAGGCGAACGTCGCCGAGGCGCAGAAGATCGTCTTCGCCCGGGCGCGCGACAACGGGCTGGCCGCGTTGGGCCAGTGGAGCAGCGGCAAGTAAGCCGGCACGGGGCGTCCCTGCCAAGGGACGCGGAGCGCCGCTCCGGATACGGCGCGGCCAGCAGACAAAAGAAGGGCGCCACCAGGGCGCCCTTCTGCGTTGCCAGGATCGATCCTTCGATCAGAAGCGGTACTCGGCACTCACCGAGATCAGGTTGGTGCCCAGGTTGACACCCTGCTTGGAGGCATCGTAGTGGTCGTAGTTGATGCCCAGGCTGACGTTGTTGCTGAAGTCGTAGCCGACGCCGGCGCCCGCATACCAGCTCGTGTCATCCAGGCCCTTGCGGATGGGATTGACGTCGTTGTTCAGGCCATGACCGGTCCAGCTGTACAGGCCTCCGCGCGCGCTCACGTACCAGTTGGGATTGAAGTTGAAATGGCCGTTCACGCCGGCTGTCCAGCCGTGCAGCTGGGATTTGTCGTCCTGGATCACCGGCCCGCTCTGGAAGATGTTCTTCGCGTGGATGTTGCCCAGGTCGTTGTAGCCCACCTCAACGCCCAACGCGGCTGACGGATTGAGGGCCCAACGGTAGCCACCATTGATGGCGTAACCCGTGGTGTCATCGTCGTACGGACCGTGGTCCAGGGTTGCCTGGCCCACATTGCCGTTGATGAACCACCCACCGTTCCCGGCAGACATGTCCTGTGCGCTCGCCGCCGTTGCAGCGAACAGTCCGGCTGATGCGAGGGCGATGGCAAGTAGGGTCTTTTTCATGAGGAGATTCTCCAGTTGTTATAGTGCGGTCGTGGGCGGAAGTGCCCGCCGCCGCGGCAGGTGGCGTCCCCGATCGACTAGGAGGCGACACCTGTGCCACTGAGATGGTGCAGTCGGCAGATAATTCAATACCGTACAGTTTAATATTTAAGAAATGTTAAGAACCGTCCGCCTTCGGCTGGTCCCAGCTCGGCGGGGGTATTGGAACGGCGTGCGCCTGAAGCCTGCCTACATGGCCGGTTGGCGGGTTCAGGCCGAATTAATGGGCTGTCGGCGGGCGCCGTCACCGCGGCATGGCAGCGCAAGGCACATGGCCCCCTCCCGGGGAACAGGGCTTCGAGTGGCTTGATGGCAGTGCGGGGCGGGCGGCTAGCCCCGCGGCTCAGCGTGAGCCGCGGGCCTCGAGGGCGGCAACGGCCGGCAAGGTCTCGCCCTGCAGGAACTCCAGGAAGGCGCCGCCGCCGGTTGAGATGTAGGAGACATCGCTGCCGACGCCGTATTTGTCGATAGCCGCAAGCGTGTCGCCGCCGCCGGCCAGCGAAAATGCACCGGACTTGGCGATGGCGCGGGCCACGGTCTCCGTTCCCTGGGCGAACGCGTCGAATTCAAAGACGCCGACCGGGCCGTTCCAGATGACCGTGCCGCTGCCGGCAATCATGTCGGCATAGCGCTGGGCGGTTTCCGGACCCACGTCGAGGATCATCTCGTCCGGACCCACGTGGTCCGCCGGCTTCACCGTGGCCGCGGCGTTGGCGGAGAAGGCGTTCGCCACCACGACGTCCGTGGGCAGCGGTATCTCGGCATTCCGTTGTCTTGCGTCCTGCAGCACCTTGCGTGCGGCCTCGACCAGGTCCGGTTCGGCTAGCGACGTGCCGATGGGGTGGCCGGCAGCCAGCAGGAAGGTATTGGCGATGCCGCCACCGACGATCAACTGGTCGACCTTTGCGAGCAGGCTGTCCAGCAGCTCGAGCTTGGTGGATACCTTGGAGCCGCCCACGATCGCCAGCATTGGCCGTTTGGGATGCTCCAGGGCCCGGCCCAGGGCTTCGAGCTCAGCACTGAGCAGGGGACCGGCAGCGGCCACGGGCGCAAGGCGGATGACGCCGTGGGTCGAGGCCTGGGCCCGGTGCGCGGTGCCGAAGGCATCCATCACAAAGATGTCGCACAGGGCCGCGTAGCGCTTGGCCAGGGCTTCATCGTCCTTGGCTTCGCCGACGTTCATGCGGCAGTTTTCCAGCACCACCACGGCGCCCTCGGCCACGTCGACGCCGTCGAGGTAATCGCGCACCAGCCACACGGGCGTATCCAGTGCGGCCTGCAACCACTCGGCCACCGGCTCCAGCGAGAAGGCCGGATCGTATTCACCTTCATGGGGTCGACCCAGGTGCGACAGGACCATGACCCTGGCGCCGGCGTCGCGTGCGCTGCGGATCGTAGGCAGCGCGGCACTGAGCCGCTGCGCCGAGGTGATGTTGCGCTCGGCGTCGAGAGGGACATTGAGGTCTTCGCGGATCAGCACGCGCTTGCCGCGCAGCTCGAGATTACTCATGCGCAGGATGGCCATGATGCAGCTCCGGTATCATGTGAGAGTGCCCATGCACCCGTGAAACTGCATTGTCCCGGGCGGGCAAGGTGCATGCAAACCGGCCTGCCTGCCCGGCGAAAGCGCAGTCTGCGAGGTGCCGGCCTTCCCGGCGCAGGCCCAACCGAGGGGCATGCCGTGGCCACAGACTTGATGTTGTACGACTACTGGCGTTCCAGCGCGTCCTATCGGGTACGCATTGCGCTCAACCTGAAGGGCTTGCCCTATGCCAGCCACAGCGTGCACTTGGTGCAGGATGGGGGCCAGCAGCACGCGCCGGCGTACCTGGCCCTCAACCCGCAGCAACTCGTGCCCAGCCTGGTGGATGGCGATCTGGTGCTGACCCAGTCGCTGGCCATCATGGAATACGCGGAGGAAAAGTGGCCGGCGCCGCCGCTGTTGCCGGCCGACCGTGAGGGCCGGGCGCGGGTGCGGGCGCTGGCGCTGGCCGTGGCTTGCGACGTGCATCCGCTGGGCAACCTGCGCGTGTTGCAATATCTGCAGGGCGAGCTGGGCGTGGACGACGAGCGCAGGAAGGAGTGGTCGCGGCATTGGATTGCCACGGGCTTTGCTGCCCTGGAGGCCATGCTTGCCGGTGACGTCGCCACCGGGCGCTTTTGTCATGGCGACACGCCGGGCATGGCCGATGCCTGCCTGGTGCCACAGGTCTACAACGCCCGGCGCTGGCACCTGCCGATGGATGCCTATCCCACCATTACCCGCATCGACCAGGCCTGCAGCACGCTGGAGGCGTTTCGCAGCGCCTCACCGGACACGCAGCCAGGCGCAGCTTGAACGGCGGCGCTACGCCGCGGCGTGTGGTGTCCCGCGAGTGTGAAGTGGCGAGCGGCTAGAAACCCATGCCATAAGGGTCGTTGGCGACCAGGGCTTCGGGATCGCTGGCTCCGGCGGCCAAGCGGATCTTCAGGCTGAGGCCGTCACGGGAATCGGCCTTGTCCAGCGCTTCCTCGAGGTCGATGCGGCCTTCCTTGTACAGACGGTACAGCGACTGGTCGAAGGTCTGCATGCCTTCCTGCAGGCTGTGGTCCATGGCCTCCTTCACCTCGTGGATCTGCCCGCGGCGGATCATGTCGCTGATCAGCGGCGTGTTCAGCAGGACCTCGGCGGCCGGCAGGCGGCGGCCATCCTTGCCGGTCACCAGGCGCTGGCTGATGACTGCGCGCAGATTGAGCGCCAGGTTCATCAGCACGTTGCGATGGGCCGATTCGGGGAAGAAATTCAGGATGCGCTCAAGCGTCTGGTCGGAGTTGTTGGAGTGCAGCGTGGCCAGGCACAGGTGGCCGGTCTCGGAAAACGCGATGGCCGCCTCCATCGTGTCCGTGTCGCGGATCTCGCCAATCATGATCACGTCAGGCGCCTCGCGCATGGCGTTCTTAAGCGCTTCCTTGAAACTATGCGTGTCCAGGCCGACTTCGCGCTGGTTGACGATGGAATGCTTGTGGCGGTGCAGGTATTCAATGGGGTCCTCGATGGTGAGGATATGCCCCGGCGCGTGTTGGTTGCGCTGGTCGATCATTGCCGCCAGTGTCGTCGACTTGCCCGAACCGGTGGCGCCAACCACCAGGATCAAGCCGCGCGGTTCCATGATGAGCTTGTTGAAGATGCTGGGCAGGCGCAGCTCCTCGATGCTCGGGATCTCGCTCTTGATGGCGCGGATCACCATGCCCACTTCGCCGCGCTGCTTGAAAACGTTGACGCGGAAACGGCCGGTGTCCTTGACCGCCAACGCCATGTTGAGCTCCAGTGCGCGCTCGAACTGCGGAACCTGGCCCTCGTCCATCAGCGAGTAGGCGATCTTCTTGACCATGCCGCTGGGCAGCCCGGTATTGCCGAGCGGGTACAGTTTGCCTTCGACCTTGATGTTCACCGGGGCGCCGGTGCTGAGGAACATGTCCGAAGCACCCTTGTCCAACATGAGCTTGAGGAAATAACCGATGTCCATTTTCCCCCTTGGCCTCCGCTGCTCGTTGCAAAGATCGATTGAGCCTCGCCACAATACCCCGAAGTCTCAGTGAGGAATGTGATGGTGCGCGTCTTTTCCCGTGGTGTCGGGACTACAACCTATGTCGGCCGGATCGTTGCGGGCTTGAGCGTGTTCTCGATGCTGGTGTTGGCGGGCTGTGCCTCGGTCCCTCCTCCGGACAACGCCATGAACTTGGCGCAAAGCCAGCTGCAGGCGGCGCGCGATGCGCATGCGGCCGATTATGCACCGGTGGACCTGGGTTTTGCCCAGGACAAATTCCAGCAGGCGCAAGGCGCCATGGCCGAGCGCAAGTATGCGGATGCGGCGACGCTGGCGGCTGAAGCCAAGGCCGATGCCGAACTTGCCGCCGCCAAGGGCCGGCTCGGCGCGGCGCGGGCGCAGATCGAGCAGAAGATTGCCGACAACAACCGGTTGCGGCGACCTGCCGGGCCGGCGTCGGACCAGGGCGCGGCACCTGCACCGGAACCGCTGCCGGACGACAATCGGGCCCCACCGATCGCAGCCTTGCCGGACTTGCCCGCAGAGGCGGCTTCGGCGGGCGCCGCCGGGAGCGATCAGGGCCAGCCGACACAGGGCACTCCGACGCCGCCCAGCGTGGGGTTCCAGACCGTGCCGCCGCCGGTATCCGGAAGTCAGCCGGCGCAGGCACAATCGGTCCCGGCGGCACCGACCAGCGGTGCCGGCCCAATCCAGGGGGTGCGGCCATGAAGCATCCGGTGATGGGAGTGGTCCTGGCGCTGGTACTGGCGTTGGGCGTGGGCAGTCCGGTCCAGGCCAAGCAGGACACGATGGACGTGGCGCGCTTGACCGCCAGCCTCGACCAATTGGCCAGCGACCAGACCCTGGGCAGCTACGCCCAGGCCGAGCAGGCCCGCGCCCGCGACGCGATCAACCAGCTGGCGCACGCCGGCCGCAAGGATCGTCCGCGCGACCTGTACCTGGCCGAGCGCCTGGTCGACCTAGCCAAAGTCGCGGCGCAGCTGCAGGACGCGCGGATGAAGCTGGCCCAGCTCGATCGCGAACACGACCAGATCCTGCTGGAAAACAGTCGCCAGGACATTGCGGCTGCACGCCGCGAACTGGATCGTCAGCGCCTGCAGTACCAGCTGGCCCAGGAAGAGGCGGCGCGTCTGCAGGCCCAGGGCCAGGCGTATTCCGAGGCGGCCGAGCAGGCCCGGGCGGAGGCGGACAAGGCCAAGCAGTTGGCCGCGGCGCAAAGCCGCGTGGCCAAGGCTGCGCAACGGCAGGCTGCCTTGGCGGCCAAGGCGGCCAAGGAGATGCGCTCGCAGATGCAGCAGGAGCAGCCAGCGGCGTCTTCCTCGGCGCCGGCGAAGAAGCCGGCCGCCAAGCACGAACCCAAGCACGACACCAAACATCGGAAATAGCAGTCAAGCCGTCCATACTGCTGCGTAACGCGAGCGCTGTGGAGCCTCCTGGCGCGCTCCCAAGCGACTTTTGGCAGCCCAAGTTAACTGCATGTAAATTAAAGGTTTAGTCGTTCAGCAACGCCGCTGGACCGGCCTGCTTCGGCGGCTTGTAAGCGCCTGCCTGGCGTAGTAGGGTCGAGTCACCGGCAGGCATTCGCCTGGCGGCTCTTGACCCGACACATGCCTATGTCCCTCGTATGTATCGTTGCCTGCGTTCCGCGACTCTGCCGCGGCGATGGGCCGGGTGTTTGTGGGCGGGTTGCCATCTCGGACGCACTCATCGAGAGGTTGAACTCATGTTTGAAAATGATCAGCGCGAGGATGTGGAGGCATTGCTGAAGGCCGACGTGGAGTTTCGCCGGTTGTACCAGCACCACCAGGAACTGGACAGCAAGGTGCACGACGCGGACATCGGTGTGCTTCCCATCGATCCGAACACCCTGGTCAGCATGAAAAAGGAAAAACTCGCCGCCAAGGCGCGCCTGGAACGCATCTGGGCCGATCGCAGGCATATGGTCCACTGATCCATTGCCCTCATGCTGCTTGCGCCGGCACCGCCCGCGCGCAAGCAGCCACAACCAGGCCCGCGCCAACGCGAGTTGCCGCCACCGGTCTTGGCCCCACAGCCGTCGGCTATCATGTCCGCCGTGCCAGCGCGATCCGTCGCAGCATGCTGGCGGCGCGCATACGGAACAGCCATGACGGTCCAACAAAGCATTCTCGAACTCATCGGCCACACGCCTATGCTGCAGACGCATCGGCTGGATACCGGCTTGTGCACGCTGTTCCTGAAGCTGGAAAACGTGAACCCCGGCGGCTCGATCAAGGATCGCATCGGCGTCTCGATGATCGAAGGCGCCGAGCGCGCCGGCAGGATCAAGCCGGGCGACACCCTGGTCGAAGGCACAGCCGGAAATACCGGCCTTGGTCTGGCGCTGGTGGCGCAGGCGAAGGGCTATCGGCTGATCCTGGTGGTGCCAGACAAAATGAGCCGGGAGAAGATCTTCAACCTCAAGGCCATGGGCGCCGAAGTGGTGCTCACCCGTTCGGACGTGGCCAAGGGCCATCCCGAGTATTACCAGGATATGGCGGCGCGTATCGCGGACGAGACGCCTGGCGCGTACTTCATCAACCAGTTTGGCAACCCGGACAACCCGGCGGCGCACCGCACGACCACCGGGCCCGAGATCCTCGAGCAGATGGATGGCCGGGTCGACGCCATCGTGGTCGGCTGCGGCTCTTCGGGCACCATGACCGGGCTCTCGCAGTTTTTCGCCGAGCATTCGCCGGCAACCGAACTGATCCTTGCCGATCCGGTGGGTTCGGTGCTTGCCGAGTACATCAACCACGGCGAGCTCAAGGCGAAAACCGCCAGCTGGGTGGTGGAGGGCATCGGCGAGGATTTCCTGCCGAGCATCAGCGACTTCAGCCGGGTGAAAAAGGCCTATGCGATTGCCGATGGCGAAAGCTTCCTCACCGCGCGCCAGCTCCTGGCCAGCGAGGGCGTCCTGGGGGGCTCCTCCACCGGCACCCTCGTGGCGGCCGCGCTGCGT
>DATNBK010000185.1:0-5625 GCA_035571995.1 Rhodanobacter sp.
TTCGAGTAGTCGAAGCCGTTGGACAGTTTTGCCGCGCTGGTGGCGTTGTAGGTGCCTGGCGAAAGACTCGCGTAGCTGCCGGCGGTGGCGGCGGACCCGGTTGGAACGTTCGGCGAGAGCAGCCCCGGCGCCAGCACGTAGCTGCCCCCGCCGACGACGCCGGGCAGGCCCGTGCCCGGAACCACGCCGTAGGTCGGACTCGTGAACGAGCGGTCGCTTTGGAACAGCGGGCTGGTCTTGGAGTAGCTTGCGGTCGCCGTGATGTTCACCGGGCCGAGATCCCCGCCCACCGTGACGAATGCCGAACGGTCGCGGTAGCCACCGTCCGCCACGCCGTAATGCGCGCCGGCCGTGACGCCGTGGTAGTCGTGCTTGAGGATGAAATTAACCACGCCGCCGACGGCATCGGCGCCGTAGAGCGACGAGGCGCCGTCCGTAAGCACGTCGACCCGTTCGAGCGCGGCAGCCGGAATCTGGCTGACGTCGACGAAGTTCTTGCTGCCGCTCAGGCCGGCGACGCCATCCAGCGCCATGCGCTGGCCGTCTACCAGAACCAGGGTCGGCAGGTTGCGCAGCTCGATCTGCGAGCCACCCGCCGTGAATTGATTGTGGTTCTGCGCGTTGCTCGGACCCGCATTGCTGCGGCCGGCAAAAGCGGGGATCGCCTTGCTCAGCGCATCGAGCATGTTGCTCGAGACGCCGGTCTGGCGGAGTGAGTCCGCATCGAGGGTGGTGACGGGAACGGCCACGTCGTTGGGGTTGACCGGCAACAGCGTTCCGGTGACGACGACGCGCTGCAGTTGCGCGGCCTTGTCGGCCGATGGCGGGTTCGCAGTCGGAGCGCCGGTTTTCGAGTTCGGGGTCTGCTGGTCTTGCCCTGGGGTGTTTTGTGCGGATGGGGCATGACCGCCGTCATCCGCCGGTTTCGAAAATGCCGACGGCGCGGCCAGGCAGGCGGCCAACGCGACAGCGATGTAGGACAATGTGGGCGGCTTTTGCTGAGACATGATTCCCTCCCCGGGAAGCTGCGCGCAAATTCCCTTTGGCTGACAGCGTGGATTCAACGATTGATTGGAGGCATCCGGTCTGGTGGCTCACGCTTGCGTGGGTCGATCGCCGTGAAAACACCATCCCGATGCGGATTTGTATTCAGTACGCCTTGTCCGGCATTGGCGCTCCTCCCCGGAGCGCTTGATGACGTGGCGGAAACAGGTGGTGCAGTTCTACTGGCACTGAAAATCACACGAAAGGAAATCCATATGCGGGTCTTGCGCATGCGGCCCATCGGCAATCGCCACAGAACTGGCCCATCCACATCCATCCGACAAGGTTTGCCGATGCGCTGAAATCGAGAAATTCAATTCTTTTGGTAGGTCAACACGGTGAACGTCTGGTCGAAATAGAAGTTCGGGTAGAACGGTGCCACCGCGGTATTCACTTTCATGGCCGGATCGACGCCGCCTTCGGCCGCGACCAGATAGACGCGATCCCGTGCCGTATCCAATGCCAGCGTCCGCGCCATCGGCCGCGTGGTGATGGCCTGGTCGAGCGCATAACCGTTGGCACCTGTCTGCTTGATCACCACCAGATTGGCGTCAATCCCGTTGGCCGTGTAGATGCGATGGGTGGCCTGGTCGTAGACGACGCCGTCGTTGCCGCGACCGATCGGGAGCGTGGCTACCATGGCTCCGCTTGCCGCGTTGAGCACCGCCAGCACTGGCCGGTCGCTGCGGCAGCCGACGAAGATGCGTTGATCGCCGGCGTCATAGTCCAGCCCGACAGGCTGGTGGCACGGGGCGGTCGACCAACTGGCGGTCACGGCATGCGTGCGGGCATCGATGCGCACCACCTTGTCGCGGTCGCGCTCGGCGACGAAGATATTGCCATGTCCGTCCGGCGCCGATGCCTCGATGTTGCCGCTGTCCAGCGGCAACGTGGCGACGAGCTTGCCGCTGCTGGCATCGACGAACGCCACCTTGCGACTGTCGCCCATGGTGAAGAGCAGTTGCCCGGTCACCGGCTCGTAGCTGCCGGCGTCGGCGCTCTGCCCGAAGTGGATATGGCGGATGGTTTTCAGCGACGACAGCGCGAACTCGGTGCTCGTGCCATCGGAGTTCACGCTGAACCCGCGATCGAGCCGAGGCACCAGGATCGCCTTGTTCGCGCCTTTGCTGCCGGCAATCGTGGCAACCACCTTGTGCGTGGTCACGTCGAAGACAGTGACGCCGTCGTGCCGGCGGCCGATGAACAGGTGCGACCGTGCGGCGTCATAGGTCAGGTAATCCCACCCCGGTGCCTTGCCCGGCAACGCCACCGCGGAACCGAGATGGTAGAAGTTCGTGGCGCGCCCCGGTACCGGCAGCAGCGCGAAGCAGAGCAAGGCGAGCGGTGCCACCAGTCTGCTGCGTGACGGCATCGCTTTTCGCTGTCGGTCCGGGCGCATCATCCGCTCCTAGTTGCCCAGCTTGAACCAGAGGATCTCGCCGCCCTTGCCGTGCTCACCTGGCGAAGCGGCCAGGTACAGGCGATCCAGCTGCGGAACGACGATGCCCGACTTGGCGCCGATGGCGCTGGCGATCCACGGCCGCGCGGCGTAGAGGTTGGGCGTGAACTGCTGGAACACGCCGAGATGGCCGTCGCCGCCGGGTACATAGACGCGCTTGCGGGCGCTGTCCCAGAACAGCCCGTCCGAAGTCGCCGGCGCATCCAGCATCGCCACCGTGGCGCCGGTGTCCGTATTGAGCACGAACAGCTTGCTGGGGTTGCGGGTGCCGACGAACAGGCGATGGTCCGCCTCGTCCAGCGCCATCGTCAGGTTGGTCTGGGCGCCGCTGAGCGGCCAGTGCGCAATCACCTTGAGCGTCTTCTTGTCGACCACGGCCACATAGTTCTGGTCGGCCACGTTCACGAACAACCGACCGCCATGCTGCTCGGCCTTCACGGCCTCGACGTGGTCCGAGTCGAATCTCAGCTTGGCATACACATGGCCGGTGAGCGGATCCACCTCGTTGAGGAAGCAGTCCTTCATGCCGACATCCTTGCCCCCGGTGACGATGTACAGATGGCCGGTCGAGGGATCGTATTCGGCCGAGTCGGCACCCGGCGCCAGCGTGATGTGGCCCACGACCTTCAAGCTGGTGGCATCCAGGATCTTGGTCATGCCCTTGCCGCTGTCGGTGACGATCAGCCGGTTGTGCTCGGGCAGGTAGACGAAGGCGTGTGGCGTCTCGACACCGTGGAGCGTGCGCTCGTGCGCGCCGGTCCTCAGGTTGAACAGCTCCACGGAGCCGTGATCCTCCGCCGCCAGGAACAGCCGGTTGCCCTGGACGTCGACGCCGAAGTGGTCGAAGTCGCCGGAATAGCCGGGGTGCCAATCGGTGCTGCGTCCGATCAGGGTCGCCGTTGGATTGGGATCGGCGACAGCCACCGGGGCGACCGGCTCCATCAGCTTGGCCAAGTCGGGGATCTTCGCGCGCAGCTCGTCGCGGATGGCGAAGCCTTCGCGCTCAAGTGCCTTCTTGTCGTCGCCAGGCTTGTACGGAAGCACGATGCCCACCGCCCCAAGGGTCTTCCCGCTGGCGTCGAGCAGGCGCGTCTCGACCTCGAAGCGACGGCCGTTGACCTCGAGGTTGGGAATGCCGGTATTGATGGCGCGCATGTCATCGTCGTCGGCCGGCTTGCCGAAACGGCCGATGCTGGTACCCACCACCACGTTGGTCGATTTGCCCGGCGGCACGATATGCAGCATCAGGATCAGCAGCCTGGGATGCGCGGCCATGGTCTGATCGACCAACTGCTGCGCATAGGTATGCGTCGGGATGGCCGGATCGAACTGGTAGGCCTGGGTAAGGTTGCCGACGTTGGAGATCTTGCGGCGCAACTCGTCGCGCACCGCCTCCGCATTTTTCGCCAGCGCTGCCTTGTCATCGCCTGCCTTGTACGGGTAGACGATGCTCACCGCACCCACGGTGTCGTGGGTGACGTCCTGCAGCGGCAACTCGACTTCGAAGTGGTCACCTTCCGCGTTCACGGCCATGGCCGGCTTGCCGGTGTTGACGACACCCATATCGTCGGAGTCGGCCTTCTTGCCGATGCGCCCGATATTGGAGGCGATGATGATGTTGTCGGCCTGCTTCGGCGGCGTCACGTGCAGCGCCATGATCGCGATGTCCGGATGCGCGGCGAGTGTCTCGTCGACCAGCTCCTGGGCATAGGTTTTGGTCGGGGTCTGGGCCAGCAGCGGTGATGCCAGCAAGGCTGTTGCCAGGAACAGGGCGGTACGGCGCATGGAAGATTGCCTCAGTGGTGGGATGGCGGGTTGGAAATGCGGGTGCGCTGGATCGGAGCGTTGCTGCATTCTGCGAGCTGCACCTTGCGGATATCTGTAGCGATTCTTAAAGGAAATTAAGCTGATGCCTGGCGTCTCGGCGGTCACGGCGGGCATCCAGGTCGTTGCAACTGGCACCGCAATCCGGCGGCACGACCACGTCGCCTTGGCTGACGTTCCGGGCGCATCCTCGACAGCTACTCGCCCAGCTTGAACCAGAGGATCTCGCCGCCCTTGCGGTGTGCGCCGGGCGAAACGGCCAGGTACAGGCGATTCAGTTCAGGGACCACGATGCCCGACTTCGCGCCGATCGCGCTGGGAATGCGTGGACGTGCTGCGTAGAGATCGGGGGTGACCTGCTGGAACACGCCAAGGTAGCCGTCGCCGCCGGGTACATAGACGCGCTTGCGGGCGCTGTCCCAGAACAGTCCATCCGACGTCGCCGGCGCATCCAGCATCGCCACCGTGGCACCCGTGTCGGTATTGAGCACGAACAGCTTGCTGGGATTGCGGCTGCCGACGAACAGGCGGTGGTCGGCTTCGTCCAGCGCCATCGTCAGATTGGTCTTGGCGCCATGGATCGGCCAGCGAGCCATCACCTTCAGCGTCTTCTTGTCCACCACCGCCACGTAACCGTGGTCGGCCACGTTCACGAACAGCCGGCTCCCGTGCTGCTCGGCCTTGACCGCCTGGGTTTGATTCGAATCGAAGCGCAGCGTGGCGTAGACGTGCCCGGTGAGCGGGTCCACGTCATTGAGGAAGCAGTCCTTCATGCTCATGTCGTGGCCGCCGGTGACGATGTACAGATGACCCGTCGAGGCGTCGTACTCGACTGAATCCGCACCGGGCGCGGTCAGCTTGATGTGGCCCACGACCTTGTAGTCGGTGGTATCCAGGATCTTCGGCCCGCTCGTGCCGCCGTCGACGATGATCAGGCGGTTGTGCCCGGGCAGATAGACGAAGGCATGCGGGATCTGGATACCGATGCCGCCGAGGGTGCGCTCATGCTGACCGGTCCTCAGGTTGAACAGTTCCACCGAGCCGTGATCCTCCGCCGCCAGAAACAGCCGGTTGCCCTTGACGTCGACGCCGAAGTGGTCGAGGTCGCCGGAATAGCCCGGGTGCCAGTTGGTGCTGCGTCCGACCAGCGTGGCGGGCGGGTTGGGATCCGCCGCGGCCACGGGCGGTGTCGTGCTGCCCCGGTAGGGCCGGACCAGCTCGGCGAGACTGGGGATCTGCCGGCTCAGCTGGTCGCGCACATCCTCGGCACGCCTGGCCAGCGCTGCCTGGTCGTCGCC
>DATNBK010000186.1:0-6767 GCA_035571995.1 Rhodanobacter sp.
TACAGCTGGTGATCCCCGCCAGCGGGCGAGGCGGTTGTCCCCATGTGTACTTGTGGGAGCCCGCCAGCGGGCTCCCACGGATTCCCAGGATGGTGGGAGCCTCCTCGCAGGCGATGCTTGGTTTTGGGCTGCCCACCGAAAAGCATCGCCCGCGGGTGACCCTGCGAGGGCGCGTCAGCCGGCGGGGACAGCAATCAGCTGTCGCAGGGAGCGCTGGGGGCGAGGAGCCGCGTGTTGGTCGAGCCCGAGCCGTTCACGTCCAGGCGATTGCCTGGCGCGATCGTGGTGCTGGTGCCGATGCCGCTGTCGCCGCTGCGTGCGCAGGTGAGGAAGACGAGCGCCGTGCCTGGCCGCAGCTGGCCTTGCAGGCCAAAGGTGATCACCTGGCTTTGCAGTGCGTGGATCGAGACCCCGGCGCGCCGGTCCACCGCACGCAGCAGTGTCGCCGTGCCGTCGTATGCCTTGTTTGCCGATGCCGTGCCGGCGGGGTAGGTATAGACGATCCAACCCGGTTCGAAATCCTGGCCCGCCGAGGTGCAGGTGCTGCCATCGGCACTTGGGCACATTGACACCAGTTGCCCGCGATTGATGGCCGTGGTGCGCGCGTAGGCGATGCTGGCCGCCAGGTCGTTGTTTGCCGAGCTGACCCGGTTGCGCTGGATCATGCTGCGCATGCTGGGCACGCCGATCGCCAGCAGCACTGCCACGATGGTGATCGTGGTCATCAGCTCCAGCAGCGTGAAGCCCCGCGTGCGGCGTGGCGCTGGCATCGCGCCGCTCACCAGCAGGCGCCGTTGACGGCGGACGAAGTGGACGTGGCCAACGGCGTCTTGGCGCCGGCGTCGTTGATCGTCAGCGGCCGACAACTGTCCGTGGCCTGCACGTCCTGCGGAGTGGCTGTGGCCACGAAGGTTTGCGCGGCCGTGCTACCCGCCGCAGCAACGGTGACGGTCGCCACGTAATAACCCTTTTCTGATGCAACGGTCGAGCCGTAGCCGATGTCGCTCAACGAACCGTAGCGGTTGTTGGTCGCGTAGAAACGCTCCTGCGCATTGGCAATGCGCAGCAGCATCTCCTGGCCATCGGCACGGCGGGCGCGGAACGCGTAGCGCCCGAACGCCGGCACGGCAATGGCAGCCAGGACCGCGATGATGACGACTACGACCATCAACTCGACCAGGGTGAAGCCACGCATTCCGCGCACGCGCTTGTTCATGCTGCAAACCTCATTGGTCATGCATCAACACCCGCCATGAACGCCGGCGCCAGATGGGTGCGTCGAGCGAGATCGGGGCGGAACTGGAGGGTGCCAGCGTCGCGCCTGGCAGATACGCGTGGCCACCGCCCAGCGCTGACACCACCGGCAAGCTGCCGCTCGTGCGCGCGCTGTTGATGCGCGCACCCGCGGTTGGCCACCCGCCCAATGATGACATGCCCGCCGATCCGCCGGTGGTCGCATTCAAGGCCAGGATCGCGCCCTGGAGCGTGGGTGCGCAGGCATCACTGCCCGATGCACCGGTGATCATCGACTCGAATATCACCGTGTTGCTGGCAAAGATGGCACCTGGATTGACCACGATGCGTTCGCCCCCGTTGCTTTGCGTCCCCCCGGCATCCGTGGTGTACAGGTTGAGGTACCAACCGCCACCGCTGCCCGGCAAGGAATTGATGGCCGTGGCCGACGAGCTGCAGGTATCGCTGTCGGAGCCTGTGACGCAACGCAGGGTCGCGCCTGCGTTGGGCTGACCGACCGGCACCACGGCCTCGTGCAAGTATTGCCGCGTCAGGTCGTCCTTGGTCCAGGTCTTGTTGAGGGTGTCGCGTACCGCGTACAGGGCCTGCATGGCGCTGCTGGTGTTGTCGCCGACGCCCAGGTACTTGCCGGTCCCAAACAGCACCAGGAAGCGGTTGGTGCCGGGGTCCGGGAACAGCCGCGGCATCGTGGTGATTGGCTGTACGCCCTGGACGCCGCTGACGTCCGCGCCCTTGTACACCAGGCTCACAGACCAGTCCGCCGGATCGCTGCTGGAGAGATTGAAGCGCCACAGGTTGCCCTGCACATCGCCGGCAAACGCCACGTCGTCCACCTGGTCGCTGGTGTAGTCGCCCAGTACTGCCCTGGCCAAGCCAAAGCTGGTGACGCCGCTGATCTTTGGCGTCTTCAATTCCGCAAGCATCTGGCCGGTTTCCGCATCGAGCACGAATAGGGAACTGTACGTCGTGCCGTCCGTGTACTTGGGCGCCTGCGCGGCAATCGCATTGCAGGTGGCGAGGTCATTGGTGGGAGCGTCCGGCGTGCCGCAATCCGGGAAATAGCCATTGGAAACCAACACCACCCACTTGCCGTTGGCCAGGCGTCCAATGTTGGGCTGTGACACGGTGAAGCCCAGGTCGGTGGAGCGGCAGGGCGCTTCGGCGTTGGTCACGCAGCTCACCGGGGCCGGCATGTCCGCATCGAATTCCCACAGCACGTCGCTGGCCGAGAAGCTGCTCGGATCGGTGATGTCCAACGCGTAGATGCCGCGGCCGCCTACGCCCACGCCACCGGTAAGCAGGGTGTGCCACGCCTTGTCCCCACTGAAGTAGACGTCCCGCGTCACTGGCGTCGAGTCGACGGTCGGACGGAATTGGAACGCCTTATTGTTGGTGAGGTTGCCCAGGTTGGCGTATACGGCGCGGGGTATGAACGCGAAGGCTTCCTGGCCCTGGTTGGTGGTGTCAGGCCACGTATAGGCAGAGCAGTTGCCACTGGTGTCGACCGTTCCCGTGCACGTCGCCACTGGCGCGTAGAACGCGTGCAACATGCCGTCGTTGGCGCCGATGTAGACCATTGCCTCGCGGCTAGCCACATTGTTGACGAAGGTGTCGTAAGTCTGCGCGCCGCTGGCAGTCTCGGGCGGGGCGACGCCGAGGTTCGGCCAACTGCCTCGGTAGTTGCCGGTGGCGCCGGTCACATAGGCGGGGCTGGAATGGATGATGGCGCCGAGGATGTTGGTCCGTGGGCGGTAACCCGCCCCGGTCGCGCTCTCGTAGGTGATGTCGCCAAGCAGGTAATTGATGCGGTTGGCCAGCGTGTCATTGCCACCCGCGAGTGCCGGGGTTTGCAGGCCCGCGGTCTCGACCGTGTCCAGCGAGGCGCTGTTCGTGGCGTTGAACTGGAACGCGCTGAAGCTGCCGACGCCACTCACAATGTTGTAGGCGCCGGTGTATACCGACCGGCCCGAGTAGGCGCTGGTCGAATGATAGGTCGCGGTCAGCCATGTACTGGCGTCCCACAGATCCTGGCTGACCGTGCCATCGGCATTCAAGGCCACCGCCTGCAAGGTGCCGCTCCAGCCGGCGGTGGTGTAGATCGTCTTGAAGGCGGCGGCGCCGAGCGACAGGACGCTGGCATTCACCCCCGCGGTCTGCAATGGCGCGTTGCGCGCACCGATATCGGAAAGCGCCTTGGAGAATGCCTCGGCGAGCTCGGTGCTGTTGTTGGCGTTGAAGAAATCGCCGTGGCCGTTCAGGCCGGCGTGTGCCAGGTCGGCGATGTTGTAGATGCTGTCCGAGCCGGGTGTTGGCCAACTGAAGCCGGTGATGGCCGCGCCGCCGTTGGCCCAGCCGAAGATTTGCGCGGCCGTGGTGCCGGCCGGCGTCACGCCTTGCAGGGGGTAGCCCAGGCCGACCGTGAACGTGGTCATGTGTTGCCACGACGCCGGGTCAGGATCCGTCGTGAGCGCCATGATCTCGTTGTTGAGGTCCGAGTTCAAATCGCGTTCCCAGTAATAGGTGGCGATATCGGCCAGCGTCACGTCGCCGGCGATGCCGCCGCCTGTGTAGGGTGCCTTTGCCTCGTAATGGGTGAGCGAGCCCGTGGGCACGACCTGGACCGGCCCGTCGACGCTGGCTGCACCGGCCAAGCCACTGGGGTCAGTCGGCGGATCGCCGTTCCAGAAGCCATCCGTGGTGAGGATCGTGTACGAGGAGCGGCAGGTGAACTTGGTGGTGCTGCCGGTGGTCCAGCCGGGATCGCCCTGCATGGTTTTCCAGGGATTGGCGGTCGAGTAGTATTGGCCCACCGCGTTCAGCGCCTTGCGCAGCGGCGTGGTCTTGCCAGCTGTGACTTTCTCCAGCCAGTTCCAGAACTGCGCCTTCTGTGTGCCGCTGCTGCCGTCGCCAAACGGCTGCACCGCGGCAAGCTTGTTGTTGGCGTTGCCGCCGCTGCCATCGGTCGTGCTGTCGTTGAACACATACGCGGTCGTCGTCGAGCTCGAGCCTGCCGGGATGTTGGCCAGGCCCTGGCCGTTGATCGAGGCAAAGCCGAAGCGGTATTTCGGATCGACGCCACGGAATGCCGTCATCAGGCCGCTTTTGGCCATCAGCAGGCGCGTACGGTAGTACGAGAACCAGTTCGCGACGTTCTGGTCCGCGGAAATGCCGGTCGGCGCAGCCGTACCGGTCGTGTCATCCGCGTTCACGCAGTTGGCTTTTTGCCAAGCATAGTAAAGCACGCCGCACCAGCCACCGGCCGGGGGATCCTGGCCATTGAATGTCACATTGGGTATCACGTAGTGTGAATTCGTTTGTATCGGGTTGCCCACTACGTAGGTGAATCCCCGGACGTAGATTCGCGTACTGGTCCCGCTGGTCCAGCACTCGGGAGCTGCGCTCGGCGGCCCGGGCGGGCTGCCGGTGAACGAGCCGCCACTCAGGCACTGCCAGCGGTCAGGGGTCGGATTGGTGGGTGGCGTCGGCGGAATGAGTCCAATCGGCGTGAAGTAGCACATCTTGCTTGCATCCGGGCCAGTCGAACCCGCCGGACAAATCCAACCACCGTCGTGCGCGGGGTAGGGCGAGTCGACTTGAACACCCTCTTGCCACGTGTAGTGGTGGCACATCTTGGTGCCACCGCTGTTGTACGGATTCCCGTCGCCCGTATCACAGTACGCGGAAGAGTGGGTGGCGCTGACGGGATTGCGGATACACTGGTTTGGATTGCTTGGATTCACATAATAATTGGCGATGCAGCCGCCGCCGGGAGTGCCGGGGCTGCCGGGCGTGCCACCGCCCCAGACAGCGGGTCCCTTGTCGACGGGTGGCGTGGTGCTGAACTGCGTGGTTGCGAGGTTGTCGGTGTAGTTGAAGGACTTGCCGTTGCCGCCGCCCACATAGCCGCTGCCGCCAACGATGTTCACTGCGGAAGTATTGGTGAAGCCGTCCCTGTACGCAGCGGTCATGCTTGGCGAATTCGGGTACCAGGTGCCATCCGACTGCCAGGCGGTGTCGGTGACGCCGGACGCGGCCGTGGCCTTTGGCGGCGGGACGTAGGTGGCCGTCGGGTCGTAGTACACGTAGTTGATGCCCGAGTTTCTCGTGCCATAGACACCGTTGTTCAGTAAGTCACCCCAATCCGGCATGTAATCCCAAGCCATGGAGCCCGAGTCGTCCAGCATCAGGACCAGGTTGGGGGGCACCGCCTGCATGTCTTCCGGCGGCATGGCGCTGAGCTCGGTGCAACCGTTGTGGTTGCCTTCGGTGCACGCCAGCACGGCCGGATCGGCCAGCGCATGGGTGCTCTGCAGGACCAGAAAGGGCGCGGTAAGCCCGGCAAACAACAGTAGCGCCGAAGCCATCGTGGCTGCCCGGCTGGCCAGCATGCTCTTGAAGGTGGTGGACATGACGGGTTCCCCGCTTTCCTTGCCGCGTATGGCCGTCCGTTGAGGCATGGACCAGCCGGTTGTTTTTCTACCCGCGCCTCAGGAAACAGCAGGCTTGTGGGATGGACTGTTTTATTGGACCTGCGCGTCGAAAGTACTTTCCAACACGCTGATCGTGTTTGGATCGCCGCCGGTGGCGCGGGCGGTGATGCGGAAGATCTCCAGATTGATCTGGCCGGTCCCGCCGCCGGACGGGCCGGTGGAACCGGATTCATGCTGCGGGCCGGAGCCGGGTGGCCGCACCATGCCCAGGTCCTCGACGATATATCGGGGGTTTTCGGCCAGCTTGTCGTCACCTGTAGTGAAGTTGATGCTGCCTTCGTTGCCGAGGTATTCCTCGCTGCCCGCCGTGACCCAGCCTGGCTTGGTGCGGAAATTCACCGCGTTGGTGACGGGGTTGAGTGGATCGAAGATGTAGCAGGACGGAAACAGCGCCGTGCCGCAGCCCAGGGTGGTGCCCACCTTGGCCGCCGAGCTCCACAGGCGCCATTCGGCGCCGCGCAGTGCGGTCTGGGCGCTCATCTGCGCGCGCTGGGCGTTGAGCAGGCCACCAGCCATGCGCTGCTGCAGCAGGGAGCGGTTCGAGGCGCCGACGGCGAGGATGGTGAGCAGCAGCAGGAAGATCAGCGCGATCACCAGCACCGCGCCGCGCTGTGCACCGGGGGCAGCTGGATGAAGACTCGATGGGCGCACTGTCGAGGTCAAGGCAAGTCCCTCGTCGCTGCCGGGCTGCAGCCTGTGGACACGGGCGTTCATGGGTTGAAGTTCCGCACGGCGACCAGGGAGGTGAACTCGCGCCGCAGCAACTGGTCAGGGAAACCCTGGTCGCTGGGCTTGATTGCATGGGCACTGGGCGCCAACAAACCGGAATTGGCGTCGGCGGTGTAGGCGTACAGCAGGTCATTGTTGGTGAGCGTATACAAGGGCACCTGGCCGTCCATCAGGATGCTCACCTCGATGCTCTTCACGCTGCGCCACAGGCAGCCGACGGTGGTCAGGGAGCCCTGCTCCTGCGGGGCGCAGTTGGTGGCGCTGTCGACCTGGGACGCGGTGAGGAACGAGGTG
>DATNBK010000187.1:0-2193 GCA_035571995.1 Rhodanobacter sp.
GCCGGCGTACCGGCACTGGCAAGTGCCGAAGTCGCCGCCAAGGCGATGCCAAGAGCCACAGACAATACGATGCGTTTCATGGTTTCATCCTCACGTTGTGCGGCAATGCCGCATTGAACATCGATTATTTTCGGTGCAAAAACCGGCGTGTTTCGTTATCCGCTCATGGCTGGTCTCCTTCGGTTCGATAACCGGTCGATATCGCGCGCGGGAATGTTGCGGTGGCTGGTCACGCCGACCACTAGCGGTACGCTGGCGGGTGCGAGGAGGCGAGGTCGATGTTCCATGCCAGGCACTCGGTCAGTGTCAGAGGTTCTTGATCTGCGGGTTGGTCGTTGTGTTCGGCGAGAGCGTACCCAGCTGTTCCAGGTTCTGGTCGGAGTCGCGGTTGCTTTCCTGGGTCTGGTCGTCTGGCTGCGGTTCGGCCGGGGTGTTCTGATTGTCTTTGTTGGTCTTGGACATGATGGTCTCCAGGTTTGATTGAAATACGATGCTGTCCATCAGATGGACGCTCCCACTTGTCACACTTCTGCGCTGCTCCTGCACCAAAGCGCCTGCATGATGAGCTACAGGTTCTTGATTATCGGATTCGTCGTGGTGGCGGTGGGAAGCGTGCTGATGGTCGAGTACGGGACGCCATTGATCGTCGCGCAGAGTTGGTAGATCCATTCGCCGCTCGAGCTGGTGCTGTCGTTGGCATCGGTGATCGTGATCTTGTCACCGTTGTCCGCGAGTTGCGCCTGGCCGAACACGCCGGATGGGGGCTGTTGAATCCAGGCGAACCCGGGATGGCTCGGGTCGTTGATCGCATTGAATGACCCCGGGTTCACACCTGGGCCGCTCAGGTGCCAGGTGATCGTCACCGACTGGCCGTGGGCGATCTGGTTTCCATTTCCCGACTGATCCACGTCGAGGCTGCCGTTTTTCAGTGTCACCTGGAGTGTTACGTTGGGCATGATGGTCTCCTTGCAGGGATCGTGGGCGGCGTGGAGGGCGGGCCGCAGCGCCTTGATTCAGGGCTTTGGATCCGGCGTGCGCGCAGCGCGCGTGGCCGGCGCGGGAGCGCCGGCGTCGGTTTGCATGATCTGCGCGATGCGCGTCGTGAATGCGGGGTTTGCCGGGTAGTCCACCCGGGCGCGCCGCAGGATCGCGAGCAGGGCCGGATCGCGATAGCCGGCGTTCCAGAGGCGCTCGATCAACGGCTTTGCTGCGGCATGCTTCTGCAGGCCAAGCAATGCCTCGACCTGCAAGGCGAGCAGGCGCGGGTCGTCCTTGCCGCTCTTCACGGATTGTGTGGCTTTCCATGCCTGCTCCCGCAGCTGCCGTGCCGCCGGCGCGTCGCTGCCGGCGTCGGCGAGCAGCAGGCTCGCGGCCAGCGTATCCAGCAGCAGGCTGCGGTCGTCCGGCTGCTTGGCGAACAGCGGTTGCAGGATGTTCATGGCGCCCTGCGCCTGCGCCCGCGCCGTCGCGGCTTGCCCGCGGGCCAGCGATTGCGCGGCCTGCTCGCTGCGTGCCTCGGCGTCATACTGCTGCCATGAAACATTGGCCGGATCCTGGCGGGTCAACACGGACAGGGTGGCCAGCGCTTGTGTGGTCAGTGTCCGTGCCGCCGGCAGATCTCCGTGCAGGCGCTTCAGGCGGCTCAATTGCACGAGATAGAGCGCTGACTTTTCCTGAAAGCCGGTTTGCGTCGGCGCGATCGCGATCAGCCGGGTGGCGATGTCGACGGCTTGCTGGAGGTCGCGGATGCCCGCGTCGACGTCACCGGTCAGCGCCAGCGTGCGCCCCAGGATGGCGCGCACCCGCAGCATGTTTTCGCGCTGGTCATTGTTCCTGGGGTCGGCGGCGGCAAGTCGGGCTTCGATCGCGTCGTCGGCGCGGTACGCGGCGACGGCCTCTGCCAGATCGCCACGCTGCAAGGCCAGCTTGCCGAGGTTGTTGTGCGCATTCCCCAGGGCGGATGCCCAGTCGGTGTTGACGACGGGGTTGGCAGCGACCAGCTCACGGCCCAATGCCAGCGCGTTCCGGTACGCGCTGGCCGCGGCGGCCGGCTGTCCGCGCGCTTCCAGCACGTGACCGATATTGCTGTTGACGTTCAGCAGCTCGAACTTCAGCGACAGGTCATTGCCGGCACGCGCCTGTGCCTGCTGCAGAACGTTCCGCGCGGATTCGAAATCCCGCCAGGCGGCGTCC
>DATNBK010000188.1:0-2811 GCA_035571995.1 Rhodanobacter sp.
ACGAAGATGGGGCGATGCGCGCTGGAGCCACCCTTGGCGTGCAGCACGCGCACGTCCGCGGCAAGCACCACGCGCAAGCCGGCATCGCGGACCCGGCGGCAGAGGTCGAGATCCTCGCAATGCAGGAAGTACCCCGGGTCGAAGCCGCCGACGTGCTCGAACACCCGGCGTGGCAACAGCATGAGCGCGCCCGATACCGCTTCGGTGTCGACCGGGTGGTCGGGCAGCGGACGGGTGATGTTGACCCCGGCGTGGGCGAAGCCGAACATGCTGGCCACGGCGTGCCGGAACAGCGGATCGCGTCGCCATGACGCCGGATCGGGCTCGCCTTGTGCATTGCAGGCCACGGCGCCCACCAGACCGATATTCGCGTCACCGTTCAGAACTTCCAGCAACCGGGTGGCGCCAGGCGCCTCCAGCATGCAATCCGGATTGAGCACCAGCAAGGCGTCGCCGCTGGATTGCGCGGCGCCGCGATTGACCGCCGTGCCAAAGCCGAGATTTTCGCGGTTGTAGGTCACCTGCAGCCGGGGATCGTGTGCCCAGGCCCGGGCCACGGCTTGCGGCACGCCGTCGCTGGAGGCGTTGTCCAACACCAGCAATTCCAGGCGCAGCGGCCAGCCAAGCACGTTGCGTATGCATTCGCGCAAGGCCGGCCCACTGTCGGCGGCCACCACGATGACGCTGAGCAGGCGGGTGGCCGCAGGCGGGGAGGGCGATGACATGATCAGCGGGGACCGGGCACGTGGCGAAACGGGACGCCAGTGTAGCGGGCGTCAGCCTTCGTCATCGGTGACCTCGTCGGTACCCAGTACCTGGTGCAACGCACAAGGGGGGGTCTCGGGGCGCCGCTGCAGCCAAGGCTGTTCGCGGTACCAGCCCGCCAGCAGCCAGCGGCGCAGCCGGTGCTCGCGGTCGTGCCGGCGATCCCACAACAACACGCCCGAACCGCGCGCGACCGGCGCGGCAAACCAGCGCCCGTCCGGGCTGAAGCAGGCGCGCGCGGCGACGCCGTCGATACGCCGGCGGCCGGCAAACTCGTAGCCGCCATTGACGTAGCGCGCCTGCCCGCCCCAGGGATCGGGAAGGTCATCATCCGCATCCTGCCATTGCGGCACGTCGAGCTCGATGATTTCCACCGGCGGCCCGAGCGCCGAATGCATGAGCCGCTCCGGCCATTCCGCCGCCGGCGCGGTGGTTTCGGGCGTACTTGCTGGCTGCAGGGGCTCGCGGACGAGGTCACGATCGAGCCAAAGCTCCAGTCCAACCACGAGCATGTAGCCAGTCAGGGCCCCGAGCAGGGCGATGGTCCAGGCCAACGCATCGCCGCCAAGGGCGCGTTGCAAGGCGAACAGCATGCCGGGCAAACCCCAGCGCAGGCCCCAGCGCAGCAGGCGGGCGTGTTCGTCCGGCAGGCGCGCCCGCAGGAACAGCAGCATCACGGTCATCGCCAGCAACAGCGACAAGCCCAGCCACCAAGGGAGGAAGGCCAGGACGAGCAGCCAGGCCACCAACCCGAGCACCACGTTCCACGGGGGCAGGTCCAGCAGGCTCATGCCCGGGCGCGGCGCATGCTCTCAACCACACCAGACGCGGGCGTTGCGGAACATGCGCAGCCACGGTGAGTCCTCGCCCCAGGCATCCGGGTGCCAACTCATCTGCACGCTGCGGAACACCCGCTCCGGGTGCGGCATCATGATCGTGACCCGCCCGTCGGCCGCGGTGAAGCCGGCCAGGCCGCCCGGCGAGCCATTGCTGTTGAGCGGGAAATCCTCGGTCGGCTTGCCGCGGTTGTCGACGAAGCGCAGGACCGCCGAGGCCTTGGACGGGCTGCACGCCAGCGGGAAATTGACCCGTCCCTCGCCGTGGGCCACGGCCACTGGGATGCGCGAGCCGGCCATCCCGGTAAACAGCATGCTTGGCGAATCCAGCACCTCCATGGTCACCAGTCGCGATTCGTATTGCTCGGAGGCATTGGTCAGGAACTCCGGCCAATGCTGGGCATCGGGAATGATGTCCTTGAGCTGGGCCAGCATCTGGCAGCCATTGCACACGCCCACGGCGAATTTGCCCGGATCGGCGAAGAACGCGGCGAACTGCTCGCGCAGCGCGGGGTTGTACAGGATCGATGCTGCCCAGCCGCGCCCGGCCCCAAGCACGTCGCCATAGGAGAAGCCGCCGCAGGCGGCAAAGCCGCGGAACTCGGCCAGCTTCCGCCGGCCCTCGATCAGATCCGACATGTGCACGTCGACGGTGTCGAAGCCGGCACGGGTGAAGGCTGCCGCCATTTCCACCTGGCCGTTGACGCCCTGTTCGCGCAGCACGGCCAGGCGCGGCCGCGCGCCGCGGGCGATGAACGGGGCAGCGACGTCGGCGGCCGGGTCGAAGCCGAGTTTGGCCGTGATGCCAGGGTCGGCATCGTCCAGGCGCCAGGCCAGTTCGGCATCCGTGGTGAGCGGGTTGTCACGCAGCCGCTGCATGGCATGACTGGTTTCTGTCCAGGCGGCGAAGAGGTCACGCCAGCGCCACTTGAACAGGACTTCGTCGCCCTGGAACAGCTTGATACCGAGCTTTTCCTTCGGCCGTCCGATGCAATGGCCCACGGCGCCGAGGTTATACCGCTCGAGCAGCGCCGAGAACTCATCGCGCCGTTGCGCGGGCACCTGCAGTACCGCACCCAGCTCCTCGTTGAACAGGGCACGCAGGCTGGCCTCGGCCCAGCCGTCCAGGTGGATCTCCAGTCCGCAGTGGCCCGCAAATGCCATTTCCAGCAAGGTGGTGATGGCTCCGCCGTCGGAGCGGTCGTGATAG